>JAIERF010000387.1 GCA_019747075.1 Pseudomonadaceae bacterium
TAGGTCATCGTCAAGCTTCTACACCAAACCCCTGATCATCGTAAGATGGTCGGGGGTTTGTCTTTGCGCGAAGAAAATTAAACTCGGCGACACAATCTGCAAGTACAGTAGCGTCTCTTTTGAGTGTCATTTTTGTATGGGCTTCTGTTGATGAGCGAGTCTGCTGGCTCTAAGCAATTATCCGAGCTTTCTCTTGAAGCCTTGTTCCGCTGTGATCTGGATGCTTAGGCCTGTCGGCCAGTACGCAGGCAGCCTTTAGCAGCTTGGTTTTTAGGCAGTGGGCGCAGTTTGACACGGTATTTGACAAGCTCTGATTGGCAGCTATTTTGATTGAGCGCGGTTTAAGGAAGTACCGCGCTTAATGAAATCAATGGAGTGTCGATAATGCTGAAAGTACAAGTTTCCTCTTTGCTGTTTGCCTTTCTTGCTAGCATTTCTCTGGCTACATCCGCTGCTGATGCGCCACCCGCTAAGACACCTACGGTAGAAGTTGCTCGGGTAGTTGATGCCGGCATGCAAGTATCCAAGGTTAATCTGAATACTGCGGATGCCGAAACGCTGGAGCGCGAGCTGTTGGGTGTCGGTAAGGTCAAGGCTGCATCTATTGTCGATCACCGTGCAGCCAATGGCCCCTTTGCTTCGGTAGATGATCTGCTTGAAGTTAAAGGCATTGGCGCGGCGATTCTCGAAAAGAATCGTGACAGGTTGAGCATTAACTAAATAAGAGCTTTGGCTAATAAAAAGACCGCTCATTGAGCGGTCTTTTTATTGTGGCTAGAGCGATGTGCACTGCAGGTATATGAAACTGCAGGCAATAAAAAACCCAGTCGATTGACTGGGTTTTTTGGTATCTGGCTCCGCGACCTGGACTCGAACCAGGGACCCAATGATTAACAGTCATTTGCTCTACCGACTGAGCTATCGCGGAACAACGGTGCGTATGTTACTGATTCAAAAGGGTAAGTCAATACTGCTCTAAGCAAAACGCCGCTGCGGAGGGCGGCTCCGCAGCGGCGTTTTGCTCGGGCTCAAGGGCTTAGATTACTTGAGCTATGGCGCGTGTAACAGCATCGAGGTTGTTGCGGTTCAGCGCTGCGACGCAGATGCGGCCGGTACCTACGGCGTAGATAGCGAACTCGTTCTTCAAGCGTTCAACCTGCTCGGCTGTCAGGCCTGAATAAGAGAACATGCCTCGTTGCTGAGCAACAAAGCTGAAGTCGCGTTTGGCGCCTTGGGCGGCCAGTTGCTCGACCATGGCCATACGCATGTCGCGGATGCGCTCGCGCATTTCTCCCAGCTCTTGCTCCCACATGCCACGCAGTTCAACGCTGTTGAGCACGCTGGCGACGACGGTTGCACCGTGGGTCGGTGGGTTGGAATAGTTGGTGCGGATTACGCGCTTGGCTTGTGACAGTACGCGGCCAGCCTCTTCCTTTGAGTTGGTGACGATCGACAGGGCGCCCACGCGCTCGCCATACAGTGAGAAGGACTTCGAGAACGAACTGGACACCAGGAAGTTCAGCCCTGAATCAGCAAACAGACGCACGGCAGCGGCGTCTTGCTCAATGCCATCACCAAAGCCTTGGTAGGCGATGTCGAGGAAGGGCACATGCTCGCGCTCGCGCACGACGTCCAGTACGGCTTGCCAGTCGTCCAGGCTCAGGTCGACGCCAGTCGGGTTATGGCAGCAGGCGTGCAGTACCACGATCGAGCGTGCTGGCAGGTTCTTCAGGTCGGCGAGCATGCCGGCACGATTAACGCCGTGGTTGGCGGCATCGTAGTAGCTGTAGTTCTGCACTGGAAAGCCTGCGGCTTCAAACAGGGCGCGGTGGTTTTCCCAGCTTGGATCGCTGATCGCCACTACGGCGTTCGGCAGCAGACGCTTGAGAAAGTCAGCACCGGTTTTCAGTGCGCCGGTGCCACCGACTGATTGAGTGGTGACTACGCGACCGGCAGCCAGCAGTTCGGAATCGCTGCCAAACAGCAGCTTTTGCACGGCTTGGTCGTAGGCAGCAATGCCTTCGATGGGCAGGTAACCGCGTGGCGCGTGGGCTTCAATGCGTGCTTGTTCGGCCGCTGCGACGGCGCGCAGCAACGGAATACGACCCTCTTCGTTGAAGTAAACGCCAACACCCAGGTTCACCTTGTGGGTACGAGGATCGGCATTGAAGGCTTCATTGAGACCCAGGATAGGGTCGCGTGGCGCCATTTCGACGGCAGAGAACAGGCTCATTATGCGGCAGCTCTAAAGAAAGACTGAGGGCATGCAACACCTCGCTACGACTAGCGTTAGGGGTTGCGCAGACGGGTCGCTATTATAGCGACCAAGGACGTGCGCGGCGACAGCGCCAGCACGCTTTTCACCGGGGTTTGACGCCCATTGTGCAAATGCGTCACAGGCGTTTGTCGAGGTATGCATGTCGCAGTTTGAATTGGTCACGCGTTTTCAGCCGGCTGGCGATCAACCTGAGGCCATCCGCTTGATGGTTGAGGGCTTGGAGGCCGGTCTTTCGCACCAAACCCTGCTGGGGGTGACCGGCTCTGGCAAGACATTCAGCATCGCCAACGTGATTGCTCAGGTGCAGCGTCCGACCCTGGTACTGGCGCCGAACAAGACCCTGGCAGCGCAGTTGTACGGCGAGTTCAAGAGCTTCTTCCCGAACAACGCGGTGGAGTATTTTGTTTCCTACTACGACTACTACCAGCCGGAAGCCTATGTGCCGTCGTCGGACACCTTTATCGAAAAGGATGCCTCGATCAACGATCACATCGAGCAGATGCGTCTGTCGGCGACCAAGGCGCTGCTTGAGCGTCGCGACGCGATCATCGTCACCACGGTGTCCTGTATTTACGGTCTGGGCGATCCTGAGTCGTACCTGAAGATGGTCCTGCACGTTGATCGCGGGGACAAAATGGACCAGCGCGCCTTGCTGCGCCGCTTGGCCGACCTGCAATACACCCGTAACGACATGGAGTTTGCCCGCGCCACCTTTCGCGTGCGCGGCGACGTGATCGATATCTTTCCGGCGGAGTCGGACCTGGAGGCCATTCGCATCGAGTTGTTCGATGACGAGGTGGAGACGATCAGTGCGTTTGACCCGCTGACCGGCGAAGTGATTCGCAAACTGCCGCGCTACACCCTCTACCCCAAGAGTCACTATGTGACGCCACGGGAGAAGCTGCTGGAGGCGGTGGAGCTGATCAAGGTCGAGCTCAAGGAACGTCTGGAGTACCTGCGCGCTAACAACAAGCTGGTGGAAGCCCAGCGGCTGGAGCAGCGCACGCGGTTCGACCTGGAGATGATCGTCGAGCTGGGCTACTGCAACGGCATCGAAAACTACTCGCGCTATCTGTCCGGGCGCGAGTCCGGGGCGCCGCCGCCAACCTTGTTTGATTACCTGCCAGACAACGCCTTGCTGGTGATTGATGAATCCCACGTCAGCGTTTCCCAGGTCGGCGCTATGTACAAGGGCGACCGCTCGCGTAAGGAAACTCTGGTGGAGTACGGCTTCCGTTTGCCGTCGGCGCTGGATAACCGGCCGATGCGTTTTGACGAGTGGGAGGCGATCAGCCCGCAGACCATTTTCGTCTCTGCGACCCCTGGCAATTACGAAGCCGAGCACGCTGGGCGGGTGATCGAGCAGGTGGTGCGGCCTACTGGCCTTGTCGATCCGATGATCGAAGTGCGCCCGGCGCTGACTCAGGTCGATGACCTGCTGTCGGAGATCAGCAAGCGCGTAGCCTTGGAAGAGAGGGTGCTGGTTACCACGCTGACCAAACGCATGGCTGAAGACCTGACTGATTACCTCGGTGATCACGGCGTGCGTGTGCGTTACCTGCACTCGGATATTGATACCGTGGAGCGGGTGGAAATCATCCGCGACTTGCGTATCGGCGCCTTCGACGTGCTGGTGGGGATCAACCTGCTGCGCGAAGGGTTGGATATGCCGGAGGTGTCGCTGGTGGCGATTCTGGATGCGGATAAGGAGGGCTTTCTGCGCTCCGAGCGTTCGCTGATCCAGACCATCGGCCGCGCCGCGCGCAACCTCAATGGTCGGGCGATTCTCTACGCCGATCGCATGACGGGCTCCATGGAGCGCGCCATCGGCGAGACCGAACGGCGTCGCGACAAGCAGATTGCCTTTAACCTCGCCAACGGCATTACCCCCAAGGGCGTGTTCCGCGACGTCAAAGACATCCTCGAAGGTGCCACCGTGCCGGGCTCGCGCAGTAACAAGCGCCGCGGCATGGCCAAGGCTGCAGAGGAAGCGGCTCGTTACGAGAACGAGTTGCGCTCACCGAGTGAGATCAACAAGCGCATTCGGCAGATGGAAGAGAAGATGTACCAGTTGGCCCGCGATCTGGAGTTCGAGGCTGCGGCGCAGTTGCGCGACGAGATCCACAAGCTGCGTGAGCGCCTGCTGCAGGTGTAGTCGCGCTGCGTGGGCGTTCTCTTGCCCTACCTACGGCCGAAGATAATCAGGCTCACGCCCAGCAGAGTGGCCAGGCACGCGCCCAGGGCGGTGAGGCTTAGCTGTTCGTTGAGCAGCAGGTAACCCAGCAGCAGGGCCACCACTGGATTGACGAAGGCAAAGGTCGACACCAGGCTGGCCGGCACTTCGCGCAGCAGCCAGAAATAAGCCGGATACACGCCGAGGCTGACCGGCAGCACCAGGTACAGCAGCCATAGCCAGGCCTCACGACTGAGGTTGGTCGTGGGCAGGTGTTGCCAGTCGCCATGCCAAAGACCGAACAGTGCCAATAGAGTGGCACCGATCAGCATCTGCAGGCTCAAGCCGCCCCAACTGGAACTGAACGGTGGGCGCTGACGCAGCAGCCAGGCGCCACAGGCCCAGAGCAAGGTGGCGAGCACCACCAAGCTGCCGGCAAACCATTGCGCGGTGCTCGCTTCGTCGCCGAGGCTGTTGCTCATCAGCAAGACGATGCCGCCGCTGGCGATCACTAAGCCGATCAGCACCCAGGTGGGTGGGCGTTCGCCCAGCAGCCATTCCAGGGCCACGCTCCACAGCGGCAGGGTGGTGTAGAGCATCGCCAGAATGCCGGTGGGCAGGTATTGGTTGGCATAAATCAGGGCGCCCTGGCCCACCGCAATCAGCAGAATGCCGCCGGCCAGCGCGCTGCCCCAGTCGCTGCGTTGTATCGGCGCGCGCGGCTGGCTCAGGGTCCAGGCCAGTGCCAGGCCGCCAGCGAGAAAGAAGCGCAAGGCGCCGAGCACGAAAGGTGGCAACTCGCGCAGCAGGAAGTGGTTGGCCAAATAGGTGGTGCCCCAGCCGATGTAGACCACGGCAAAGGCGATGACGATCAGTAGGGTGCGGGAACGGGCAGGGGTGGACATGCTTACCTGGGGCTCGCCCGCGCGCGGCGGGCGATGATGATCAGTGGGCGGCGCTGCTGGCGTTGGTGGCCGTGGCCGGCAGTTGGCGGCTGAAAAATACCGCGAGCATGCTGATGCCCAGGGCAATGCCGATAAAATGGAAGGCGTCATTGTAGGCCATGATGCTGGCCTGCTGGTGGGTCATCTCGCTGAGTTTGCCAAGGGCCGCTTGCTGGCTGCCGAGGGTTTCGCTCCACAGCTGCAGGCGTTCGGCGACCTGTGGGTTGCTCGGCACTAGGGCTTCACGCAGGTAGTCGAAATAGGTTTTTGCCCGCGAGTCGATCAGCGTCGCGATCAGGGCGATGCCGATGGCGCCACCGAGGTTGCGCAGGACGTTGAACAGGCTGGAGGCGGAGCCGGCATCCTCGACGCGCAGGTAGGCGGTGGCGATCAGTGACAGGGTCACCATCACGAAAGGCAGGCCAAGGGCGCGCAGCAGTTGGATCTGGTTCAACTGGTCGCCGGCAAAGTCTGGGTTGAGCACTCCGGAGGCAAAGTTGGCGATGCCGAACATGGCAAAGCCGAAGGCGCACAGCCATTTCGGCGAGATGTATTTCATGATCTTCGGCACCAGCGGGATGATCAGCAGCTGCGGCGCGCCCATCCACATGATCACTTCGCCGATCTGCATGGCGTTGTAGCCCTGAATTTGCGCCAGGTACAACGGCAGCGCGTAAACCGAGCCGTACAGGCCGATGCCCAGGCCAACGCTGGAAATGCTGCACAGGCCGAAGTTGCGGTTGCCAAGGATGCGCAGGTTGAGCAGTGGGTTGTCGCGGGAAAATTGCAGAATCACAAAGAGAATCAGGCTGATCGCCGCTGTCGCGCCGAGCACGACGATCAGGTTGGACTCCAGCCAGTTGTTGCGGTGGCCTTCTTCGAGGAATACCTGCAAGCAGCCCAGGCCCATGGCCATGGTCAGGATGCCGGCGTAGTCGGCGGTATTGAGCATGTGCCACTGGGTGGCTTTCTTTTCCAGGCCATAGAGCAGCCCGGCGATCATCAGCAGGCCGGGCGGCACGTTGATGTAGAAGATGTATTCCCAGCCGAAATTCTCTGTCAGCCAGCCGCCCAGGGTCGGGCCGATGGCAGGGGCGAAGGTGGCCGTGACGGCAAACATGGCCATGCCTTTGGCGCGGTGATGCTCGGGCAGTTTGATCAGGATCAGGGTGAAGGCCAGGGGGATCAGCGCGCCGCCGGTCAGGCCCTGGAAGGCGCGAAACACGATCATGCTCTCCAGGCTCCAGGCCATGGAGCAGAGCAGAGAGGCTACCAGGAAAAACGACGAGACCCAGACCGCCAGGCGACGGGCCGAGAACACCTGCACCAGCCAGGTGGTCAGCGGGATCATGATGATCTCCGCCACCAGGTAGGAGGTGGAAATCCACGAGCCTTCTTCTAGGGTGGCCGACAGTGCGCCCTGGATGTCTTTCAGTGAGGCGTTGGTGATCTGGATGTCGAGCACCGCCATAAAGGCGCCGAGCAGGGCGCTCATTACCGCAATCCAGTCCCGTCGGCTGGGTTCTCCGACGGGCCGGATCAGTTGGTCAGCGGCCACCGCTGGCGGCCTTGATCGAGACCTTGACCAGCACCGACATGCCCGGACGGATTTTGCCCTTGAGCGGGTTGTCGGCGGCAAAGGTCAGCTTCACCGGGATGCGTTGCACCACCTTGGTGAAGTTGCCGGTGGCGTTGTCCGGTGGCAGCAGGCTGAACTGTGCGCCGGAGGCGGCAAACAGGCTGTCGACGCGGGCGCTGATCGGGGTGTCGGGGTAAGCATCGAAGATCAGTTCGGCGCTTTGACCGACGGCCATGGGGCCAATCTGGGTTTCCTTGAAGTTGGCCTGGATCCAGATGTCTTCGTCGGGCACCAGTGACATCAGGTAGGTGCCGGTTTGTACATATTGGCCGTTGCGTGCGGCGCGCTGACCGACCAAGCCACTGATGGGGGCACGGATCTGCGTGCGGCCGAGGTTGAGTTCGGCTTGGGCCACTTCGGCGCGGGCGTTGGCGATTTGCGCGTCGAGGCGCTTGATCTCGGCATCCAGCGCATCGACTTGTTGGCGCTGGGCCTGCAGGTCGGCCTGGGCTTTGCTCACTTGGGAGCGAGCGATGCGGCTGTCGGCGGCCAGGGTGGTGACCCGTTCTTCCGAGACGTAGCCGGGTTTGCGCAGGGTGCGGGCGCGGGACAGGTCAATCTGGGTGCGTCCGAGGGTCGCTTCACTTGCGCCCACATCGGCTTGGCTGGCGGCAATCAGGCTGGCTTGCTGGGTCAGTTTGCTTCGCGCTTGCAGTTGCTCGGCCTCGCGAGTGGCGAGGGCGGCGCGGGCGCGGTCGAGGGCCAGGCGGAAATCGTCGGCTTCCAGCTCCAGCAGTAAGTCGCCTTTTTGCACGTGCTGGTTGTCACCCACCAGCACCTTGGCAACTCGAGCGCTCAGCTGACTGGAGACGCGGGTGATTTCACCCTGAACGTAGGCGTTGTCGGTGCTTTCGATAAAGCGCCCGATCAGCAGCCAGTGGGCAAACAGGCTGCCCACCACCAGTGTCAGCAGAACGGCAAAAATCAGCAGGCGACGTTGCAATTGGGCAGGCATGGCGTGACTCGGCGGGTGGCAGGTGAAAAGCTGGCCAATCTAACAGTGTTCCCTGAGTGTAAGTAGTCGGTACTATTCGGAAACTTTGTTGCTTGTGAGAAACAATCATGGGGTTGGATGACGCGCTGATTTTTACTCGAGTGGTCGAGTGTCACAGCTTTACCCAGGCGGCGCTGGGGCTGGGGATGCAGAAATCGACAGTCAGCCGGCGGATTGCCTTGCTGGAAGAGCGCCTCGGTGTGCGCCTGCTCAATCGCACCACGCGCAAGCTGCGCCTGACCGAGGTGGGGCAGGCCTATTACGAGCGCTGCCGGCAGATCATGCTGGATTTTGCCGAGGCCGAGCAGGCGGTTATGCAGCTGCAATTGCAGCCGTCTGGCCTGCTGCGCATCACTGCCCCCATCGAATTTGGCCAGTTGCTGCTGGGCCGGGTGCTGGGTGAGTTTATGCTCGAGTACCCGCAGATTACCGCTGAGGTGGAGCTTACTTCGCGCAAGGTCGATCCGTTGGAGGAGGCGGTGGATATCGCCATTCAGGTCGGTCAGCCGCAGGATTCCACTCTGATTGCCCGCTGTCTGCTGTCCTCTGGCCGCAGCCTGTGTGCCAGCCCGGATTATCTGGCCCAGCACGGCACGCCGCAGGCAGTGGCCGAACTGGCGGGCCATCGGGCCATCCTGCTGCCGCAGGATCCGCCGCGTTACTGGCCGGTGCAGGGCGAAAGCATTGCCTG
>JAIERF010000225.1 GCA_019747075.1 Pseudomonadaceae bacterium
ACCAGCGTGGCCACCACAGCCAAGCTGGTTGCGCTTACGCGCAACGCGCCATGCCTGGCGCACGCATAAAAAAGGCGCGGTAAACACCGCGCCTTGAGCCTGTCTGAATGGATCTCAGCAGGTGCATTTACCGCAGCAACCTTCCGGCTCGGCAGCCTTGTTCAGCTGACGGGACAGCTCGTCCTTCAACGCCACACGCTCGGCCTTGAGGGTCGACAGCGCGCTGTCTTCGAGCAGGTCGACGCCGTCTTCGATGCGGCAGATACGCTTGTCCAGCGCCTCGTACTCATCGGCCAAACGGGCAAAGTGGTGATCCTGCTGGCGCAAGGTATGCAGCTGCTCACGCAGTTCCGGGAAGTCAGCGATCAGCGAATGGTGTTCTACATGCATGGGGCAGCTCCTGTGATAACTGTGTTCAGGCTAGCCCTGCCGTGCGGACGCCCCCTTGATCCGGATCAATGCCAGCGGGTTTAGCCCGCAAGCACGCGCGGGATGACGGCGCGGCGGCCGCGTTTTACACTGCCGCCACCCACCTCCATAAGGAAGCTACCCATGAGCGTGCTCAGTGAATTCAAGGCCTTCGCGGTCAAAGGCAACGTGGTCGACATGGCCGTCGGTATCATCATTGGCGCCGCCTTCGGCAAAATCGTCAGTTCCTTTGTCGGCGACGTGATCATGCCGCCCATCGGCCTGCTGATCGGCGGGGTCGACTTCACCGACCTGGCCATCACCCTCAAGGCGGCCGAAGGCACCGCCCCGGCCGTGATGCTCAGCTACGGCAAGTTCATCCAGACCGTGCTGGACTTCCTCATCGTCGCCTTCGCCATCTTCATGGGCGTCAAAGCCATCAACAAGCTGAAAAGCGCCGAAGTGCCGCCCGCACCGGCCGGCCCGACCGCCGACCAGCAACTGCTCAGCGAGATCCGCGACCTGCTCAAGGCCCAGCAGGACAAGCCGCAGTAACCCTTGTTTGACGGCGCCCCCTGCTCCAGGGTGGCGCCGACTCCCCCGGTCGAACCAAGACCACGCACGCCCGTGCCGATTGTCGATTTCCCGCCTAGACTGAGACTCAGACCTAACGGCTGCAGTCATCTCCATCCCGTGGTAAACGCCACAGAGCGCCACCACCGACCGCACGCCATCTTCCCTCCACCAGTAAGGGTTAGTGATGAGCCGCGAATACGACGACGAGCTGTTTTCCTTCGAGGACGAGGTGCTCACCGCCGAGGACCCACACCACACACCGACCTGGCGCGTACTGATCGTCGACGATGACAAGGACGTGCATCAGTCCACCGGCTTTGCCCTGGCCAACACCGAAGTGCTCGGCCGCCCCCTGGAGTTTCTCCACGCTTACTCCGCCGCCGATGCCATCCGCATTCTCAGCGAACAGACGCAGATCGCCGTGATCCTCCTCGACGTGGTGATGGAGTCCGACGATGCCGGCCTGCAATTGGTCCGCACCATTCGCCAGGACCTCGGCAACAGCGAGGCGCGCATCATCCTGCGCACCGGCCAGCCGGGCTATGCCCCGGAGATGGAAGCCATCCGCGACTACGACATCAACGACTACAAGACCAAGTCGGAACTGTCGCGCAACCGCCTGTACACCGCCCTGACCGCCGCAATCCGCTCCTACGAGCAGATCCACACCATCAACGCCAGCCGCCGCGGCCTGGGCATGGTGATCCGCGCCAGCAGCCAGTTGCTCGCGCGCCAGGGCGTGAGCGAGTTCGCCGCCGGGATCATCACCCAGATCTGCGGCCTGTTCGGCCTGCCGCCCGAGGGCGTGGTCTGCGCCTATGACCAGAAAAACTCGAGCGCCCAGGCGCTGATCGTGGCCGCCGCCGGCAGCCTCACCAACTGCATCAACCAGCACCTCGACGCCCTGCCCAACACCGGCATTGCCGACGCCCTCAACCAGACGCTGCGCGAGCGCCGCAACCACTACGGCAACCACTCGACCACGCTGTATTTTCCCGGCCAGAACAACCACGACATGGCCGCCTACCTGCAGACCGAAAAGCCCCTGAGCGACCTCGACCGCCAGCTGCTCGAAGTGTTCTGCAGCAACATCATCGTCACCCTCGACAACGTCCAGCTGCTCACCCAGCTCAAGGACCACGCCTACAACGACCAGCTGCTGCGCATCCCCAACCGCCTGGCGTTCGTGCATGCCCTCGACCGCGCCCTCAGCCACCAGCCGCGCAGCGACATCACCCTGGCGCTGATCGACATCGACGGCTTCTCCGAACTCAATGACGCCCTCGGCCACCAGCACGGCGACAACCTGCTCAAGGCCGTGGCCACGCGCCTGCAGCAGCAACTGCCCGCCGGCACCCTGCTGGCACGGGTGGCCGGCGACGTGTTCGGCATCCTCGCCAACACCGCCGAACTCAGCGCCGACTTCCTCAACAACCTGCTGCGCCAGCCCCTGTGCCTGGAGCAGCTGCAACAGAACCTCACCGCCACCATCGGCCTGGCCAGCCTGGAGCTGATTGACGGCAGCGGCAGCGATGCGCTCAAGGCGGCCAATATCGCCCTCAAGCACGGCAAGCAGCACCGCCGCGGCGGCATCAGCCATTTCAGCCGCGACATGGAGTTCGAAACCCGCGCCCGCGTGCGCCTGCTGCAGGACCTGCGCAGCGCCTTCGAGCGCGAACGCCTGTTTGTCGTCTACCAACCACAAGTGCGCCTCAGCGACCGCCAGCTGATCGGGGTCGAGGCCCTGCTGCGCTGGCGCAACGACGACGGCAGCTTTGTCGCCCCGGCGCAGTTCATTCCCCTGGCGGAAAGCTCCGGGCTGATCATCAGCCTCGGCGAATGGGTGCTGCGCAGCGCCTGCCACGACCTGCACAAGATCAACCAGCACAGCGCCCAGCCGCTGCGCATGGCGGTGAACGTCTCGGTGATGCAGTTCCGCCAGCCCAATTTCCTCGACGTGCTCGACCGCGCCCTCAGCGAAAGCGCGATTGACCCGCGCCTGCTGGAGCTGGAAATCACCGAGTCGGTGGCCATGCTCGATGCCTGCTTTATGATCACCCTACTAAACCAGATCAAATCCCGCGGCATCAGCATTGCGGTGGACGACTTCGGCACCGGTTTCTCGTCCCTCAGCTACCTGGAACAGCTCAACGTCGACCGGCTGAAAATCGACATCAGCTTCGTCCGCCAGATGGAGCAAAGCGCAGGCAGCCGGCGCATCGTCGAAACCATCATCCAGCTCGGCCAGAGCCTGCAGCTGGAGCTGATCGCCGAAGGTATCGAGTTGGAAAGCCAGGCCCAGATCCTCACGGCCATGGGCTGCCATGAAGGCCAGGGCTACCTGTTCGCCCAGCCGCTGGAACTGCCGATCCTGCTTGAACACCTGCACAGCCACTGATCGCGGAGATGCCCATGCCCCTGCCCTGTTCCCTGGCGCTGCGTGCGCGCCGGCCCATCCGCCGCCAACCGCTGGTTGCCGGCCTGTGCCTGCTGCTCGCCAGCCTGTGGCTGAGTGGCTGCGAACCGAGCGCCGAACAGGCCCTGCAGCCGATCCGCCTGGGGGTGATCGTCGACACCTCCGGGCCCACCTCCAGCCTCGGGATTGCCGGGCGTAACGGCATGCAACTGGCGGTGGAGCAAACCAATACCGCCGGTGGTATCCACGGCCGGCAAATCGAACTGCTGCAGCGTGACGATGGCTTCAACCCGCAGCAGGCCAGCAAGGCCGCCAGCGAACTGATTAAGGCCAAGGTCGATGCGGCCTTCGGCCCCATGACCAGCCTGATCGCCGAACAACTGGCGCCGCAGTTCACCGAAGCCGGCATTCTGCTGATGGGCGGCACGCCCCTGAGTCCGCTGCTGGCCGGGCGCGACGACCAGTTTTTTCGCATTCTCAGCCACACCAGCCCGGACGCCCTCGGCATTGCCCGCCACCTGCAACAGCAACTGGGCATCGGCCAAGTGACCGTGCTGATCGAAGAGAGCAACCACACCTTTACCCGCCCCTGGCTGGCTGACTTCCAGCGCTATTTCGCCGCCGAGGGCGGTAGCATCGGCCAGACCATCGCCTTCACCCGCAACGCACAAACCGACTTTGCCGCCCTGGCCCGGCAGGCGCTGGCCAGCCAACCGCGCGCGGTGATCCTGATCAGCAACGCCCTGGACACCGCCCTGCTGGCCACCCAGTTGCGCCAGCAAAACCCGCAACTGGTGCTGGCCACCCCGGCCTGGGCCGCCGCCGATGCCCTGCTGGAAATGGGCGGCCGCGCGGTTGAAGGGGTGATCACCGGCCAGGCCTATGACCTCAGCGATCAGTCGCCGGCCTTTCTCGCCTTCAAGCAGGCCTATCAGCAACGCTTCGGCCAGCCGGTCGACACCGCCGCCGTCACCGCCTACAACGCCACCCAGGTGCTGCTGACCGCCCTGCGCGAACGCCAGCCACAGGAGTCGCCCAAGCAGGCGCTGCTGCGCATTCGCCACTTTGCCAGCCTGCAGCAACCGATCGACCTGGACCAATTCGGCGATGGCGCCAGCCGCTTCTACCTGATGGTGGTCCGCCAGGGGCGCTTTGTTAATGCCGAATAAACACCACGCCTCCCGGCCGCTGCTGCTGACCCTGGCCAGTCGCTTCATCCTGGTGGCCTTCATTCCAGTGCTGATGATCGCCCTGCTGTTTCGCTTCTATTACGAGCCCTTGATGCGCGCGGACGTCGAGACCCGTCAGCTGCGCGCCGCCGAAGCCACCGCGCAACAGATCGCCCACCACTTCAGCATCGCCGAGCGCGAGCTGGCCGCCCTCGGTCAGTTGTTTGTCAGCGTGCCGCAGCTCGGCCAGGCGCAAACCGAGGTCTTGCTGGATGCCTATGCCGACACCTCGAACTTCTACGAGGCCCTGTACCTGACCGACGAACTGGGCCAGATCCGCGCCATCGGCCTGGCCAGCAATCGCCGCACGCAACGCCAGAACCTGCAGGGCCTGGATATGTCCGCTCGGGATTTCGTGCGCAGCGCCCACCGCCTCAGGCACGGTTTCTGGTCCAACAGCTTCCTCTCCACGGTCAGCTCACGGCTGACCGTGGCCCTGGCGCAACCAGTGGGGCGTCGCACCCTGATCGGCGAAGTGGCCATCGATCCGCTGCCGACCCTGGTGCGCCAGCTGAGCCAGAACAGCCAGCTGCAGATCCGCCTGCTCGACCGGCAAAGCCAGCTGGTGGCCAGCTCCGAAGCGGTGCAGGCCGGACAGCAGGTCAACCTCGGCAACCTGCCGGTGCTGCAACGCAGCAATGGCCAATCCAGCCGTTTCGAACTGGACGGCCAGGCCCTGATCGGCGTCGCGCACCGGGTCGAGGGCCCCGACTGGCAAGTGCTGGTGGCCCAGCCCGAGGTCATTGCCTACGGGCCGATCACTATGGCCTGGCAGCGCATCCTGCTGTCCCTGGGCCTGGCCCTGGTGATTGCCCTGGTGATTGCCGGTGCCACCAGCTGGGCCCTGGCGCAGAAGATCTCGCAGTTCAGCGAACACGTCAGCGCCATCGCCGAAGGCAGCTACGACCTGGCCCTGGAGGACAGTGACATCCGCGAGTTGAACACCTTGCGCCGCAGCCTGGAGCAGATGGTCGGCGCCATTGTCGAGCGCGAACACGGCATGGCCCGCACCGCTCAGAGCCTGCGCGAGAGCGAGGACCGGCTGCTGGCCACCCTGGAAAACACTCCCAACGTCGCCGTGCAGTGGTTCGATCCCGAGGGCCGCGTGCTGCTGTGGAACCACGCCAGCGAAACCCTCTATGGCATTGCCCGCCAGGACGCCCTGGGCAAGACCCTCGACCAGCTGTTTCTCAACCCGCAACAAGCCCGCCTGTTTCTCGCCACCCTGCGCGAGGCGGCCAAGGGCGTGGCCCTCGGCCCTTACCTGTCGGATGTGCGCAATGCCGCTGGCCAGCAGCTGTACGTACAGGGCACCACCTTCAGCATTCCGGCGCCCGGCGGCGGCCAGCACTTTGTCTGCATGAACGTGGACATCACCGAACAGAAGAAAGCCGAACTGGCTTACCGCGACCTCAACGAAACCCTCGAGCAAAGGGTCGTGCTGCGTACCGATGCCCTGACCCAGAGCAACCAGGAGTTGAACCAGACCCTGGCCACCCTGCAGCAGGCACAGAACGAGCTGGTGCGCAGCGAAAAACTGGCAGCCCTGGGCTCCCTGGTGGCCGGCATCGCCCATGAGCTGAACACCCCGATCGGCAACAGCGTGATGGCCGCCAGCACCCTGGAAGACCACAGCAACGCCATGCGCAAAGCCGTCACCGAGGGCAATCTGCGCCGTTCGGTGCTGGAGCAATTTATTGGCGACACCCAGACCGCCACCGACATCCTGATGCGCAACCTGCGCCGCGCCAGCGAACTGATTTCCAGCTTCAAGCAGGTGGCCGCCGACCAGGCCAGCGCCCAGCGCCGTCAGTTCAACCTGGCCGAGGCGGTCAACGAAATCCTCATCACCCTCGGGCCGACCCTGCGCAAGACCCCGTACCAGATCGACAGCGACATCGACCCCAGCATCGTCCTCGACAGCTACCCCGGCGCCCTCGGCCAGGTCCTCGTCAACCTGATCAACAACGCCCTGCTGCACGCCTTCGATGGCGCCAGCCAGGGCCTGATCAGCGTGCAGGCCTTCGCCACCGAACCCGGCTGGATCGATCTGACCATCACCGACAATGGCCGCGGCATCAGCGAGGAAAACCTGCCGCGGATCTTCGACCCCTTCTTCACCACCAAGCTCGGCCAGGGCGGCAGCGGCCTGGGCCTGAACATCGTCCATAACCTCGCCAGCGGCGTACTCGGCGGCAGCATTACGGTGGCCAGCCAACCGGACTGGGGCACGCGCTTTTGCCTGTCGCTGCCCCTGGTGGCCCCCACGACCGTGGCGCCAGTGGAGCACCCGCCAGCGCCGGCCCTTACCAGTAGTTTTCCACCGCCACCTGCCCTGGGCGGCGGATCAGGCTGAGGTGCATGTCACGGGTTTTCAACAGCGCGCGGCAGTCGTCGATCATCTGCGGATTGCCACACAGCATCACCCGTCCCTGCTCGGGCTCCAGGGCAAAACCGGCGGCGCGCTCCAGCTCACCATTGGCCAGCAGCGTGGTGACCCGCCCATGCAGGGTGCCCGGCACCGGCTCGCGGGTGACCAGCGGCAGGTAAACCAACTGGCCGGCGCAGCCCTGCAGGTAGTCGCGTTGCTGTAAGCCCTTGATCAACCCCTGATAGGCCAACTCCTGACGGCTGCGGGCGCTGTAGACCAACACGATGCGGGCAAAGCGCTGCCACACCTCCGGGTCCTGCAGAATCGACAGAAACGGCGCCAGCCCGGTGCCACTGGCCAGCAGCCAGAGGTCACTGCCGTCGGTAAAACGGTCGAGAGTCAAATACCCGAAAGGCAGGCGCTCGACCAACAGCTCATCGCCCACCTGCAGGCGGCTCAGCTCGCTGGTGAACTCGCCACCTGGCACCACGATGGAGAAGAACTCGAGAAACTCGTCATGGGGCGCCGACACCATCGAGTAGGCACGCCAGATGATCGAGCCGCTGGCCTTGCGCACGCCCAGGCGGGCGAACTGGCCGGGGCGAAAACGAAAACCGGGGTCGCGGGTGCAGCGCAGGCTGAACAACGTCGGCGACCACGGCTGCACGCTCAGCAGCTGCTGGCGGGTGAACTTCTCGGCGGTGACGGTCATACTGCGTCCCTCTCATTCGTCACTGCAGTGTCGCGCAAAGCACCCCGCAGAAACACCGCCGGTTCATATGCCTATATTCACTACGCCTTTCGCCCAGCTCGACCTGCTCCGCCAGCCTGAACAACAGGACGAACCGCTGCAGGCCTTCGATGCCGCCGACGAATACCTGCTCAATCACCTGCACGACCTGGCGTTGCACGAGCAGGGCCTGCACGCCGCCAGCCGCGTGCTGCTGCTGAATGACAGCTTCGGTGCCCTGGCCGCCAGCCTGGCGCCGCACTGCGCGGTGACCAGTTGCGGCGATTCGCACCTGGGCTTTCTGGCCCTGCAGAAAAACCTGGCGCGCAATCAGCTGCCCGCCACAGCCGTGACCTTCGTACCGGCCAGCCAGGTGCCCGAGGGGCCATTCGACTGGGTGCTGATCCGCGTGCCCAAGACCCTGGCCCTGCTGGAAGAACAGCTGATCCGCCTGCACGGCCAACTGGCACCGGGCGCGCGGGTGGTTGCTGCGGCCATGCTCAAGCACTTGCCGCGCGCCGCCGGCGACCTGCTGGAGCGTTACATCGGCCCGGTGCAGGCCTCCCTGGCAGTCAAAAAGGCCCGCCTGCTGACGGCCATCCCGGTGGACAAACCCGCCGTGCGCTCGCCCTATCCGACCCGCTACCAGTTGGAACAACCCGCGCTGCAGCTGCTCAACCACGCCAACCTGTTCTGCCGCGAAGGGCTGGACATCGGCACCCGCGCCTTTCTTCCGCACCTACCAAAAAGCCTCGCCGCGCGGCGGGTGGCGGATCTCGGTTGTGGCAACGGGGTGCTGGGCATCGCCCACGCCCTGGCCAACCCGCAGGACGAGCTGACCCTGGTGGACGAGTCCTATATGGCCGTGCAATCGGCCGCGGAAAACTGGCGCGCGGCGTTGGGCGAGCGCCCGGTGACCATTCGCGCCGGCGATGGCCTGGCCGAACAGGCGCCCGAGTCGCTGGATCTGGTGCTGTGCAATCCGCCGTTCCACCAACAGCAGGTGGTCGGCGACTTTCTCGCCTGGCGCATGTTCACCCAGGCC
>JAIERF010000171.1 GCA_019747075.1 Pseudomonadaceae bacterium
AAGCCTGCGTAGTAAACCCGGCTCACGCCCGGCTGCTGCTCAAGCCACTGCGCCAGGGCTTGCGCGCTCGCACAGTGAGCCTGCATGCGCAGACGCAGGGTTTCCAAGCCTTTGAGAAATACCCAGGCATTGAACGGACTCATGGTCGGCCCGGCGGTACGCAGGAAACCCACCACTTCTTTCATCTGCTCGGCACGCCCTGCGACCACGCCACCCAGGCAGCGGCCCTGTCCATCGATAAACTTGGTCGCCGAATGGATAACGATGTCCGCCCCCAAGGCCAGTGGCTTTTGCAGTACCGGGGTGCAGAAACAGTTATCCACCACCAGCCAGGCCGCTTTGGCATGGGCCAACTCAGCCAAGGCAGCGATATCGACCAACTCGGCCAGCGGATTGGATGGCGATTCGACAAATAGCAACTTGGTGTTGGGCTTGAACGCCCGCTCCCAGGCCGCCAGATCCGTCAGCGGCACATAGTCGACCTGAATACCAAAACGCTTGAAGTACTTTTCAAACAAGGTCACGGTGGCGCCGAAGACGCTGCGCGAAACCAGAATATGGTCGCCCGCACTGCACAGGGCCATGACACTGGCCAGGATCGCCGACATACCCGACGACGTGGCCACCGCCTGCTCCGCACCTTCCAGAGCTGCAATGCGCTCCTCGAAAGTACGCACCGTCGGATTGGTGTAACGCGAATAGACGTTACCTGGCACGTCGCCGGCAAAACGCGCAGCGGCATCGGCCGCCGAACGGAATACATAGCTGGAGGTAAAGAACAGCGGCTCGCCATGCTCGCCTTCCGGTGAGCGGTGCTGACCGGCGCGCACGGCCAGGGTATCGAACGCTACGCCATCAAGGTCGCTGTCCAGCCGACCAGCATCCCAATCCTGACTCATGCCGCCTACTCCTTAACCTTCAAATTATTGATCAGTTGTTGTACAGGTCGATGATGGCGCTGACCGCCTGAGTCTTGACCTTGGAGGCATCGTTACGCGCCTGCTCGATCTTGTTCAGGTAGGTCTCATCAATATCGCCGGTCACATACTTGCCATCGAAAACCGCACAGTCAAAGTTCTCGATCTTGATCTTGCCGCCACCGACCGCCTCGATCAGATCCGCCAGATCCTGATACACCAGCCAATCGGCACCGATCAGATCAGCAACATCCTGGGTGGTGCGATTGTGCGCAATCAGCTCATGGGCACTGGGCATATCGATGCCATAGACATTGGGATAGCGCACTGCCGGCGCCGCCGAGCAGAAATACACATTCTTGGCGCCCGCTTCACGCGCCATCTGAATGATCTGCTTGCAGGTGGTGCCGCGTACGATCGAGTCGTCCACCAGCATCACGTTCTTGCCACGAAACTCGAGTTCGATGGCATTGAGCTTCTGCCGTACGGATTTTTTCCGCGCAGCCTGCCCCGGCATAATGAAGGTGCGACCGATATAACGGTTCTTCACAAAACCTTCGCGAAACTTCACGCCCAGGTGATTGGCCAGCTCCAGCGCCGATGTACGACTGGTATCCGGAATCGGGATGACCACGTCGATATCGTGCTCGGGGCGCTCGCGAAGAATTTTCTCGGCCAGCTTCTCGCCCATGCGCAAACGCGCCTTGTACACCGAGATGCCGTCTATGATCGAGTCCGGACGCGCCAGGTAAACGTGTTCGAAGATGCAGGGGGTCATCTGCGGATTGGTCGCGCACTGACGCGTGTGTAGCTTGCCGTCTTCAGTGATGTATACCGCCTCGCCCGGGGCCAGATCGCGAATCAGGGTGAAGCCAAGCACATCCAGAGACACGCTTTCCGAGGCGATCATGTACTCAACGCCTTCATCGGTGTGGCGCTGACCGAAGACGATCGGGCGAATGGCGTTAGGATCACGGAAACCGACGATGCCGTAGCCGGTGATCATCGCCACCACCGCATAGCCACCACGGCAACGGTTATGCACATCGGTCACAGCGGCAAAAACGTCTTCTTCGGTCGGCTGCAGCTTGCCGCGCTGCGCCAGCTCGTGGGCAAACACGTTGAGCAGCACTTCCGAATCGGAGTTGGTGTTGACGTGGCGCAGGTCGGACTCGTAGATCTCTTTGGCCAACTGCTCGACGTTGGTCAGATTGCCGTTGTGCGCCAGAGTAATGCCGTACGGCGAGTTGACGTAAAACGGCTGAGCCTCGGCCGAGGTCGAACTGCCCGCGGTCGGGTAGCGCACATGGCCAATGCCCATATGGCCGACCAGGCGTTGCATGTGGCGCTGATGAAAGACATCACGCACCAGACCGTTATCCTTGCGCAGAAACAACCGGCCATCATGGCTAGTCACAATACCGGCAGCATCCTGGCCGCGGTGCTGGAGGACGGTAAGCGCGTCATACAGCGCTTGATTGACGTTCGACTTACCGACGATACCGACGATGCCACACATGTGACGCAACCCCTGCTAGTAGTTCAGGCTAATTCTGGACGCGAGCGGCAATGCTCACGGCCTTATACGGCAACTCAACTCGGAGAGTTGAGGCCGCTGATGAGCCACTGACCTGTCGCCCCCAAAATGAGGTTTTTCGACCAGTCAGCGACCATCAAAAAATGCGGCAGCAGACTCGACTGCTGCCACCAAGGATCTTGTTGCACCGGAGCCAGGCTCAGCAGGCCGGTTAATACCACCACCAGCAAAGCACCGCGGGCACCACCGAAGACCATGCCGAGAAAACGATCCGTGCCCGACAAGCCGGTCACGCGGACCAGCTCGCTGATGAGAAAATTGACGAGGGCGCCGACCAGCAAAGTCGCCACAAACAGAATGGCACACCCGGCAATCACTCGCGCCGAGGGCATTTCGATAAATTCGGTAAGGTGCTGCGACAGCGCGCCGCCAAACATCCAGGCAACCACGCCAGCGATAATCCAGGTGACCAGCGACAACGCTTCTTTGACGAAGCCCCGCTTCAAACTGATCAAACTGGAGATAGCGATAATGGCGATAATCGCCCAATCAACCCAAGTGAATGCCACTGTGCGGCCTGCATACGGAAAAGGCGCTGCATTTTAACAGAGCCGCCCTCGCTCGGTAAGCGCTGGATCAGCCTCGCTCGGGCTGAAAACGCACCACAAAACCATTGAGCTTCTGCAGACGGGTCAATTGATCGCGCAAACGATCGGCCTCGGCACGCTCAATCACCGGCCCGACAAACACCCGATTCATCCCGTCGACATTGCGGATGTAGGCGTTATAGCCCTTGCCGCGCAAGGCCTGCTGCAGGCTTTCGGCACTGGCCCGACTGGACAGACTGGCCAATTGCACCGACCAGCTGACAGCCAGGCCATTGGCATCCAGGCGACTAACGGGCACAGGCGCAACCTCGGCAGCTGCCGCAGGCTTCGTTGCTGCAGGCTCAGTAACAGCCACCGCAGGCGCCTCGACATCGGGTGCGCTCGCGTCCAAACCGGCGCCAGGCACCGGTTCCTGCGGCAAATCCTGCACCTGCGGCACACTCACCGGATCCAGCTCGGCACTGGGCATTGCAGGGGCTTGCGGCATGGCTGGAGCATCCACCACCACACGCTGCAGTTCGTCCTCGCGAGAAAACAGCATGGGTAGAAAAATCACCGCCAACGCCACCAACACCAGTGCGCCGACCATCCGTTGCCGCAGTCCCTTATCCAGCAAAGCCATTGCTTGCTTCCTCCTGGGCGCGCAGGGCCAACCAATCCAAGGCCTCGGCAACGCAATAAAAAGATCCGAACACGAGAATTTCATCCCCCTCCGCCGCCTGCTCGCACTGCGCCTCGAGCGCCGCAACCACATCGGGATAGCTATGCACCTTCGCACCAAGGCCCAACAACGCAGCCTGCAACTCAAGCGCAGGGCGCGCGCGCCGGGTCGGCAAGGTGGTCACAGCCCAACCCTGCACCTCAGCCAACAAAGGTCGCAGCACACCCGGCAAATCCTTATCGGCCAACAGACCAAACACTGCCAGGCGCTGACCCGCCGGAGGGCGCGATGCCAATCGCTGCGCCAGATAATCGGCGGCTTGGGGATTATGCCCAACATCCAGCAGCAGTGTCAGAGTCTTGCCTTGCCACTGCAGCACACGTCGATCCAGGCGCCCAACCACATGGGTGGCCAGCAGCGCCGCGGCAATTTGCTCAGGCTGCCAAGGTAGCGCCAACAGGGCATAGGCCTGCACCGCCAGCGCGGCGTTTTCCAGCGGCAAATCAAGCAGAGGCAGGTCGTGCAACTCCAACACTTCGCCCTGCCCATTCAGGCCACGCCAGTGCCAGGCACTGGCGTCTACAGCCAGATCATAATCACGCCCACGCAGGAAGAACGGGCAATCCAGCACTGCCACTCGCTGTAACAGCGACACAGGCGGCTCCAGATCACCACAGAGCGCAGGCTTGCCGGCACGCAGGATGCCAGCCTTCTCAAATGCCACCGACTCACGACTGTCGCCCAGCCAATCACCATGATCCAGGCCAATGCTGGTAACCAACGCCAAGTCGGCATCCACCAGATTGACCGCATCCAAGCGGCCACCCAGACCGACTTCAAGCACGACTGCATCCAGCCCTGCCTGCTCGAAGAGCCAGAATGCCGCCAGGGTGCCCATCTCGAAATAGGTCAGGGAAATAGTGCCGCGCGCCGCCTCAACGGCAGCAAAAGCCGCACACAACGCAGCATCATCGGCATCGACACCTGCAACCCGCACCCGCTCGTTGTAGCGCAGCAAGTGCGGCGAACTGTAGACCCCAACCTTCAGCCCCTGCCCCCGCAGCAGCGCCTCGGTAAACGCGCAGGTCGAGCCCTTGCCATTGGTGCCGGTGACGGTAATCACCAACGGCGCCGGCTTGCCCAGACCCAACTGATCGGCTACCTGACGGACACGCTCAAGCCCCATATCGATGGCTGACGGGTGTAACTGCTCGAGATAGCTCAGCCAATCGGCCAGGGTGCGGGTATTCATGCCGTGGCAGAAACCTCCGTCGGTGCCGGAAAGCGCATCATTTGCGCCAACAGCCGCGACAACCGTGGGCGCAGTTCCTCACGGTGGATAATCATGTCGATAGCGCCGTGTTCCAAAAGGAACTCGCTGCGCTGGAAGCCTTCCGGCAGCTTTTCGCGCACGGTCTGCTCAATGACGCGCGGCCCCGCAAAGCCGATCAACGCCCGCGGCTCAGCCACGACCACATCGCCCAGCATGGCCAAACTGGCCGACACACCGCCGTAGACCGGGTCGGTCAGCACCGAAACAAACGGCACACCCTCCTCCCGCAGACGCGCCAGCACGGCCGACGTTTTCGCCATCTGCATCAAGGAAATCAGCGCTTCCTGCATCCGTGCGCCACCCGAGGCAGCAAAGCACACCAGCGGGCAACGCTGCTCAAGGGCCACATTGGCGGCACGCACAAAGCGCTCACCAACGATGGCGCCCATGGAGCCGCCCATAAAATTGAACTCAAAGGCACAGGCCACGACAGGCATAGCCTGCAAGGTGCCGCGCATGGCGATCAGAGCATCTTTCTCACCGGTCTGCTTTTGCGCGGCCAGCAAGCGATCCTTGTACTTCTTGCTGTCGCGAAACTTCATCCGGTCAACCGGCTCAAGCTCCGCACCGATTTCTTCGCGGCCATTGGCGTCGAGAAAGATATCCAGCCGCGCACGCGCGTTAATGCGCATGTGGTGGTTACATTTCGGGCAGACATCCAGGGTCTTTTCCAGCTCAGGGCGATACAGCACGGCCTCGCAGGACGGACACTTGTGCCAAAGGCCCTCAGGCACCGAACTCTTTTTGACTTCGGAACGCATGATCGAGGGAATCAGCTTATCTACCAGCCAGTTACTCATGCTTCGTTTCTCCAAAACGGTTGGCTCGGACGGATGGGCAGCCTAGCCGCCAACACCCTTGAGCGAATTCACGATTGCAGCTTCATGGACGGCCAACGCCTGCCGGCCGTCACATGGAGAAACCGATGACGATAACGGCTGCAAGGTACTCACCCATCAGCAACGACCGCTCTCAAACCCGGCCGACTGCCTGCATAAAAGCACGAATCTTGGCGGCATCTTTAATTCCTTTGCCCGCCTCTACGCCGCCACTGACATCCACCGCATAGGGGCGCACCTGTTCGATGGCCGCCTGCACATTGGCCGCTGACAAACCACCGGCCAAAATCACCGGCAGCGACAAGCCACTGGGCACCAGGCTCCAGTCAAAAGCCGCGCCCGTGCCGCCCGGCACACCCGGCACATAGGTATCGAGCAAAATTCCGCGAGCCTTGGCATAAGGCGCCGCCAACTGGGCGATGTCATCGCCTGGCTTTACCCTTAGGGCCTTGATATAGGGCCGCTGATAAGACTCACACTCGGCAGGCGTCTCATCGCCATGGAACTGCAACAGATCTAGGGCAACGCCCGCGAGAACGTCGTTCAACTCCTCGCGACTGGCATTCACAAACAGGCCAACTGTCGTCACAAAAGCAGGCAAGGCCGCAACGATATCCCGCGCCTGCTGGATAGACACCGCACGCGGACTCTTGGCGTAAAACACCAGGCCGATCGCATCGGCGCCGGCTTCGGCGGCGATCAATGCGTCTTCTATGCGGGTAATACCGCAGATCTTGCTGCGAACGACGGACAAAATACCGGCTCCTAGTGGATGTCAGGCATGGTAGCAAAGGCGCTTCTAGGCGTCAGCCATGATATCCGGCAGACCCGAGAGGAAATGCGGCCCGAGATAACGCACCGGCAACTCAAACTCCGGGGCATATTCGACCTGAACCAAGTAGAGACCATAAGGATGCGCCGTCACTCCGCCGGTGCGACGCACACGGTTTTCCAACACTTGCGCAGCCCACTCAACCGGGCGCTCCCCAGCCCCGATGGTCATCAACACACCGGCGATGTTGCGCACCATATGGTGAAGGAACGCGTTGGCGCGAATATCCAGAACGATGAAACGGCCAAATTCCTGCAGATGCAGGTGATGAACCGTTTTGATCGGTGACTTGGCCTGACACTGGCGCGCGCGAAACGCACTGAAGTCATGGGTACCCACCAACGCCGCTGCGGCCTCACGCATACGCGAAACATCCAGCGACCGGTGATTCCAGGTCACTTCTTCGGCCATGTGGGCGGGACGGATTTGATCATTATAAATCACATAGCGATAACGCCGCGCCTGCGCACTGAACCGCGCATCAAACTGCGCCGGCATGAACTTGGCCCAGGCCACGCTGATATCACCAGGCAAGTTCATATTGGCGCCCATCACCCAGGCATGCAGGCTGCGCTCAACCGTGGTGTCGAAATGCACCACCTGAGCACTGGCATGCACCAAGGCATCGGTACGCCCGGCGCAACTGAGGGTTACCGGCGCACCGCCGGCCACTTTCGACAAGGCTTTCTCGAGGGTTTCCTGGATCGAAGGCACTCCAGCACGCTGGCGCTGAAAGCCACGGTAGCGCGAACCTTTGTATTCAATACCCAGGGCGACTCTGAAAATGCCAGCGGCAGCCATGTCGGCTGCCGCTGTAGGTGTTGCTTCAGTCATGGATCAAGTCAAACCGGCGAGCAGCTCGCGAGCTTCCTGTTGTTGAGTGTCATTACCTTCGGCAACCACCTCATCGAGAATGTCACGCGCACCTTCGGTGTCGCCCATATCGATATAAGCACGCGCCAGGTCCAGCTTGGTGGCAGCCTCATCCGTACCGGAGAGGAAATCGAAGTCATCATCACCATCCAGCCCGGTCGCCAACGAGTCACCAAGGGCAGGCGCTTCAAGATCAAGCAGGTTGTCGTCTTCGGTTTGTTGCAAGTTAACCGCCAGATCATCCAATTGCGCCGTGACCTCGTCGAGTTGCGCAGCAAAGCTATCTGGACTGGCAGCCACTGGCTCTTCTTCAGCCAGCGACAAATCAAAATCGGCAGGCAGATCAAACTCACTCGCCCCTTCTTCACCCGGCAACTCCAGACTCAACTCGACCAACTCATCAGCTACGGCAGGCGCAGCTGGCTCATCTTCGAGATCAAGGAGGAAGTCTTCTTCGCTCTCAGCGGCCACCGGAGTGTCGGATTCCAGATCCAAGCTGAAATCAGCCAAATCATCCGCGGACTCCAGGCTCAACTCGGGAGCGGCGGCAGGCATATCCATGTCTAGATCCAGGTCAAAGCCCAGATCATCCTCAACCGCGACGCTCGCGGCGGCCAGCTCAGGCAAATCAAAATCGCCATCCAGACTCAACTCGGCAAACTCATCGCTGGCCTTGTGAGCGCCAGCCGCATCCAGGTTATCGTCCAGGCCTACGTCCAGCTCATCGAGACTGAGATCGAAGGCATCATCAAGGTCTTCGGCCGCAGGTTGCACAGCTGGCTCGTCCAAATCGAGGTCATCGAGATTGAAGGCATCCAGTTCGTCATCCATGTTCAGTGCCGCAGCACCCACAACCGCCGCGGCAGCCATAGCCGGATACTTGGCATTGATCTGTTCAAGATCGGCGTTGACACCGCCAATTTCACGCAACTCACGCTCTTGGCGGGCAAAGCCATCGCGATCACCCAACTCAGCCTGCACTTCCATCAACTTCAGGCGCAGGTCGCTGCGCTGAGGCTCGTCATTGACGGCGTTCTGTAGCAACTCAGCGGCCTGATTGAAGCGACCGTAGGCAATATAGATATCCGCCTCGCCGAGCACATCGGCGGTTTGTGCTGTAACGGGGGCCACTGGTTCAGCCTCCGCGTCGGCCTGCGCAAGGTCACCATCAAGGCCATCGAAACTGCTTTCCGGCAACTCCAGATCGCTATCGAGCGACTCATCAGCCTG
>JAIERF010000332.1 GCA_019747075.1 Pseudomonadaceae bacterium
CATTGCCCGGCGGCGGTGGATTTGCACCGGGTGATCGAGGATTTCCACGGCTTGCCGGCGTTCAAGAAAGTCGTGGTCTGGGTGCAAACGCCAGAGCGCGAGTACAGCAAGCAGGTGGGCCTGGAAGAGGGTCTGCGCTCGCTGTTAGGGGTGATCATGGCCACCAGCGCCTGCCCGATGTTGGGGCGGCTGAAGCCGATGGCGCATAACCATCTACCGTTTGCCAGCAGCCATGAGTTCGCTTTGCGGGCGGTGTCGTTGTACCTGACCCAGCAGTACTTCAATTTCCGTGAAGGCCGTCCGGCCGATTGGGAGCTGAAAGGCCTGGTGGCGCAGTTTCAGCAGTTGCAGCTGGTCAATCAGGCCTTCTGGCAGCGGATTCATGACACCTGTGAGGGTGACTCCAATCTCAAGGCGTTCCTGACCTTCTTCTCCATGTCATCGAGCATGACCTACTCGCTGCAAACCCAGCTGCAGAAGATTCGGCCGCTGGTGATGAGCTCCGGAGATGCCTTGGGCTGATCCCGTCGTGCGCCTGCTTGGGTGCAGGCGCATTCGGCCTCAGGCCGGGTGTTTCAGGCGTACGGCGAGTACGTCGCAAGGCGCGCCGTGCAGTACGTCATTGGCGGTAGAGCCCAGCAGCAGAGCCAGGCCGTGACGACCATGGCTACCGACCACGATCAGATCGCAGTGCTGTTCTTCGGCCAGACGATGAATTTCCTGGCGCGGCTGGCCGTAAGCCAGGTGACGTTGTTCTGGAGTCAGCTCCGGGTAGCCTTTGGCGAAGTTGTCCAGGCGTTCGCGGGCTTGGTCGAACTGCTGCTGTTGCAGCATCGACAGGTCCATCGGCACATCGCCGCCAAAGGCCATGGCCATGGGCTCCACCACGTTGATCAGGGACAGCTTGGCGTTGCTGCTGTTGGCCAGGGCTTGGGCGCGCTGGATCACCTCGCGGCACTCTTCGGTCAGGTCGACGGCAACCAGAATATGGGTGTAGGGCATGACGGACTCCTCATGGGGCGGTGAATGCCTGTCAGTATGGCTGTTTTGTGGCCCTTCAAGCTTGAGATAAGACAATGACGTTCTGGATAGTGGCACTGCTGGTGGGCGCCGCCCTCAGCCCGCTGGCGTGGTTACGACCGTCGCGGCGGCAAAGTCGGCAGATGGAGCTGCGCCTGGAGGCGCGACGCATGGGCCTGGCCATGCAGCTCAGTCGTGAGGAGTGGCCTCATTGGTTGCTCAGCGAGCCGCCAAGCCCGTGTGCGCAATATCACCGCAGCCGCCGTGCGGGCCATCAGGACAGTTGGTGTTATTGGCAGCTGGAACCTGGGCAGTGGCTCAACCGTTGGCGCGAGCCCTGCGAGGATGCAAGGTTGCTGACCCAGTTGCAAACCCTGCCGGCGGATGTCTTCAAGGTTGAAGCGAGTCCGCAGATGATTGCCCTGTGTTGGGGGGAGAAGCCCGAACCGCAGGCCTTGGCGCGGATTGCCGCAGCGTTGTTGGCACTGGCGTAAGTGCAAAAAAAACGGCCCGCGGTAAGCCGCGAGCCGGAGTCTTGGCCAGGCAGGCCGAAATCTAGATGTTCTTGGCCGCGTATTGGCCGGACAGGGCTTCCAGGCCTTCGATAATGCGATCGGAGTACTTGTTGACCAGGAAGGGCACGCTCTTCTCGTTGTAATTCTTCAGCGACTTCTCGATATAGCGCCATTTGGTCTTGATCGCGCCGAGAGACTGCCGGGTTTCTGCGGTGTTTTGCGGTGCCTGCTCCAGCTTGTCCATGACCTGGACAAAGTCATTGGCCAGCTCGTCGATGCTTTTGCTGTTCTCACCGCCGCTGCTGATAAACGAGCCGCCCACCGAGGCGCTGCGCGAGGCGTAGTCGACGGCGATGCTTTGCATCAGCAGGCTTTGCTCACGGCTGAGCTGGGTCAGGGCGCTGACAGTGCGGCCGCTTTCTTGCTGGATCTTGCTGTACAGCTCGGCGCTCAGCGCCATCAGCTGCTGGTTATGGTTGGCCAGGTCGGCGACCGGCTGCAGGTCGGTATAGCCCTGGGTCTTCAGGGTGTCGGCCAATACCTTGAGTTCGCTTTGATAGCTGTTCCAGTGCTGATCCAGCTGCGCCAGCAGGGCTTTGGAGCCGTCGCCGGGCATTTGCGTCAGGCTGCCGAGCAGGGCTTGGCCATTTTGCAGTGAGGTATCGATCATGCGTGCATAACGCTGGTCGCCTTCCATGCCGTTGTACATATAGAAGTCGCCAAGACTTTTTTGCGCGGCCAGGCGCAGTTGATGCAGTTTTAGCAGGCTGTCCGCGGAGCTGGCGGTTTCGGCGCTGTAAGCAAGGGAGGGAAGGCTGAAGAGCAGCAAGAACTTCAGGGCAATGGCAAGCAGACTGCGGCTCGACATGGTGTAACTCCGTGACCCCTAAGGGTTTTCATTTGTTGTTATTTGTCACGACTCGTCTAATTCGGTCGTGTGGCGGGACTCTACCCGGCGCGGCTCGATTTGGCTAGGTGTGTGCAGGTTCGCCGGCGTTTCCCTCTCTGGCTTGGCGAATAGGCACTTATTTACGCTGCTTATAGTGTTGGTTGTCGTCAATGTGGTGCCTGGCCTGCGGGCATTTCGATATTTCAGTGACGCAATTGACAATTAACGCTTTTTCTATGATGGTGTGCGCACCCGAATCAAACGGGCGTATGAATTTTGTGTCTGCCTCAGGCGACACTCGTATTTGTCCGAATATCGCGTCGGCGGGTATGTCAGGCGAAATGGGACTATCCTCGACGGCTCGGCTGCGGGGTGGTCCTGTGGCTGACGTCCGATGTGTACTGTTCAGCTTCCATACCGTGGAGATCAGTTGATGATTTACGAAGGTAAAGCCATCACGGTTAAGGCTCTTGAGAGCGGCATCGTCGAATTGAATTTCGACCTCAAGGGTGAGTCCGTCAATAAATTCAACCGTCTAACTCTGTCTGACCTGCGTCAGGCGGTGGATGCCATCAAGGCAGATGGTTCGATCAAGGGCGTGATTGTCACCAGTGGCAAAGACGTGTTTATCGTCGGTGCCGACATCACCGAGTTCGTCGACAACTTCAAGTTGCCGGACGAAGAGCTGGTAGCCGGCAACCTCGAAGCCAACAAGATCTTCAGTGACTTTGAAGACCTGGCTGTCCCAACTGTCGTTGCCATCAATGGCATCGCTCTGGGTGGCGGTTTTGAAATGTGCCTGGCCGGTGATTACCGCGTCATGGCTGATAGCGCCAAAATTGGTCTGCCAGAAGTAAAACTGGGCATCTACCCAGGCTTTGGCGGCACCGTGCGTCTGCCACGTGTTATCGGTACCGATAACGCTGTTGAGTGGATTGCCTCCGGCAAAGAAAACAAAGCGGCCGACGCCCTGAAAGTAGGTGCTGTTGACGCTGTTGTTACCGCCGACAAGCTCCAAGCTGCTGCTCTGGACCTGGTAAAGCGCGCCATTTCTGGCGAGCTGGACTTCAAGGCCAAGCGTCAGCCGAAGCTGGAAAAAATCAAGCTCAACGCCATTGAGCAAATGATGTGCTTCGAAACCGCCAAAGGTTTTGTGGCAGGTCAGGCTGGCCCGAACTATCCGGCGCCGGTTGAAGCGATCAAGACCATCCAGAAAGCCGCCAACTTCGGTCGCGATAAAGCGCTGGAAGTGGAAGCTGCTGGCTTCGTCAAACTGGCCAAGACTTCGGTTGCGGAAAGCTTGATCGGTCTGTTCCTGAACGATCAGGAACTGAAGAAAAAAGCTAAAGACTACGACGCTATCGCTAAAGACGTGAAACTGGCTGCCGTACTCGGCGCTGGCATCATGGGTGGCGGTATCGCCTACCAGTCGGCCTCCAAAGGCACGCCGATCATGATGAAGGATATCCGTGAAGAGGGTATCCAGATGGGCTTGAACGAAGCGAGCAAGCTGCTCGGTGGCCGTGTTTCCAAGGGTCGCATGACCCCGGCGAAGATGGCTGAAGCGCTGAATGCGATTCGTCCGACCATGTCGTATGGTGATTTCGGCAACGTCGACATCGTCGTTGAAGCTGTGGTTGAAAACCCGAAGGTCAAGCAGATCGTGCTGGCTGAGGTGGAAGGTTACGTGAAGGAAGATGCCATTCTGACTTCCAATACCTCGACCATTTCCATCAGCTTGCTGGCTCAGGCCCTTAAGCGTCCGGAAAACTTCTGCGGTATGCACTTCTTCAACCCGGTGCACATGATGCCGCTGGTTGAAGTCATTCGTGGCGAGAAGTCCAGCGAAGTGGCTGTTGCCACCACCGTTGCCTACGCCAAGAAAATGGGCAAGACCCCGGTCGTTGTTAACGATTGCCCAGGCTTCCTGGTCAACCGCGTACTGTTCCCGTACTTCGGCGGTTTCGCCAAGCTGGTCAGCGCTGGCGTCGACTTCGTGCGTATCGACAAAGTCATGGAGAAATTCGGCTGGCCAATGGGCCCGGCGTACCTGATGGACGTGGTCGGCATCGACACCGGTCACCACGGTCGCGACGTAATGGCTGATGGCTTCCCTGATCGCATGAAAGACGATCGTCGTTCGGCAGTCGATGCACTGTACGAAGCCGACCGTCTGGGTCAGAAGAACGGCAAAGGTTTCTACGCCTACGAGATGGACAAGCGCGGCAAGCCGAAGAAAGTGGCCGATCCGGTTGCTCTCGACGTGCTCAAGCCAGTCATCTATGAGCAGCGCGAAGTCACCGACGAAGACATCATCAACTGGATGATGATCCCGCTGTGCCTGGAAACTGTTCGTTGCCTGGAAGACGGTATCGTTGAAACTGCTGCCGAAGCCGATATGGGCTTGATCTACGGCATTGGTTTCCCTCCCTTCCGCGGTGGTGCACTGCGTTACATCGACAGCGTCGGTGTAGCCGAATTCGTTGCTCTGGCCGACAAATATGCCGACCTGGGTGCGTTGTACTTCCCGACTGAAAAACTCCGTGAGATGGCCAAAAACGGCCAGAAGTTTTTCGGTTAAGCCGCGAGACGATTGAGAGGCGTCGCGAGCGAAGATCAGGCAAGGCGATAACAGGCGAAAAAGCGCAGTTTACGAGGTGTAAATGAGCATTTTTAGCCTGTTATAACCGCAGCATGGTCGAGCGCAGCAGCTTCTCGATTGCCTCGGCAACGATTAGAGCGAGAGTGAATCTATGAGCCTGAATCCAAGAGACGCGGTCATCGTTGACTTTGGCCGTACCCCGATGGGTCGTTCCAAAGGCGGTATGCACCGCAACACCCGTGCCGAGAACCTGTCGGCCAACCTGATCAGCGGCGTGCTTGCACGCAATACCAAGCTTGATCCGGCTGAAGTGGAAGACGTGATCTGGGGCTGTGTAAACCAGACCCTGGAGCAGGGCTGGAACATCGCGCGCATGGCGTCGCTGATGACCCAGATCCCGCACACCAGCGCTGCGCAAACCGTCAGCCGTCTGTGTGGTTCGTCCATGAGCGCACTGCACACTGCCGTGCAGGCGATCCAGACTGGCAACGGTGACGTGTTCGTCATCGGCGGTGTGGAGCACATGGGCCACGTCAGCATGATGCACGGCGTTGATCCAAACCCGCACATGTCCCTGTACGCTGCCAAAGCGTCGGGCATGATGGGTCTGACTGCTGAAATGCTCGGCAAGATGCATGGCATCAGCCGTGAGAAGCAGGATGCATTCGGTGAGCGTTCGCACCGTCTGGCGCAAAAAGCCACCGTCGAAGGCAAGTTCAAGGATGAAATCATCCCGATGCAAGGCTACGACGAGAACGGCTTCCTGAAGGTGTTTGACTACGACGAAACCATTCGTCCGGAAACCACCCTGGAAAGCCTGGCGGCCTTGAAGCCAGCGTTCAACCCGAAAGGCGGCACCGTGACTGCAGGTACGTCCTCGCAGATCACTGACGGCGCTTCCTGCATGATCGTGATGTCGGCTCAGCGCGCCCAAGACCTCGGCATTCAGCCGATGGCTGTTGTACGTGCCATGGCTGTTGCGGGTGTTGACCCGGCGATCATGGGTTACGGCCCAGTGCCATCGACCCAGAAAGCCCTCAAGCGTGCTGGCCTGACCATCGCTGACATCGACTTCGTTGAACTCAACGAAGCCTTTGCTGCCCAGGCCCTGCCTGTGCTGAAAGACCTGAAACTGCTCGACGTTATGGAGCAAAAGGTCAACCTGCACGGTGGCGCTATCGCCCTCGGTCACCCGTTCGGTTGCTCCGGTGCGCGTATTTCCGGCACCCTGTTGAACGTGATGAAGCAAAATGGCGGCACCTTTGGTGTGTCCACCATGTGTATTGGTCTCGGCCAAGGCATCACCACCGTCTTCGAACGCCTGTAAGCGTTCGCTGACGTAAAACCGGGGCCCTGTGCCCCGGTTTTTGTTTTTCTGCAGGTGCTGTTTTTTGTAGCAGCAGCGATCAAGGAGTACCGAGATGTTTTTGCAACCCGGCCGCTATCGTCATTACAAGGGCCCTGAATACCGCGTACTCGATGTGGCACGGCATTCGGAAACCGAAGAATGGCTGGTGGTGTATCAGACGCTGTATGGCGACTATGGTTTGTGGGTGCGGCCGCTCGGCATGTTTACTGAAACGGTCGAGGTCGACGGGCAGCAGGTGCCGCGTTTTGCCTTGATTGAGGCCCAAGAGCCGATCATTTCGCGTCCTTGAGTGATGCCTGCGCGACATGCGCGCTTGACCTCACCTCTAGGGCCACTATATATAGCGGTGCCGCGTCAGGCACCACGTGCCTTTCCTCTCTCGAATTCAGGAACTTTCCGATCCATGGGCAAATCGCTGGTCATCGTGGAATCCCCGGCCAAGGCCAAGACCATCAACAAGTACCTGGGCAACCAGTACGTGGTGAAGTCGAGCATCGGCCATATCCGTGACCTGCCTACCAGCGGTTCGGCAAGTGCGGCCAAAGAGCCGGTCAAACGTGGCAAGGCAGCGGCCGGCGAGGCGCCGGCCCTGTCGCCCAAGGAAAAAGCCAAGCGCCAGCTGGTGGCGCGCATGGGTGTTGACCCCGAACATGGCTGGAAAGCCAAGTACGAGATCCTCCCTGGCAAAGAGAAGGTGGTCGAAGAGCTGCGCCGCCTGGCCAAAGATGCTGACACCATCTATCTCGCAACCGACTTGGACCGCGAGGGGGAAGCCATTGCCTGGCACCTGCGCGAAGCCATTGGTGGCGATGACAGCCGCTACAAGCGCGTGGTGTTTAACGAAATCACCAAGAAGGCCATTCAAGAGGCCTTCTCCACCCCTGGTGAGCTGGATATCAACCGGGTCAACGCCCAGCAAGCGCGTCGTTTCCTCGATCGCGTGGTGGGCTACATGGTCTCGCCGCTGTTGTGGCAGAAGATCGCCCGTGGCCTGTCGGCTGGCCGGGTGCAGTCGGTTGCCGTGAAGCTGGTGGTGGAGCGCGAGAAAGAAATCCGCGCCTTCAACCCGGAAGAGTACTGGGAGATCCATGCGGATCTGGCCAGCAGCAAAGGCGCCAACGTCAAATTTGAAGTGGCCCGCGAGAACGGCGAGGCCTTCAAACCGCTGAATGAGCAGCAGGCCATGGCTGCGCTGGAGAAGCTCAAGGCCTCCAGCTACAGCATCGTCAAGCGTGAAGACAAACCGACCAGCAGCAAGCCGTCGGCGCCTTACATCACCTCCACCCTGCAGCAGGCCGCGAGCAATCGGCTGAGCTTCGGCGTGAAGAAGACCATGATGATGGCCCAGCGTCTGTATGAAGCCGGCTACATCACTTATATGCGTACCGACTCCACCAACCTCTCGGCTGATGCCGTGGAGATGGTGCGCGGCTTTATCGAGAGCGAGTACGGCAAGAAGTACCTGCCGGCCAAGCCGATCGTGTATTCGAGCAAGGAGGGCGCCCAGGAGGCGCACGAGGCGATCCGTCCGTCCGACGTTAACCTCAAACCGACCCAGCTCACCGGCATGGAACGCGATGCCGAGCGCCTGTATGAATTGATCTGGCGCCAGTTCGTAGCCTGCCAGATGCCGCCGGCCGAATACCTGTCGACCAGCGTCAGTGTCGCTGCCGGTACCTTTGAGCTGCGCGCCAAGGGCCGCATCCTCAAGTTCGACGGTTACACCCGTGCCCAGCCGCAGCAGAGCAAGCCTGGCGAAGACGATGTGTTGCCAGACATGCAGCAGGGCGAAGCGCTCAAGCTGCTCAAGCTTGATCCGACTCAGCACTTCACCAAGCCGCCAGCGCGTTTCTCTGAAGCCAGCCTGGTTAAAGAGTTGGAAAAGCGCGGCATTGGTCGTCCCTCCACCTATGCAGCAATCATTTCCACCATCCAGGAACGTGGCTATGTGACCACCCAGAATCGGCGTTTCTATGCCGAGAAGATGGGCGACATCGTCACCGAACGCCTGTGCGAGAGCTTCTCCGATCTGATGGACTACGGCTTTACCGCTGGCATGGAAGAGCATCTCGACGACGTAGCGCAAGGTCAGCGTGACTGGAAGAACGTGCTGGATGACTTCTACAAGGGCTTCAAGAAGAAGCTTGAAGTGGCCGAGCTGCCCGACGCCGGCATGCGTGCCAACCAGCCGACGCCGACCGATATTGCCTGCCGTGAATGCGGCCGGCCGATGATGATTCGTACCGCCTCGACCGGTGTATTCCTCGGTTGCTCGGGGTATGCCTTGCCGCCGAAAGAGCGCTGCAAGTCGACGCTCAACCTGGTGCCGGGCGACGAGATTGCCGCCGACGACGAAGGTGAGTCCGAGTCGCGGGTACTGTTGGGCAAGCACCGTTGCCAGAAGTGCGGCACCGCCATGGATGCCTACCTGCTGGATGAAACGCGCAAATTGCATATCTGCGGCAACAACCCTGACTGCACTGGCTACGAAATCGAGCAGGG
>JAIERF010000083.1 GCA_019747075.1 Pseudomonadaceae bacterium
ATAAAACGCGAGTCGTCGGCCCACTCCCGTTGACCGGCGACCTCGCAAAACTTGCGGAACTGACTGTCATTGCCCACAGCCAGGAGGAAATCACCATCCGCCGAGGGGAAGTCCTGGTAGGGCACGATATTCGGGTGGGCATTGCCCAGCCGCCGCGGCGGTAGGCCGCTGGTCAGGAAATTCATCGCCTGGTTGGCCAGGCAGGCCACCTGCACGTCCAGCAGCGCCAGGTCGACATGCTGGCCAATGCCGGTCTGCTCGCGATGGTTCAGCGCCGCCAGCACACCCACGGTGGCATACAGGCCGGTGAGAATATCGGTCAGGGCCACGCCGACTTTCATCGGCCCGGCGCCCTCTTCGCCCTCTGGACGCCCGGTCAGGCTCATCAAGCCGCCGAGGCCCTGGATCATAAAGTCATAGCCGGCGCGCTTGGCGTAGGGGCCGTCCTGGCCGAAGCCGGTGATCGAGCAATAAATCAGCCGTGGGTTGACCGCTTTCAGCGCGGCGTAATCCAGGCCATAGGCGGCCAGGCCGCCAACCTTGAAGTTCTCCAGCACCACGTCGCACTGCGCCGCCAGCTCGCGCACCAGGCGCTGACCTTCCGGCTGGGTGAAGTCGACGGTTACCGATTGCTTGTTGCGGTTAGCGGTCAGGTAATAGGCAGCCTCGCTGGTGTCGCGACCCTCGGCGTCCTTGAGGAAGGGCGGCCCCCAGGCGCGGGTATCGTCACCGCTGCCGGGGCGCTCAATCTTGATCACCTCGGCGCCGAGGTCGGCCAGCACCTGGGATGACCAGGGGCCGGCCAGCACGCGGGTGAGGTCGAGAACACGGATATGCGAGAGGGCGCCAGACATGACAAGTGCTCCAAGAAAGAGGTCGGGCTCGCGCGCGTAAACAACGCCAGTGCCGCGACCGCAGTCGAGCACTCACCCATGGCTTCATCCTAGGAGGGCGGCGGGGCGGCGGCAAACGAGGAATTCGCACGCAGCTGTGCCAATTACTCACTCCAGAACAGTACCCGCCAGCGCCAAGCGCACGATGGGCCGCACCTGGCGTCGGCCGATGTGCGCGATACGCTTACTCGACGCGGTTTTGCCGGGCCTGCAACAGCTCACCGATGATGCTCACCGGGCTGAGCAAGTGCGCCTGCATCATGGCGCAGGCCCGCGCGCTGTCGCGCTGCAGGATGACCTCGACCAGCGTGGCGTGCTCCTGGCGCTTGGCTTCCAGCGCCGCCGGGGAAAAGACCGTCTGCTGCAACCACAGATGGCGGTAGCGCTCGGCCTGATCGAACAGAGCGGCGCGCGCCTGCAGCAGGTGCTGGGAGCCGCAGCCGGCGGCAATCGCCGCATGGAAGGCCTGGTGCCGGGCGTCCCAGAGATTGAGCATCTCCTCGCCGTCCTTGACCTCCAGCACCTTCGCCAGACGGTGGGCGCTGGCGACGATCTGCGCCTCCCAGGCGTCGTCACCGCGGGCAATCGCCAGACCAAGAATCATCGCCTCCAGATGGGCGCGGGCATCGTAGATATCCGCCAGCTCGGCCAGCGACATTGGCGCCACACGAAAGCCGCGCTGACTGATGGCCACCACCAGGTGCTCGGCCACCAGTTGCGACAACGCCTCGCGCAGCGGCCCCACGCCCAGGTCATAGCGCGCCTTGAGGGCGCTCATCAAGAGCTTTTCACCGGGCGCAAAGACACCGCGCAGGATGTCGCGCTTGAGTGCCGGGTAACCACCCAGCGGCAGATTTTCTTGGGAGCCAGAAGCTTGCATCGCACCGTCCTTGCACAGGTCGGTGGCCATCATACCGAATCAGCGCGCGGATGCTGTTGTGCACAAGGCGCAAGTTATTTTTGACACTTTCGTAAAATGTCGATATTTTGAATTTACATCGACAATAGCTCGTCATCACCGACAGCACCTATACCGCTCAGGAGCATCGCCATGAGTACCTTTGTTCAGCTGAAAAACCTGGTAGTCCCCGCGCCACAAACCCTCAGCGGCTTCAGCCTGCAGCCCTCGCCGCAGTCGCCGCGCCTGCTCCAGCTGAGCTTCCCGGCCGCCACCGTGCAGGCCTTCCTGGCGATGGTCGAGGAATGGCCGGTGCAGGCGCTGGAGTACAAATCCTTTCTGCGCTTTCGCGTCGCGCGGATTCTCGATGACCTGTGTGCCAACACCCTGCAGCCGGTGCTGATCAATACCCTGATGGACCGCGCCACAGGCGGCCTGCTGATCAATGCCGAAGGCCTCGATCACGTGGCCCAGGCCGACGAGATGGTCAAGCTCGCTACCGCCGTGTCGCACCTGTTCGGCCGTTCCAACTTCGACGCCATGAGCGGCCAGTACTACGCGCGCTTCGTGGTGCAGAACGTCGACGCCTCCGACAGCTACCTGCGCCAGCCGCACCGGGTGCTGGAGCTGCACACCGATGGCACTTTCGTCGAGCAGGACACCGACTACGTGCTGATGATGAAAATCGACGAGCAGAACATGGAGGGCGGCAACTCGCTGCTGCTGCACCTGGATGACTGGGAAGACCTGTCCACCTTCAACCACCACCCGCTGGCCCGCCGCGAGCTGCGCTGGACCGCGCCACCGAGCAAGCGCGTGGACAAGGACGTGTTCCACCCGGTGTTCGACAACGATGCCGAAGGCCGGCCGATCATCAGCTACATCGACCAGTTCGTGCAGCCGAAGAACTTCGAGGAAGGCAACTGGCTGACCGACCTCAGCCAGTCCCTGGAAAACAGCCCGGCCAAGCTCTCGGTGCCGGTGCCGGTGGGCAGCTTCCTGCTGATCAACAACCACTTCTGGCTGCACGGCCGCGACCGCTTTACCGCCCATCCGGGCCTGCGCCGCGAGCTGATGCGCCAACGCGGTTACTTCACCCACGCCAAGGTGCTGCGCGAACCGCGTCAGTAACCCGCTGCAGATCAGTCTCGCAGGAGTGGCATGCGCCGCTCCTACACTTACGGCAAATGCTTCAAACCCTAAGCACAGGTGATCCGGTGTACGACTTCATCATTATCGGCGGCGGCATTCTCGGCATGTCCACCGCCATGCAACTGCAGCGCACCTATCCCGACAGCCGCATGCTGCTGCTGGAAAAGGAAGCCGCCCCGGCTCGCCACCAGACCGGCCACAACAGCGGCGTGATCCACGCCGGGGTGTACTACACGCCCGGCAGCCTCAAGGCCAAGTTCTGCCTGGCCGGCAATCGGGCCACCAAGGCGTTCTGCGACCAGCACGGGATTGCCTATGAGGTGCCCGGTAAGCTGCTGGTGGCTACCAACGACCTGGAAATGCAGCGCATGCAGGCGCTGTGGGAACGCACCGCGGCCAACGGCATTCAGCGCGAATGGCTGAATGCCGAGCAGCTGCGCGAACGCGAGCCGAACATCCAGGGCCTTGGCGGCATCTTTGTGCCCTCCAGCGGCATCGTCAATTACGCCGAAGTGACCGCGGCCATGGCCCGCGAATTTATCAACGCCGGCGGCGAGATCCGCTACGGCGCCAGCGTCACTGCGCTGCAAGAGCGCCAGCAGGAAGTCCGCGTGCAAACCAGCGCCGGCGACTTTGCCTGCCGCTTCCTGCTCACCTGCGCCGGGCTGATGGCCGACCGCGTGGTGCGCATGCTGGGCATTGATCCGGGTTTCAGCATCTGCCCGTTCCGCGGCGAATACTTCCGCCTGCCGGCCAGCCATAACCAGATCGTCAACCACCTGATCTACCCGATCCCCGACCCGAGCATGCCGTTTCTCGGCGTGCACCTGACCCGGATGATCGACGGCAGCGTCACCGTCGGCCCCAACGCCGTGCTGGCGTTCAAGCGCGAGGGCTACCGCAAGCGCGATATTTCCCTGGCCGACAGCGCCCGCATGCTCAGCAACCCCGGCATCCTCAAGGTGCTCAAGGCCAACCTGCGCCCAGGGCTGGGCGAGCTGAAGAACTCGCTGTTCAAGCGCGGCTACCTGCAGCAGGTGCGCAAGTACTGCCCGAGCATCCAGCTCAGCGACCTGCAGCCGCACCCGGCCGGCGTGCGCGCCCAGGCGGTATCGGACGCCGGCCAGCTGATCGACGACTTCCTGTTCCGCCACAGCCGCCGCAGCCTGCACGTGTGCAACGCGCCCTCGCCGGCGGCCACCTCGGCGCTGCCGATCGGCGCCCATATCGTCGCCCAGCTTGGCCAGCAACTGCGCGAACTGCCGGTGTTTACCAAGACCAAAGTCGCCGTTGCCGAGGCGTAGGCCCTGCGCCCCACGCACCAAGCTGGGGCGCAAAACGAGCTGGAACCCGCGTTCCAGAGCCGTTTGTGCATGACCGTCCATCGCCAAAAGCTGACTTATCGCTCATATCCTGCATACTGGCGCCAGTAACAACCGAGCGGCAGCCAACGTAGCTGCCCGCCTCTACCCGGACATGCCGTCGCCCAGACGCCAGCCGGGTATCGCGCAACAGGATGCGCGGCGCCCTAACATCAACAGTGGCGAACCCTTCCAGTTATTCATTGCCTTGCGTGCACCCGCCTTTTACCTGGCGCGGTCAACCTTTGCCGTACGTTTCTGCTGGTGCCGAGCACCGCCAATAACGAGGATTAACCCATGATCAAGTCACTCGTAGCCCTTATCGGGCGCACCTTGAACCTGTTGCTGGGCGGTACCAGCCAGGTCAACACCCTGCAGTTCTTTCAGGTCGAGCAGGATTACTTTGCCGCCAAGCAGGCGGATCAGGCTGTGGCACTGTTTACCGAGACCTATGGTAAGTCGCCGCGTTATGTCGACACCGTCCACCCCTGGACCCTGCTCAAGGGTCGCACCAGCACCGGCATGCCGGTGGAGCTGCCGCTTAATGAAGTGCTGCGCCAATCCCTGCGCAGCGCCGACCAGCAGCCCCGCGCCGTACACCTGTCGCTGAGCATGGACATGTAAATGGCACACCGCAGTAACAAAAACGCCCGGCAATGCCGGGCGTTTTTGTGTCTGCCGTAACCCGGATTTGATCCGGGACCGACTCGTAGGATGGGTTGAACGTGCGATACCCATCGAATAGGCCAGAGCAGCCGTGATGGGTATCGCTGCGCTCCACGCCATCCTACCCGTGCAACTTCGTTCAGCCCTGCAGATCTTTGAGGGTGAGGTCCAGGCACAAGCGCGCCTTGGTTACCAACTCGTCGATCTCGGCTTTGCTGATCACCAAGGGCGGCGAAATGATCATGGTGTCGCCCACGGCGCGCATGATCAGGCCGTTGTTGAAGCAGTGACCGCGGCAGATCATGCCAGCGCCCTTGCCTTCGTAACGGGCGCGGGTGGCCTTGTCCTTGACCAGCTCGATGGCGCCGAGCATGCCAACACCACGCACTTCACCCACCAGCGGATGGTCGAGCAGCTCGCGCAGGCGCTTCTGCAGGTACGGCGAGGTTTCTTCGCGCACGGTTTCGATGATCTTCTCGTCGCGCAGGATGCGGATGTTTTCCAGCGCTACGGCGGCCGCCACCGGGTGACCGGAGTAGGTGAAGCCGTGGTTGAAGTCACCCGCGGTTTTGATCACGTCGAACACCTTGTCGCTGACGATCAGGCCACCCATGGGGATGTAGCCCGAGGTCAGGCCCTTGGCGATGGTCATCAGGTCCGGGGTGTTGCCGTAGTAGTCGCTACCGAACCACTCGCCGGTGCGGCCGAAACCGCAAATCACTTCGTCGGCGACAAACAGAATGTCGTACTTGGCGAGGATCTCGCGGATCTTCGGCCAGTAGGTTTCCGGCGGTACGATCACGCCGCCCGCGCCCTGGATCGGCTCGGCGATAAAGGCCGCGACCTTGTCCACGCCGACTTCGAGAATCTTCGCTTCCAGCTGCTCGGCGGCCCAGATACCGAACGCTTCCGGGGTCATGTCGCCACCCTCGCCGAACCAGTACGGCTGCGGAATGTGCACGATGCCCGGCAGCGTGCCGCCCTGGGCGTGCATACCCGCCATGCCGCCCAGGGCAGCACCGGCCACGGTGGAGCCGTGGTAGCCGTTGATGCGGCTAATGATCACCTGCTTCTCTGGCTGGCCCTTGACCGCCCAGTAGTGGCGGACCATGCGCAGCATGGTGTCATTGCCTTCCGAGCCTGAACCGGTGAAGAACACATGGTTCATGCCCTTGGGCGCGATCTCGGCGATCACCTTGGCCAGCTCCAGCACCGGCGGGTGGGCGGTCATAAAGAAGGTGTTGTAGAACGGCAGCTCTTTCATCTGTTTGCTGGCGGCGTCGGCCAGTTCATGGCGACCGTAGCCGATGGCGGCACACCAGAGGCCGGCCATGCCGTCGAGGATCTTGTTGCCTTCGCTGTCCCACACGTACACGCCGTCACCCTTAACGATGATGCGCGGGCCGGTGTCGCTCAGCTGCTGGTAGTCGCTGAACGGTGCCAGGTGATGGTCGCGGCTCATGGCCTGCCATTTCTGGGTTTGCGGGTTCTTGTGAGTAGTGCTCATAGCGCCTCCGATTTCGTGGCAGTGCGACGACCAGTGAGGTCGCCGCCAAATTAGCTTCTGGCCAGCAAATGCTTGATGGCGAAGTCCGCGTCGGCGGCCTGCTCGCTCAATTCATGCTGCTTGATCATGTTGTACAGCTCGATAAAGGGTGCACCGAACACCTCGCCGAGGATCGGGCACGCCTGCAATTCCACCAGCGCCTCGCTGAGGTCCGCCGGCAACGCGCCGCGCTCCGAGACGGCCGGACGGTCGCTGACTTCCGGGCCGGGTTCGATCTGCTGCTGCATGCCAGCCAGGCCGGCACCGAGCATCAGCGCCAGGCTCAGGTACGGATTGGCATCGCCGCCGGGCAGGCGATGTTCGACGCGGCGGTTGGCCGGGTCGGAGTGCGGCACGCGGAAGGCTGCGGTGCGGTTGTCATAACCCCACTCGACGCTGGCCGGCGAAGCATCCGGGCGGTGCAGGCGTACATAGGAATGGGCGTACGGCGCGAGAATCGCCATCGACGCGCGGGCCGAGGCCTGCCAGCCACCGATAAAGTGCTTGAGGCGTGGATGCGGCGAGCTGTCGGCGGCGGTAAACGGGTTGTTGCCCTCGGCGTCGGCCAGGCTGATGTGCCAGTGCAAGCCGGTGCCCGGCTCGGTCAGGTACGGCTTGGCCATAAAGGTGGCGAAGCAGCCGTGGCGACGGGCAATCTCGCGGGCCAGGCGCTTGAAGCGGAACACCGCATCGGCCTGTTGCAGCGGTGCATCCGGGCCGAAATTGACTTCGTACTGGCCCAGCGCCGACTCGTGGCCGTAGCCGGTAATCGGGATGCCCTGGGCCTCACAGGCGGCCCACAGTTCATCAAAGAACGGCGCGAAGCTGCCGGCGGTTTCCGCCGAGGCCAGGTCGTGGGAGCTTTCGATATGCGGCACCTGGGCCGACATGCCGTGGGCCACCTGCAGGCCGCCATCGGCGCCGCGCTGCGGGTGGACCAGGAAGAACTCCAGCTCCGGCGCCACCTTGGCGGTGTAGCCGGCGGCCTTCAGGCGGTCCAGCACGCGCTTGAGCAACTGGCGTGGCGACAGCTCGGCCACTTCGTACTGGCAATGGCCATCGGCGGCGGTAAAGCTCGCCTCGATATCGCAGATCACCGTGGCGGTCGGCACGCCGGCCAGCGGGTCAACCACCAGGGTGCTCCAGTCCGGGCGCATGGCCATGTCCGGGAACATCGGCGGGAAGATGCGCTTGAACACTTGCGGCGGCTCGCCACCGGTGACGGTCAGGCCGAGGAACAGCGAAGGCATCTTCGCCGCCTGGGTCTCGGCGAAACTGGCGGTGCTCATGATCTTGCCGCGGGCCACGCTGGTCAGGTCGGCAAACACCAACTCGACGCGACGCATGTCATTGGCCTGCAACCAGCTCAGGGCCTCACTGGCAGTGGAAAGATGGGGATGCATGGGAGTGAAACCTCAAGGTCAAAACGCAAGGCGCTATCGCTGCAGCACGCTTGCAGGAAGTCAGGCAACCGCTCGGCGCGGCGCGTCAGCCACCGACGTTGGCGGGGCTCGGCGCCAGTGCCGCGCACGGTACACCGGCAAAACGCAGGGCCGCCATCCACTCGTCGGTGCGGTGTTCGACGGTGGCCCGGCGCAACAGGCCATTCAGTTCATGCTCGTGACGGATGCGCGCGCCGTGGGTCGCAAAGCGCGGGTCGTGCAACCACTGCGACTGGCCGGCCAGGTGACTCAGCTCGGCAAACTGCTGGTCGGTACTGACCGCCACAAAGAACGCACCATCGGCACTGGGGAAGATGTGGCACGGCGCGAACTGCGACTGACCGCCCGCCGTCGCCTGCGCAGCGGCCGGCTGGGCACTGCGGCAAGTCTGGCGGTGAGCGAGCATGTCGGGCATCGAAGCCGTCCTCAAGCAGGAGCTAAACCCTGACTGGCCAGTCAGCCAATCAGGCAGAAACTAAAAAGGCGGGCAGCTCAGCTACCCGCCCCTTGGCGCGTCAGCCTCAGTAGAAGGCTTGCAGACCGGTTTGGGCGCGACCGAGGATCAGCGCGTGCACGTCGTGGGTGCCTTCGTAGGTGTTGACCACTTCCAGGTTGACTAGGTGACGGGCCACGCCGAACTCGTCGGAGATGCCGTTGCCGCCGAGCATGTCGCGAGCCATACGGGCGATATCCAGGGCCTTGCCGCAGCTGTTGCGCTTCATCATCGAGGTGATTTCGACGGCGGCGGTGCCTTCGTCCTTCATCCGGCCGAGACGCAGGCAGCCTTGCAGGGCCAGGGTGATGTCGGTTTGCATGTCCGCCAGCTTCTTCTGGATCAGCTGGGTCTGCGCCAGTGGGCGACCAAACTGCTTACGGTCCAGGGTGTACTGACGCGCGGTGTGCCAGCAGGCTTCGGCGGCACCCAGGGCGCCCCAGCTGATGCCGTA
>JAIERF010000248.1 GCA_019747075.1 Pseudomonadaceae bacterium
CGCCGTCATGCAGCGTGACAAAGGCCTGCAAGCCGAAGACGTGATTGCGGCACTGCCCAGCCGCCGCTGAGTCAGCGTCGAACAACAAAAAGCCCGCTGAATTAGCGGGCTTTTTGTTGCACTGAGAAACCTTCAGTAATGCGGTGGCGGTTGATTATCTTCACTACCGAACTGGTTCTGCTGCTCGTCCTGCCGACGCGCCAACGCCGCCAACTGCAACTGCAGGCGGTCAAGCAAGCGCTGCTGATCGACCAGCACATCGTTGAGCGCCTGAATGGTGTCGTCCTGAAAAGCCAGACGGCTCTCCAGGTCATTGATGCGCAGCTCCAGGCTCATGAAACCTCCTGCACGAAACGAAAATCATCCGTCAGCAGCGAACGCAACCGGGCCAGGACCTCAGCCAACTGCGCCTCGCTGTAAGGCTGGGCAGGCAATTTACCCCAGACCGGCGCGGGCCAGACGGCATCCTCGCGGCGACGCACAATCACGTGCATGTGCAGCTGGCTGACCATATTACCCAAGGTCGCCACATTCATTTTGTCGGCGGCGAAGCCATCTTTCAGCACGGTAGCCAGGGCCGTGGTCTCCTGCCAGAGCGCCAGCTGATCAGCAGCATCCAGGTCAAACACCTCGCTGACATCAGCGCGGCGCGGCACCAGGATAAACCAGGGAAACTGGGCATCATTCATCAGCAACAGGCGACACAGGGGGAAATCCCCAACAGCTAGGGTGTCCTGCTGCAAGCGTGGATCGAGACTAAACATGCTAAAAGGGCTCCGGGTCGACGGCAAATGACGGCCGCTTGCCGAGCCCACAATGGTCGCCCGGCAAACGATCGGTGCAGGATAGCGCGTTGCAACGCCTCAGTTCACCCGCGATAACCGTGCCGCGGCAGCCGCACCAACACTTCAAGGCCGCCCAATGGCGAGTCGAGCAACTCGATTTCACCACTGTGCAGCTCCACCACCCGACGCACGATGGACAGGCCAAGACCTGCGCCCTGCCCCATACCCTGGCGAAAAAAGCGCTCGAAGAGTTTCTCCCGCAGCTCCGCCGGAACACCCGGCCCACTGTCCTGCACGCGCAGCAGCAAAGCCTCAGGCTGCCCCTGCAACAACACCCGAATACGCCCACCAGCCGGGGTGTATTGCAGGGCATTGCCAAGCAGATTCTGCAGCAAGGTGCCGAGGCTGGGGCCATCCGCCTGCAACTGAAAATCGCTGCCTTCGGCCTCGAACTCCAGCTCCTGCTGGTGATCCAGCGCCAGCGGCGTCAGCTCGGCCAGCTCTTCTCGGGCCAGGGCTGCCAAGTCCAACGGCGCCATGGCCAGCTGCACGGCCGCCGGCTCCAGCCGCGCCAGGGTAAGCAATTGAGTCACCACACGGGTGGCGCGCTCGACCCCATGCTCAAGCTGCTGCAAGGCCTTGGCACGATCCTCGGGGTCCGGCGCCTGCTGGGCGTTCTGCGCATGGATACGCAGCACCGCCAGGGGCGTGCGCAGTTCATGGGCGGCATCGGCGAGGAAGCGTTGCTCGCGCGCCAGCAACTGAGCCACCTGCTGCAACAAGCGATTGAGCGCCGCCACGATCGGCTCCAGCTCCTGAGGCAAAGGCGCCAACAGCAATGGGGCCAGGTTGTCGGCATCGCGTGATTTGATAAAGCTGGCCATCTGCGCCAACGGCGCCAGGCCCCAGCCGACGGCCATCCATACCAACAGGGCAAGAATCGGCAACCCGAGCAAGTCGGGTAACAGCATGCGCCGGGCGATCAGCCCTACCAGCTCGCCACGCACATCCTCACGTTCGCCCACCAGAATCCAGTGCTGATTGTCTGGATCGTGGAGCATAAAGGTGCGCCAGTGATAAGCCCCCAGGGCCACATCGTGATAACCCGCCAGGCGCTCAGGCAAGGCCTCCGCCCCCTGAGATTGCGCTAACTGCTGGCGCAACTGACTCAGCAACGCCACCGGCGCACTGGCCGACTGCAGCAACGACTGCCCCTGGGCATCCAGCACCTGAAAGGCCAGCTTGCTTTCGTAAGGGTGGCCGGACCTCGGCGCCCCGCCCACCAGCGCCTGACGCTGACCGGCGAAGGCGGCATCCAGCGAGGCCTGCAAGCGCTGGCGAGCCGCCAACGAACGATCCAGGCCGAGCATGCCCTGGAGCAAACGCGCGGTCTGCGCCAGTTGAGCATCGAACAGCTCTTCGATCTCGTGATTGGCATCGCGGTAGCTTTTGTACGAGATCAGCGTCATCGACACGCTGAGCAAACCCAGCACCAACACCAGCGTACGGGCGCGAATGGAGCGCAGCATGGACATCTATTTATCCACCAGATAACCCACACCGCGCACGGTGCGAATCAGCTCGCTAAAGAACTTCTTGCGCAGATGGTGGATGTGCACCTCCAGGGCGTTGCTCTCCACCTCTTCGTCCCAGCCATACAAAGCCTGCTGCAGACGATCGCGAGTCAGCACCCGCCCCGGTTGAGCGATCAACTCATGCAGCAGCAGGAACTCCTTGCGCGGCAAATTGATTACCCGCCCCTGATAGCACACCTCCTGGCTGACCGGGTCGAGGCTGATGCCACGGTACTCCAGCGCCGGCTGCGGACGATTGAAACTGCGCCGCAGCAAGGCCCGCAGCCGTGCCTTGAGCTCGGCCACATCGAAGGGTTTGGTCAGGTAGTCATCGGCGCCAGCATCCAGCCCGGCAATCCGGTCCGCCGTGGCGTCACGCGCCGTCAGCACCAGCACCGGCAAGGGATTGGCGGCGGCGCGCAAATGCTTGAGCAGTTGCAAGCCGTCCATCCGCGGCAATCCCAAATCGAGGATCACCAGCTCGAAACTCTCATGGGTCAACGCATGCAGGGCGCTGACGCCATCCTGCAGCCAGTCAACGGTATAACCCTCAGGCTTGAGCGCCGTGCGAATACCTTCGCCCAGGGCCAGATCATCTTCCACCAACAGGATGCGCATGCGTTGTCTCCACCAACAATCCCGTCAGCTTACTTGAGTTCGGCCTGAACCTTGGCCAGCAATGCGGCGATTTCAGCCTGGCGACCGCGATCAGCGACTTCACGCCCTGGGCGAGCGGTGGCCGTCTGAGCCTTTTCCAGGGCCAGCTTGGCTTCGCTGTAACGCTTCTGCCGAAACAGGAAATCGCCATAGAAGTAGTTCGGGTCGATGCCATTGGGGTTCAACTGCAGCGCTTGCTTGAGCAGTTTTTCCGCCTGCTCGTCATCGCCAAAGCCTATCGGCCAGCCGGGCACCTGATAGTACAGCGCGCCCATGCTGGTGTAGGCCGAACCTTCCAGCGCCTTGGGATCAAGCGCAACCGCCTGCTCCAGACTGGCCTTGGACTGCTTGACCAGATCCAGCGCACCCAAGCCACCCTTGGCACCGGCATAGGTGCTGAGGATGATGCCGCGCCAGATGTAGAACTCGGCATCCTGCGGGTTACTGCGCACCAGGGTGTCGGCCTCTGCCGCCAACTTGGCAAACTCGGCCTCACGCTGCGCCGCCGGTACTTGATAGTTGATTTCAGCCCAGCGGCTTTGCAGCAGCTGCAGGCTTTTCTGACCGCTGTCGGTCAGGGCCAGGCTTGGCAGACTTACGGCACTCAACAGCGCCGCCACACAGAGAACACGTAGCTTAATCATCAGAACATCCCTTCAAGGTTTGTTGCGCGCAAAGCGCTGGATAATCGGTAGCTGCTTGCGCAGGGCCTGATCGACCACCCGCGGCAGCAGGCTGTTAAGCCGGACAAAAAGCTTCTCCGGCCAGCCCAGATAGAGTTCTTCACGTTCGCGGATGATCGCCTGGGCTACCTGATCGGCCACCTCCAACGGATCATCCATGGCCACATTGAGCGCATCATTCATGGCCACCACCTGCGCACTGTTCATACTGGTGCGGGTCGCCCGCGGAGCGATGTACAGCACCTTCATTTCAGTGTCCGCCAGCTCGCGGCGCAACGCCTCGGAAAACCCGCGCAAGGCAAACTTGCTGGCGCAATAGGCACTGAAACCCGGATAACCAATCGAGCCAAAGGTCGAACCCAGATTAACCACCAGCGCCCGGCCCTGATGCCGCAACAACGGCAGCAGGCGATGGGTGAGCTGCAAGGTGGCCGTCACATTCAGGCCGATCAATGCGGCAATATCGGCCTCGTCATGCTGCTCCAACAAACTGAAGCGATTGACCCCGGCGGCATTGATCAGGGTGTTCATTCCGCCAAAGCGCCGCGCTGCCGCCAACACAGCCTCACGCCCGCTGGCCTCGGTGATGTCCGCACAGACCAGCTCGACCTGCCCAGGAAAACGCTGCACCAAGCCTTCCAGCGGCGCGAGCTGACGCCCCGCCAGCAACAGTTTGGCGCCGCCCTGACACAGCCGCTCGACCAACGCCTGACCAATGCCACCACTGGCACCGGTAATCAACGCACGACAATCTGACAATTGCATAGTCCCTCCTCAGGCCGACAACGGCAGGCTGCGGAACATGTCGCCATACAGGCGATAGACCACTTTGGCGGTGTGCACTACGGCAGCTTTGTCGGCTGGCTCTTCCAGACGATTCATCAGCTTCTCGTAGAAGGCGATGTGCTCGATATCCAGGCTGCCATGGGAAGTCAGGTAACTGAACGCCTGCGGCGGCAAGCCTAGCTCGCCCTTAATGATGCCGGCGGCCTGGGTCGCCAGGGCAATACTGGTGCCCTCAAGTACGTTGACCATGCCGAAGAAGCTCACCGGGTTGCACCGATTGATCTGGTCATAGACATAGCTGACCATCAGTTCGGTCGGCAGGTTAGGGGTTTCCACCCGTACCGCCTCGGCGTCGGCACCACAGGCGCGGATATCGTTGAGAATCCACTCCTGATGACCGTACTCCTCCTCGATGTATTCGGCGATCGCCTCGCGCAGCCATTCCAACCGCTCCGGCAACCGCGCGCCACACGCCATCAACAGCGGCACGGTGTGCTTGACGTGGTGGTAAGCCTGGCCGAGAAACGCCACATAACTGGCCGGGCTGACGGTGCCCGCCATGACCTGGGCAATAATCGGCGCGCTCAACAGGTACTCGCGCTCAGCCTTGGTTTGCTCTTGCAACTGGTCGAAAAAATTCATGTAAACCCCTTAATAGACCGTTTCGCCAGCCATCACCTGAGTGATGGCCGATTGGTAATGTTCGAGTAATGCCACACGCCGCAGCCGACCGTTACTGGTGGCCAGACCGTTGTCATCGGTAAACGCCTGCTCGCCGCGCAGCCAGTGGTGCACACGGGCGTAATCCGGCAGGGTTTGATTGACTTGTTCTACCGCCACCGCCAGCTCTGCATCGCTCACTGAAGAGAAACGCGGCACCAGCACGGCCACATTCGCCGGCAACGCCTCGCCATACAGCCAGGCCTGCGCGATGGGCAGCTGCTGGACCAGCTCCGACTCCACCCACTCAGGGTTGACGTTGCGGCCGAAGGCCGTGATGAACTGGTGCTTCTTACGCCCATGCAGGACCAGATAAGCCCCATCGAAATGACCGAGATCGCCGGTTGCCAACCACTCATCCGTCAGCGCCGGCTCACCCAGGTAACCGCGCATCCGCGCACCCTTGACCAGCACCTCGCCATCCGCAGCCAGGCGCACCTCGACATGGGGCAATGGCGTGCCGACGGTGCCCACCTTGCGCTGCTGCGGCGTATTCAGGCACACCACCGAGGCGCACTCGGACAAGCCGTAGCCTTCATAAATCGGCAGCCCCAGCGCATCGGCACGTTCCAGCAACTGTGCCGATACGCGCCCACCGCCGACGGCGACAAAGCGCAGGGAATTGGCGATTGGCATGCCCCGCTCAGCCGCCGTCACCAGCGCCAACAGCAATTGCGGCAGCAGAATAAGGCTATGGGGCTGCACACGATTCAGGCAGCTGAGGAAACTCGGCAAATCAAACTGACTGGCGCCCTTGAGGCCCACCTCAGCCACCGGCAGCAACTCGATAGCCGCACCGGCCAGCAGCGGCGCATAAATCCCGGCGATGTTCTCCAGCAAGGTGGCCAGCGGCAGTACACACAAATGCCGTTCGACCTGGCATGGCATGCTGGCCTGCCACAGGCTGCGCGCCACGGCCAACTGCACCTCGGCATCCAGGCAGACGCCCTTGGGCTGTCCGGTGGTGCCGGAGGTGTAGGTAATTTTTACTGTGCCCGCCGGCAGCTCGGCCACCACAGGCAAACTGCGCTGAGCAATCTGCGCCGCAACCGCACCGAAGCCCAGGGCAGCAAAAGCCGAGGCATCGGCGGCAATCAGGCTGTCGACGCCAGCACTGTCGAGCACGTGGCGCTGCTGAGCCGGCGAGAAGAAACCGGGCACCGGCACACAGACAATGCCCGCGACCAGGGCAGCCAGATCCCAAAGCACCCACTCCAGGCCATTATCCAGCGCCAAACCCAAGCGTTTCGCACCAGCCTGACGCAACCCATCAGCACGCGCACTTATTTCGTGCAAGAGCTGCGTATAGCTCAGTTGCTGACCCGCCTGCACCAAGGCCACACGCTCGCCATGCTGAGCCAAGGTCTCCAGCAACGACTCAACCGCTGCAGACATGAGCCAACTCCTCGGCCGCATACAGCGGCTGATAACCCAGACGACGGTAGATACCCATGGCTTGCAAGCGCTGATGGCCGGCATAGATGTCGCCCACCATCACCTGTGGCCGGGTCGCGTAATAGCTGCCCCAGTCGGCCAGGTCATCGCCCATGCAGGCAGGATCGGCGATACCCAACGACAACGGGCTCAAACCCAAGCGCTGAAAGCTATTGAGCAAGGTAGAGGTGCCGGTAAACGCCACCCAGCGAAAACCCAAGGCAACCAGCACATCGGTCAGCGCCACTATTAATAGCCGCGCATGCCCGGCACCCACCGCCGCCAGATTGCCAACTTCGACAATCTCGCTGCGCTGCAGGTAACGACCGTTACGAGCGGTAATCTCTTCCTCGACCGGGCGGTCCAGGTAACGCTCAAGGAACAACTCGCCAGCGTCCGCACCACGGATACCGACGGCGGCCTGCAGTTGCCCCGCGAGATCCTCAAGCCCCAGCAGACACGGCATGAAATGCTGAATTTTGGCGCCGTACTGTTCAGCAAAACGCACACGAATAAGATTCTCTATCTCATCCCGGCGCTTTGTGCACGGATGTTGCTTAAGCAAGTACAACGACAGTGACGGGTCATGACCGATGCAGGCCAGTGCTCCCTCGTGATGTTCCCAAGGCAACTCCATTGAATGAACCTCAAGCGATCTAAATGGGCTTGAGGCTGATCTTCCCGGACGAGCCTTAACAAATACTTAAGCCGTAAGAAGCAAAAAATTACGGCAAGATGACAAGCAGCACGCATAAAATAGCGACATCTAAATTACACAATTGCGACAAAGCGCCCCAGAATGCGGAACGCTTAGACCGCAAGTATCGCCATAAGTGCCGACGTGCTATAAATTCAACGCTGACACAAAAAGAAAGACCTGTCCATATATAGATACCGTGGACTGAGCAAATCTTCTAAAACCAAAGGAGCAACCTCAATGCAAATGATGAAGTGGAGCGTAATTGCCCTGGCAGTCGCCGCCGGCACCTCCCAGATGGCTCTGGCCTCCAGCCAGTCCGACTCTAAGGGCTTCGTGGAAGACAGCAGCTTTGATCTGTTCAGCCGCGCGCTGTACATGAACCGTGACTTCAAGCACGGCGCTGCTGGCAACACCACTAGCGACGGCGACCGCAAAGGCTACCGCGAAGAATTCGGCGTAGGCATCCGCGGCCTGTTCGAATCTGGCTTCACCGAGGGCACCGTTGGTTTTGGTATCGACGCCCACACTCTGAGCAGCATTCGCCTGGACACTGGCAAAGGCCGTAATGGTCTGGGTCTGTTCTCGATAAACGATGAAGGCCAGGCTGAAGACACCCAGACTGAAGCTGGTGCAGCAGTTAAAGCTCGCCTGTCCAACACTGTGCTCAAGCACGGCAATCAGTTTGTAGCCAGCCCGGTATTCTCCACTGACGACTCCCGCATCCTGCCGGAAGTTGCCACTGGTACTTACCTGACCAGCACCGAAATTGAAGGCCTCGAATTGAGCGCCGGCCGTTTCACCGCTATGAGCAGCCAGACCGAAACTGGCCGTGACAGCCTGACTCAGTCTGGCGAAACCCTGAAGTCGGCCAACATTTTCGGCGCTAGCTACAGCTTCACCGAAAACTTCAGCGGTGCATTCCACGCTTCTGACGTTGAAGATTTCTGGACCAAGAAGTACATCAACCTGAACTACACCGTAGCTCTGGCCGATGACCAAGCCTTGGGCTTCGACTTCAACTACTACAAGTCGGATGATGACGGCCAGAAACTGGGCGGCGATCTGCAGAACAAACTGTGGAGCTTGGCACCGTCTTACACCCTCGGCGCTCACACCTTCACCCTGGCTTACCAGCGCTCCTCCGGCGATACCGGTTATAACTACGGCATCGATGGTAACGACACTATTTACGTAGCCAACTCCGTACAAATCGCTGACTTCATGGCCAAAGACGAGCGCTCCTACCAGGCACGCTACGACCTCGACATGACCACCTACGGCGTACCGGGCCTGAGCTTCATGACCCGCTACGTAACCGGTGACAACATTGACGTGGAAGGCTTCGAACAAGAAGGCAAAGAGCACGAGTGGAACCTCGAGAGCAAGTACGTAGTTCAAGAAGGCGCCGCCAAGGATCTGTCCCTGCGTCTGCGTCACTCGATCTACCGTGCTAACGAAGCTGGTTCGGAAGTTTCCTACTCCGACCGCAACGATCTGCGCCTGATCGCTGAGTACCCGCTGGACATCCTGTAATCACATCCTGAATTCATAGAATAAGTGCAACGTTTGAAACGATAGGCAGAGAGTCAGCCACCGGTAGAATCCAGGCTCTCA
>JAIERF010000341.1 GCA_019747075.1 Pseudomonadaceae bacterium
AAGGAGACCACCAGCATCAACACGCCGATGGCGGTGGCGCCGGTGTAGTCGTACTGGTCGAGCTTGACCATGATCAGTAGCGGCAGGATCTCGGTTTTCATTGGCATATTGCCGGCGATAAAAATCACCGAACCGTACTCGCCCACGCCACGGGCGAAGGCCAGGGCAAAACCGGTCAGCCAGGCCGGCAGCAGGGCTGGCATGAGGATGTGGCGAAACACCTGCAACGGCTTAGCGCCCAGGCAAGCGGCGGCTTCCTCAACCTCGCGGGGGATGTCCGCCAGCACCGGCTGCACCGTACGGACCACGAAGGGCAGGGTGACGAAGGTCAGCGCCAGGGTGATGCCCAGTGGGCTGTAGGCGATTTTGAAACCCAGGTCGGTGGCAAATTGACCGATCAAACCGCTGGGCGCATACAGCGCTGTCAGGGCGATACCGGCCACGGCGGTGGGCAGGGCGAAGGGCAGGTCGATCATCGCGTCGATGATCTTGCGGCCGGGGAAGGTGTAACGCACCAGCACCCAGGCCAGCAGGGTACCGATCAGGCCATTCACCAGCGCGGCGTAGAAGGCGGTGCTGAAGCTCAGCTTCAGTGCAGCCAGTACCCGCGGGGCGCTGATGATGGTGATGAATTGGCTCCAGCTGAGATCGCTGGTTTTCAGAAACATGGCACCCAGGGGAATCAGCACCAACAGGCTGAGGTACACCAGGGTGTAACCCAGCGTCAGCCCGAAGCCGGGTATGACGGGGGAAATGCGGCGAGACATGGGGTGTCCTTATTCTGGGTTGGAGCGGTAGGGCTTTTTCCATGCAGAGAAGGTGCAGCTGAAGCGTCACGAGCGCAGCGCAGACAAGGCGAAGACCGGCGAGGGCCGCGGAGTTTACGGGCTGTAAATGAGCAGGCCCGAGCCGGTCTTCAACGCAGTATGAGCAAGCGCAGTAGCTTCAATTGGCCTGGTAGATTTGGTCGAAGACGCCACCGTCGTTAAAGAACTTCGGTTGGGCGGTTTTCCAGCCGTTGAAGTCTTTGTCGATGGTCACCAGCTTCAGGCTCGGGAACTGCTTGGCGTACTCGGCGGCAACGGCTTCGTTGCGTGGGCGGTAGAAGTTCTTCGCCGCGATGCGCTGGCCTTCTTCGCTGTACAGGTACTGCAGGTAGGCTTCGGCGACCTTGCGGGTGCCTTTCTTGTCGACGTTTTTATCGACCACGGCCACCGGCGGTTCGGCCAGGATCGACAGGCTTGGCGCAACGATTTCAAACTTGTCACCGCCTTGCTCTTTGAGGGCCAGGAAGGCTTCGTTTTCCCAGGCCAGCAGCACGTCACCAATGTTGTTGTTAACGAAGGTGATGGTCGAACCGCGAGCACCGGTGTCCAGTACCGGCACGTTTTTATACAGCTGCTGCACGAACTCTTGGGCCTTGGCTTCGCTACCGTATTTCTGCTGGGCGTAGGCCCAGGCGGCAAGGAAGTTCCAGCGTGCACCGCCGGAGGTTTTTGGGTTAGGGGTGATCACTTCCACGCCCGGCTTGACCAGGTCATCCCAGTCCTTGATGCCTTCCGGGTTGCCCTTGCGCACCAGGAACACGATGGTCGAGGTGTACGGGGTGCTCGATTGCGGCAGGCGGGTTTGCCAGTCTTGCGGGATCAGCTTGCCGAGCTTGTACAGCTCGTCGATATCGCCAGCCAGGGCCAGGGTTACTACGTCAGCTTTCAAACCATCGATCACCGCCCGGGCTTGTTTGCCCGAACCACCGTGGGATTGCTGAAAGGTCACGGCTTCGTTGCCGGCGGCGGTCCAGTGTTGGTTAAACGCCTTGTTGTACTCGGTGTAGAGCTCACGAGTCGGGTCGTAGGACACGTTGAGCAAGGTGGTTTCGGCCAGCACTGGGGTGGCGAACAGGGCGGCGGTCAGCAGGGACAGGCTTAGGGTGCGAATGGACATGTGAATCTCCTCTGCGTGCGGCATTGGCGGCACGGCTCATCTGTTTTGGGGTGTTGCTGTGGCGTAGTGGCGTTGCGGGTTAGCGACACATTCGGCGGCGACAGCGATACAGATGGGGAGTTGCGTTGAGGTGCGTGGTCATGGTCGTGCTCTTCTGGTCAGTGGCTCGGGGTCATGTCACGCCCTCTGGTGGTCCAGTCGGGCGACGGTATTTCGGTGTTTCAGGCCTGGCGGTTGTTATTGCCTTGCAGGCGGATTTTTTCTTTCCGTTCGATCTGTACGATCTGGCCGTTGTGGACGGTGATTTCTACCGAGCCAAAACGCAGGTTGCGCAGGGCCGTCTGGATTTCTTGCAGGATGCTGGCTTCATCGCTGCCATCGATTTTTTGAAGAGTTGCGCTCATTGCTCTGCTCCTTGCGGTTGCCGCTCGGCGGGTTATCGGCATGGGGCAGATACTAATCAGGCTTTATTATTTCTAAAAAGACTGTTTAGTAATTTTAATATAACCAAAAGATAATTTTTGATGAATGCATAGCGGCAGTACGTACTAAAGAGGGTGACCAAAGGTCTGTCGCAGGCGTGGAGGCCTGCCGGGTGAGTGGCGCTTTCCAAATAAAAAGCCGCGCAGACCATTGAGGTGTGCGCGGCTTTTTTGTGGCCTGTGCGGCGGGCTTACGGCGCCGGGTTGGGCTGTTCGCGGTGAATGGCTTCGATACCTTGCAGCACGGCTTCGGGCAGTTGCAGGTCGAGGCTGGCGATGTTGCTGTCGAGCTGCGCCAGGGTGGTGGCGCCGATGATGTTGCTGGTCAGGAAGTCGCGGCTGTTTACATAGGCCAGGGCCATTTGCGCCGGGTCCAGGCCGTGTTCGCGGGCCAGTTGGATATAAGCGCTGGCGGCGCGGCGGGCTTGCGGGTTGTTGTAGCGCTGGAAGCGTTCGAACAAGGTCAGGCGGCCGTCGGCCGGTTGGGCGCCATTTTCGTATTTACCCGAGAGCAGGCCGAAGGCCAGGGGCGAGTAGGCCAGCAGGCCGACCTGTTCGCGGATGGCGATTTCCGCCAGGCCCACCTCGAAGCTGCGGTTGAGCAGGTTGTACGGGTTCTGGATCGACACCACCCGTGGCCAGCCATGTTTGTCGGCCAGATGCAGGAAGCGGTGCACGCCCCAGGGCGTTTCGTTGGACAGGCCGATGTGGCGGATCTTGCCGCTGGCCACCAGCTCGGCGAGGGCTTCGAGGGTGTCTTCAATCGGCGTGAGGTGGGCGTCAGCGTTGTGCGTATAGCCCAGTTGGCCGAAGTAGTTGGTGTGCCGGTCCGGCCAGTGCAGCTGGTAGAGGTCGATGTAGTCGGTCTGCAGGCGTTGCAGGCTGGCGTCCACGGCGGCCACCAGGTTGGCGCGGTCGAAGTGGGCGTGACCGCCGCGAATATGGCTCATGCCGTTGCCGGGCGCGGCGGCCTTGCTGGCGATGATCCAGTCGCTGCGTCCGCCAAAGCGTTGCAGGTAGTTGCCGATGATGCGTTCGGTGGCGCCGGCGGTTTCGCCCTTGGGCGGCACTGGGTACATCTCGGCGGTGTCGATAAAGTTGATGCCGGCGGCCTGGGCGCGGCGGATCTGCTCGAAGCCTTCGGCTTCGTTGTTCTGTTCGCCCCAGGTCATGCTGCCCAGCGCCAGGGCGCTGACGTGCAGAGGGCTGGTGCCAAGCGGGCGGTAAAGCATGGTGAACTCCGGTGTTGGATCAATAGGACTAATCAGGGCATCGTCGGCTCACGCGGTGGTGCGCCGACCAACAAGCGGTCTACTCGGCCTCGAAGCGACTCAAGCGGCGGCGTAACTGAGTGTTTTCGGCGCGTAGCTGCTCCAGTTCATCGAGCAACTGCAGCGCCAGGGCAATGCCGGCCCATTCGATCTGCAGCTCGCCTTGCAGGCGCCGCGCGCGTTTGGCGATAGCCAGGGCGTTGGCGTCGAACAGCCATTGTTCCTGGGTGGCGCCGCTGGGTTCGAGGATGCCGTGCTCGATGATTTCCAGTAGCGCCGCCTGGGGCAGCTCGGCGCTCTGGCAGAACTCGTGAATGTTCAGTTGCAGGATCAGGCTGCTCATCATCACTTACTCCATTCGGCACGCGGATCGAAGGCAGCCTGTTCGGCCAGTTGCGCCCACAGTGCGCGGGTCGGCTCGTCGGCCTGGGCGGGGATGACGATCTTGAACAGTGCATACAGATCACCACGTTCGCCCAGCTTGTTCATCAAGCCCTTGCCCTTGATGCGTAAACGCTGACCGCTCTGGCTATTGGCCGGGATGCTCAGGTGGATCTTGCCGTCCAGGGTGGGCACCGTGACCTTGCTGCCCAGCGCCGCTTCCCAGGGCGCCAGCGGCACGGTGAGGATCAGGTTGTGCGCCTCGACATCGAACAGTGGGTGCGGTACCAGGCGAATGATCAGGTACAGATCGCCATTTGCCGCGCCGCCGAGGCCCGGTGCACCCTGACCCTTGAGGCGGATGCGCTCGCCGTCGCTGACGCCGGCGGGAATCTTCACATTCAGGGTCTTGCTGATGGCCGCCAGGGGCTGGCCGTCGGCGCTGTATTGCGGCAACTGGAAGGCGATTTTCTTGGCCTCATCCGCCAGGGTTTCTTCCAGCAGAATCGGCAACTCCATTTCCACGTCTTGTCCTCGGCGGGCACTTTTGCGGCCTGGGCCTTGGCTGCGCCCGGCGGCGCCAAACAGCGATTCAAAAAAATCGGAATAGTCGCGGCCGCCGCCCATCTCATCGGCAAAACCGCCATTGCCACGTGGCTGCCAACCGGGTGGTGGCTCGAACGGGCGGCCTTGCTGGGCGTATTTGCGCAGCTCGTCGTACTCGGCGCGCTTCTCGGCGCTTTTCAGCACCTCGTAAGCTTCGGCGACGTCCTTGAACTGATTCTCGGCGTCTTTTTCCTTGCTGACGTCCGGGTGATATTTGCGCGCCAGCTTGCGGTAGGCGGCCTTGACCGCCTTGTCGTCGGCCCCAGGCTCAAGCCCGAGCACCTTGTAGTAATCCTTGAAGTCCATCGCACTACCCTGCGTGATTCATCCATAACGGTCTGCGCGCCAGCCAGCGCGTGCAATCTGGCAAACATGCTGCTCTGCAGACTGATATGGGCGCTACGCCGGCCTTTTGCAAGGCGCCATGTCGTACGCAGGGTGCTGTTCTCCGGTCGGCGCGCTAAGCGTGTTAGCGCACCGACGCTGGCGGGCCCGGCTGCCATTGTTGGCCGCAGGCAGGTCGCAATGTCGCGGCCGGCCGGATGCGTTCGAGGCCGTTATGGATGACTTAAGCGAAGAGGGTGTGGGTGGCAAACGCAGCGGCGCAGAGGGCGCCCCGCAGCAACGGTCAGAGCTGTATGTAGTGGTCACGCCGGGTGTTACCCAGGAGCGCCGAGCCGACAAAATTCTGCCGTGGGGCGCGGCCAATCTGGTGGCTCACGGGCCTTTTTCACCGCTGCCACGGCAAGTGCTGCCGGCGAAAAGTGCCAAGGTTGCTCAGTTGCGTGCCCACCTGGCGGCTGAGCCGTTGGATCAGCCATGAGCCATAGCCCGGATGATCCGGTCAAGAACACATGGCAGCGCGCGGAGAATATCGCCCGCAGCAAGGCGCCGAAGCCAACTCCAGCAAAACGGATTAGGAGCTAAAGCGCTTCGGTTCGTTAGCGAACAGATAAGCGCGGGCCCTTCGGTGCACAGTGCTGGTTACCGCACGCAGGGCTGCTTCGTCCTGCATCCGTCGTAACACTCGTTGAGGGCAGCACCATGAGCTTGGGCACCATTCTGTTGGTCATTCTGATTCTGATGCTGGTCGGCGTCTTGCCGAGCTGGCCACACAGCAAGAGCTGGGGCTATGGCCCGAGCGGTGGCTTGAGCCTGGTGGTGGTGATCATCATCATTCTGCTGTTGCTTGGGCGTATCTGAGAGAACGCGGCGCCCGTTCCAGCCGTGACTGGAGCGGGCGCAACAGGCACGCGCCAAGCAACCGGCTGACCACCTGGGTCAGCAGTTGCACGGCGCCCGGCACACTGGCGCTCGGTCCGCGGCAGTGCAGGTTTGGCGCAGGGCTAGGCCGGCATTCACGCCGGCGCGGCTGGCGAACGACTCAGGGGCGGCGGGTAAACACCAAGCCGAGTGCGAAGGCGACGGCGGCCACGGCACCGATGGCTTTCCAGGGCTGCTCGTGGACGTATTCATTGGTCATCGCGCTGCTCTTGCGCACGCGATCCGAGACGCTGCCGCCGAGCCCATCAATCGACTCTTTGGCCGCGCTGACGCGGGCGCTGATGGCGGCCTTGGCGCGGTTGAGGTCATCGCCGGTGAGGGTGGCGGTTTCTTTCAGCAGGTCTTCGATGTCGGCGATGAAGTTGCTGAATTCGCGCGACACACCAGCAGCCATGCTGTCGGCCTGGTGTTTGGCGGTGGCAATCGACTTGCTATCGAGTAAGTGCTTCACGGTGGACTCCGAAGGGTTGGCTGGCTTGGACATGGGTATTTCCTGTTGAGGCAAAAAGGCGTTGCCGGTCCTCGGTCATTGCGCCGCGAGACCCGTTGCAGCATTGGCCGCCGTGCCTGTGCACCGCGACCTGGCCAGCATCGGCGTCAGCCTTCACAGCGTCTGTTCGTCAGCGAACACAGGGGTGGCAATTGCCGCAGGTCCTGACTGGGCACTCAGGTTATGGCCTAAGCGCGGTAGCGCACCGACGGGCTCTTGCAGTCGGCTCATGGTGGTGGTCGCAGCTCCTCGCAATCTTGCCTGGCAGTTGGGTACACGGAGGTCAGCATGAGTAAAACCGATGGTTATAACTCGCCCAAGGGCAAGGCCAATAACGCCGAGCAACGACAGAAAAGCGCGCTGCCAGTCAGCCCCGTTGCCAGCGTTACCACGCCGCCCGCGGTCAACCCAACCAAGCAAAAAGGACAGAAATGATGAGCTTACCCAGCATTGAAGAACTCAAAGGCAAATGGAAACAACAAGTTGGCTCGGCCAAGGTGGCCTGGGGCAAGTTGACCGAAGACGAACTGCTGCAGTCCGAAGGCCACGCTGAAAAGCTCGCGGGCCTGGTGCAGGAGCGTTACGCCATCACCCATGACGAAGCTGAAAAGCAGGTCAAAAGCTTTTTCGACAAGACCAAGTGATGACCTGAGCGTCAGGGTCGCCTGTCGGCATGGCCGGCCGGCGACCCGCTCAGGTGCAGGATATTTTTCCCCGGATGGAGCAACACTATGTACACGCAACCGCGCAAATTAATGATCGCTACAGGTATTGCCCTGTCGATTGCCGCAATGAGCACCTCGGCCATTGCCGCCAGCACCTCCCAGGATCTGACTGACGCCCGTCAGGAAGCGCAAATCTGGACCACCTACACCCTTAGCCCGTACCTGCGGGCCAACGACCTGAATGTCACCGTGCATGAAGGCAAGGCGACCCTGACCGGCAAGGTCAACGAGGACGTCAACAAGGACCTGGCCAAGCAAATTGCCCTGGGCGTCAACGGCATCAAGGAAGTCGACAACCAGATCGTCGTGCTCGCCGACTATGAGCCAACCCCAGGCACCGTGCGCAGCTACGGCCAGGTGGTTGATGACGCCAGCATCACTGCCGCGGTCAAGTCCAAGCTGGTGTGGAGCAAGCACACCGATGGCCAGACCACTGAGGTCGAAACCAACGCCGGCACCGTGACCCTGACCGGCACCGCCGAAAGCGCCCAAGCCAAGCTGGCGGCCGAGCGCCTGGCCCTCAACACCACTGGCGTAGTCGCAGTGAGTAATCAGCTGGTGGTCAGCAGCGCGGCGCCAAGCCTGACCGACAAGGCCAAGAGTTCCACTGCGCAGGCGGGTCGTGAGATTGCCGACAGCTGGATCACCACCAAGGTCAAGTCGACCCTGCTGTATTCCAGCAATGTCAAAGGCTCGGATGTCGAGGTCAGCACCAAGGCTGGCGTCGTCACCCTCAGCGGCAAGCTGGGCAGCGGCGCCGAGCGTGCCCTGGCGGTTGAGCTGGCGGACAACGTGCGCGGCGTTAAAGCCGTGAGCGCCAAAGGCCTGACGTTCTGATTGCTACACGCTAACGCTTGACGTTCACCGACATCTGCCCCGGCCCTGTGCCTCCTGCGTTTACCCGCAGGTCGCCCAGCGTTGGGGCGGTGCCTGTCATATAGCCGCTGCCGCGTCCGCGCTGACATCCGTCAGCCGCCGCCCAGGGGTGATGCCATCAAGGAGCATCCACATGCTGAAAATTCTGCACAACCAACCCGCCGCCGCGCAGTCGCACTCATCCTGGCGCGTGGCCGGTCTCAGTGTCGCGCTGCTGCTGATCAGCGCCTGTGCGGCGGCGCCCATCGCGCCGACAGCCGAACTGCAAGCGGCGGAAACCGCCATCAAGGCGGCCGAGCAAGCCCGTGTCGCGGATTACGCCTCGCCGGATCTGGCTGAGGCGCGCAACAAGCTGAATGCCGCCAACGCCTCGCTGCAATTAAAAGAGATGGACATGGCCCGCCGTCTGGCCGAGCAGGCGCGGGTTGATGCCGACCTGGCGCTGGCCCGCTCGCAGGCCACCAAAGCCAAAGTGGTTAACGACGAAATGCTCAAAGGCACCCAAAGCCTGAAGCAGGAAATGCAGCGCACCACCGGAGAGCAACAATGAAAACTATCCCGCACAGCAGCAAACTGATTGCCTTGGCCGGTGTTTCCCTGCTGTTGGCCGCCTGTTCGGCCGCCCCGGCCAAGCCGGCCGGTGCCGAGCAGGTACAGAACAAGCTGCTGCAGCTGCAAGCCAACCCGCAGCTGGCGACCCGTGCGCCGGTAGCTATGCAAGAAGCCCAGGCGGCCGTGTTGTCGGCGCAAGAGTTGCGCACTGAAGACAACATGGCCCAGGGCGATCACCTGGTGTACCTGGCCGACCGCAAGGTCGAGATTGCCAACGCCCGCGCCCAGGCGCGTTTTCTCGAAGACCAGCGCAAGCAACTGAGCGAGCAGCGTGAAGGCGCTCGGCTGGATTCGCGCACCCTGGAAGCCGATCAGCTGAAACGCCAGATTGCCGAACTGAATGCCAAGGAAACCGAGCGTGGCCTGGTGGTCAC
>JAIERF010000153.1 GCA_019747075.1 Pseudomonadaceae bacterium
TTCCGCAAAACCGGCTACTCGCTGAAAACGGTCTACACGGCCAGTGAGCTGAAGGCTGCTGGAGAACTTGATCCATATGGCCGTAAAGCGCGGTACCGAAAGATTTGGCTGAACAAGTACGTCTTCAACTATGGCCGCCTGGCTTGGTGGATTGCGCTGGCGTCGATCCTGCTCACAGCAGTGTCTCCAGACATCGCAAAGACCGCCAGGGCCTTCATGCGCAAAATCAGGGGGCTTGAGCACCCCAATAACGACAGGGTTTGAGGGGTAGTCGTGAAGGTATTGGTTACTGGTGCTTCAGGGTTTATGGCCCGTTCGTTACTGGCCCGTCTTCTGGCAACGCAGGGGCTTCAGGTCGTAACGCTTTCAAGGAAAAAGGAACTCCCTGACGTCCTCGACTCCAGCACCCTCAATCAGTGCTTCTCTACTGCGAACTTCCTGGACCTTCTCAGCGGCGTTGATGTTGTTGTCCATACCGCAGCACGAGCCCACGTCTTGAATGAGACCGCAGCCGATCCGCTCGCCGAATACCGGAAGGTCAATGTAGATTTCACGCTCAACCTCGCCCGGCAATGCGTACAGAGTCAGGTGAAACGCTTCATCTACATCAGCTCAATCGGCGTTCATGGTGTTACCAGCGACCGGCCATTCACTGTATGCGACGTGCCCGCACCGGAGGAGCCATACGCCATTTCTAAGATCGAAGCGGAGCGTGGGCTGGTGAATCTATGCCAAGCTCATGATATGGAGCTAGTCGTCATTCGCCCACCACTGATCTACGGTCGGGAGGCTCCGGGCAACTTCGCCAGAATGGTAGGCTGGGTTTCCAGCGGTATACCTCTCCCCCTAGGGGCTGTCGATAACCGGCGATCACTGATCAGCGTCGCCAACCTCGTCGACCTTATCTTGGTCTGTCTCGATCACCCCCGTGCAGCAGGCAAGGTACTACTGGCCTCAGATGGGGAGGATGTTTCCACCCCCGATTTGCTGCGCCGCGTCGCACGAGCGATGGGCAAACCCGCCCGCCTGATCCCCGTCCCCACAACGGTTCTTCGTGCTGTCGCTAGTCTTGTAGGTAAAAAAAGCATGGCCAGACGGCTTACCGGCTCGCTGCAAGTTGACATGAGCAGCACGACCGCATTGCTCGGATGGACTCCACCCTTCAGCCTTGATGAAAGCCTAGCTCAATGCTTCGGGAGCCCCGATGTGCGCCAGTAAGGATCAGCACTCTCATACTCATACCAAGCTGATTCTAGCACCCAACATCATTCAATCCTTGGCAAGCATATTGGCCGCACTAAGGTGATTCCAAGCGATTCGGCGATCAGCCTAGGGCATCATGTATACGCTGCTTCCAGCCATAAAACCCAGCATGGTTGGTGCCAGATAAACCTTCTTTGGGGTGATTTACAGAGTGCAAAGGCTCACAGAAGCCCGTCATAGTGCGCGGCCAGCGCAACGAACCTTTCACTGTCTGCCTCAGGATCTTGTCGATGCATTTCTCGGCTTCAACACCTGCTTTGAAGCCCATGATCCGCGTTGACATGGTCTTCCGGTTGTCTGAGGTATCTATTTCTAGAAGGTAGCGTTGATCGCCGTTTTGCAATTTGAACCTTGCCAGCAGATAGCAGCGTGATTTTTCGTGGTCGATCATGTGGTAGCTGCAACGTGGAACGGGCGGCAGCGGTCTCACCTCCAGTGATACCAACGCAACTCCAGACTCTTGGGTGATTTGTTCAAGAATCTCTCGGAGCAGCGAGAAGCGATCTGCAAGCCGTTCATGCTCGTCCCCATTACCCTCTCCCTCACCTAATTGTTGGAACTCTCCTGACGCTATGCTGCCCTCGCTCACAGGATCAGCCACGCCGAAGAGTTGGCTTTCTCTGCTCGGGCATTGCTCGTCGTCGACCTTCTTGCCGTGACCGTTGGCACGCTCCCCGTTGTAGGCGATCTTGGTGCGCAGCTGAGCATCAAACGTGACGCCCTCAACGGGCAGGTGAATCAACCTCTGATCCTTGGCAGCAGTCGGCTCTTCGTCAGCATCCACCTCCAACTCCTTGGCTCCCGACAGCACGGATACACAGCCTGTGCTATCTCCCCTGACGGGTAACTTGAGAGCAGGATGGTGGAAAAAAATTTCTCCGCGATGGCTAAACCGGAGCCCCTGAAGCTTTTCGATCTCCCAGACCAGCAATTCGTTGCTTTCCGGATCAAAGGGGCCTCGCACATCCATGGTGGTACCTTCGAGGGAAGGGGGTACTTGAAAGTCGAACTGCCACCTGGCATACGCCGACTCTTGCGGTACCTGCTCTTGCCTTTGATTGAGGCTTTGCCAGATTGACTCGAAGGATCGCTTCACATCCTGATTCAGCAGAAGCCAACTGAAATGGTCTCTATATCCCTTGATTTTGAGAAGCTGACTTGGCGCACCTGTCTTCGGGGGCGTATGGATATGAACAGCATCGCCCACTCTGTAGAGCGTGAATGCCATATCCAAGCCATTCGGTGCGAAGCCTGCACGGACGATGAAGGCAGCGTGGAAGAACATTTTCCGCGCTAGCTCGAATTTCGGTAACCAAACGGTCAGACCATCGATCTCGAACACAAAGCATCGCTGTCCAGATATCTCAGGATTTGCAGCAAGCCTTCTGGCCAGACGTGGGCACTCACCCAACTGCCGTTCCCACCAGGTATCTATTGCAGGAAGCACCACCGTCTTCTTGAAACCACTGGGACGATAAGGAGCCCCTTCTTCGCCAAGAAACTCGCGACCAACGGCCAAGACACACGACATCTCCTGTGCGAACCGCTGCAACTGCAACTGACCGTTACGCTCAAAGAGAGCCGCCAAGCGCCACTCAGCTGCCGGAGTCGGGGCCCTGAAAAAATTTCCAACGGCCAGCAACCTGGATCCGTTCGGGATCTGACGAAATACTGTCCTATTCAATCCATCATTCCTATCAATCGAATGAACGCAGTGGTCAGCGGTGCCACCCTGCTTTTTCCCAATCCACAACGCCTTTCCAGCTCCCAGCGCCTGGACGTTATGCCTGTCTGTACATCCTCCAGCATCGCTGCAGTCAGGCGACGGATCTGATACTCGCCGACTGACTCGGCATAGCGATCCAGGAAGGTGCGGCACAGAGGCAGTTGATCGAGATGGTGCTCGACTGATGCCCGATGGGGTAGTTGCTGCAGGAACCAGTTGCGACTCCTGCGCGGAAGGCCTAGGTCTTCTTCGCTACCTCTACCAATCCGGATCAGCAGGCGCACCAACCTTCTGTCACGCGCTCCCCAGTCGATGTGGCTGTTGTTGCCCTGTCGGCGCTGCCTGGCCTGGTTCGCAGCCATCAGCCAGTGTCGGTCATGACGATAGAGCCAGCCGTAACATGCCTCCCCTCCGTTTTTCCTGGCTGCCTTGGCTCCACCGTGATTATCCAGTGCTTGCAGCCAAACGGCTCGGTATTGCTGCTTTTGCTCAAACTCAGCGGGGAGCAGCTGCGCTGACCGGTCGGAGGCAAGGTCGACCTGGCGAGTATTCACCTCACCGATCAGCTCACCAGCATGCTGGCCGGGGCGCAGGCTGGTCCAGACGATAAGATGCTGCAGCGCACTGAATCCCTTGCGATGTTTCCTGAACATCGCCAACAGCCAGGGCGGAGGCTCCCCTGATGTCAGCAGACCGTTCGCAGCAAGCCAGTCCCTGCGATGGGATGCCAGGATCTTCTCCCAGATGACTTCAGCCCTGACCTGCCGACCGCGCCGGGCACCGCACTCTGTTGCCAGGTACCGATACAGGTTGGTCCAGCGCCCGTAGCCAGGCGATTGCACCTCTTCGAGCGCCAGCAGTTGCGTAGCGGCCGTGGCGATCCTGATAGCCTCTTCGCTCGCAGGACTCGCACGAAGATCACGAGGCAAAAACAGTGGGGAGGCTGGATGAAACTCATGCCGCTGCGCTCGACGAAACGGGATGGGTGAGTCCAAGAGCTGGCAGCCATGCTCTGGGCAGGCATCTATCCCTTGGATCTGCCAGCTACGCTGCCAGTAGGGCTCACCGAAACGATCCGCCATGTCCTCGAAGCAGACCGGGCAGTAACGCAGCCACTCGGGCCATTTGACCAAGGCCGTCGATGCCCCAGACAGGCCAATCGTCGGCCGGTCGGAAGCGAGCATGGCCTGAAAAAGTTCGGTACGACGCTCCGGCGGAATGAAAGGGGCATAGAGCGGGAACAGCGTGTGATTCAGGATCATGCCTTCCGCATCCAAGCCCGTGTTGTTCGCCAACGCAGTCAGGTGTGTGGGCAGATCGGTGATCGCGGCGACCTTGCTGTCACCGAACAGCATGTGCAGCAAGGTCTTGTGGTTGCCTATCCCCAGATGTACCCGGCACCGGGCAATACCGCTGTAAAGCAGTTCGTCCGGGTAGAGCCTGGGGAAGTACATGTCAGCTCGCTCTCAGCAGAGGCCGCAGATCGAGGATCAAGCCAGCCTGCTTGAATCTGTCATAGGCCTCGCTTTCAGGCCCATCGGCATAATGTCGGCGCAGATCCTCCTCGGATAGGCACCCCCACTCCGTCCTCTTAACTCTGGAAATGCCGGGCCTCTTGGGAGCGTCCTGCGCGAGGTAGGCCGTGGCCTTGTGAATCAGGGCCGCCAGCGGGATGTCCGGATTCTCCGCCAACAATTCATCGGCCATGGGAATGGCGATGTCCCTCGGGATTTCCATACCTTCGAGCAGGGCGGCCAGCCGCTTTGCCTTGTCATCAGCCGGAGGGGCCGGCGGTTTCGGTTGGGGGACGTTATCCAGAGCGCGCGTCAGGGTCAGCAACCGTCCCTCGATCTCTGGCATCAGCAGGTCGTCATATTTGGCGATCAGTTCGGGCCTACCGCTCCGCAAGGCCGCCAGCATCGGATGGACCGGTTTGAACTCGTCCTCGAAAACCTTGCGCAGCAACAGCGGCTTGATGCACTCGACGCCTGTCACTATCGCCCGGATCTGCGCCAGCGCGAACAGCTTGATGATGATGTCCATGACCCCTTGGGTGAGGTCGTACATGGTCGATTCTAGCTCGTCATCCAGCGATGCTGCATTTCGCAGCCACTGGTACTTCCAGAGCCGCTTCAACAGGCGCTTCCAATGCTCGTCCCGAGGCAACCTATCCCAGCGGATGCTGCCCAACCCGGAGACCCGCCGAGCAGCCCGGAACGTGCGCTGGAAGAACTTGCTAGCCCGGTGGGTGCCGACCTGAATGATCGGAACACCGATGGTGTTCACCAGCGATACGAAGAAATTGTGCATTTTCTCGGCACCACCGGAGCGTGCCTCGTTGAGGTTCTGAACCTCGTCGATGATCAGCGCTCCGAGCGCGTGCAGATTGGCCACCTGGCACATGGATGCCAGCAGACGTTTGGTACCCAGCTTCTTGCGCCCGTGGCTACGGCTGTAGTGGGTACCCAGGATCTTGTCTACTTCGTTGAAGAAGCTCAGGCACAGCTCATCCAAGTCACCGTCAATTGGGCAGTCGATCTTCAGGTAGACCAATTGGGTGATGTTGTAATCAGGGTGATAGAGAGCTTGGGGGTACATGCCCAGAATTCGCTCCAGCGTGCGCGTCTTGCCGCAACCGGAGCAGCCGAACAGCGACAGGCTGTTGGCCGTAGAGGAGACACTCTGGTACACCGCCGCATCCAGATCCTCCTCCTCGACACGGCGATAGCCATTCTGCAGGTGCGCATACCAGGCACCGCTGGCCGGATTCCGACCGATGTACCCTTGACGGATCATCAGGCTGATCTTGCTCTCCAGCTCCAAATGATGGCTCAGCGGCTGGAAGAAGCCGTGCAACAGGCGGGCAATCGCATGTGCCCTGAGCCGACCATCCAGAAGCGCCTCCTGCGGCTCGAAACCGGGAAGCTGCTGCAATAGACCGACCACCTCCTGCAGATCAGGAATCGGAGGTAATGCGCTGATGAGCGGATTGTCCTGATACTCGGGAAGCTGCTGCTCCTGGTAACGCGCCAGGGGAATGACTCCGCGCTGGAATTCTTCAGTCATCCTCTTCCTCCTTGAATATCAGGTCACTGAGATCTGGAAAGGCATAATCTTCCTGCTTCTCGCCCCGCAGTGGGATCACCTCGGCTGGCTTTTCCTGCTGTACTTTCTCCGGTTTGAATGCTGTTTTCTGGCGTTCCTGGCGCTTTTCCTGCTGCTTGTTCTCGCGGATCTGGGTTCCCAGATCCTTCGTGGTCATACCCGTATTGACCGGACTGGCATCCTCTGCCTGAGCAACGATGGACTCGATCTGCTTCAGAAGATTGCCTCTCTCTACCAAAGCTTCCGCCGCCGCGTTGGTATCGCTACGCCGTTCCTCTCTGGACAGCAGCCAGACATCCCAGAAGGTCATCCCCCTGAAGCGTCGACTGCGGTCGGCAAGATCGCAAACCCAGTAGTCCTTGAGACTATTGGACGGCCGCAGATAGATGTGGTCGGCGCTACGTGGATCGTATGCGACCGTTACCCCTGTTGGCCGGCGCCCCTGGCCTCGGTGAAACCAACCCTCCCTGATTGCTTCCTGGCAGGTGTAGAAGCAGCCGAACAGCCTGATTCCCAGCTCCGAAACCGTGGCCGACTCATGGGGCAAAAGATTGATCCGCACCAGCTCCTCGGGCGCAGTACGTAACCGGCCGGTCAGGTTGGCCAAGCCCCAGTTCCACAGCATGACCGGGATGGCTGGCAGATCGCCCGGCATACCAGAGGTCCTGTCGTATTTGCTCAAGGTATGAAAGTTGTTGTGGTAGAGGATGCCGGCAATGATGATCTGGGTGAACTCGGGCAAGGTCAGACTGGCATCAAGTCTGTAGTCGTGGCCACCCCGCTTCCGGCTGGTGGTGTCCTCGACCACACCGCTGGCATAGGGCTTGAAACGCTCCTGCACCGTCCGGAAATAACGCTCGACTATCCCCTTGGCATCTCCTCGCCTGGCCGGTGCATTCTCGATGCGAACGCCGAAGGCTTGGGAAAATGCTTCCACCTTGGTGCCATTCAGTTCGCCCTTATCGGCCAGCACCACATCCGGCAAGCCTTTGACCGGCCAGTCGCTGGCATCGATCTCCACGCCATACTGGCGGCAATACTCAACCTTGTCGGCGACCGTGTTGGCCAATGCCACCATGGCACTGACCCAGGAAGGCCCCTCGAATCCGACGTACATACCAACGACCATGCGGCTGAACACGTCGATTACCATGTAAACGACAGGCCTGCCGACGATAAGGCTGCGATCATGTTCTGAAACCAGATAGATATCGGCGATGGTGGCATCGATCTGGTAGCGGTATCCGGGCCCCAGTGCCTCGGTCGTCGATGTACTGCTGAGCGGTCGAAAGTCCTTGGCAAAATCCACTGCGGACACCCTGCATGGCAAGGTGTCGGTGAAGTGATATTCGCGCCCATAGAAGTAACGGAACTGCCCCAATGTAGGCAGTTCGGAGGTCGGCAGCTCCGGCAGAACAGCACGGAGCAGGTTCAGCCCGGAGGAGTAGGCATCCGGAATGGACGGATGTTTTTCCTTGAGCAAGCGTTCCTCGATGACCCGGCGAAAAATGCGCTCGATGTCCGGCGTGACATTGCTCCCTTTCCCCTCCATCACCACTCTGGGCCTGCCCAGCTTGGCCTGGCTCGGCTTTCTGCGCTTGCCACGGGCGCCCGAGTTGACATAGTCCGGCAAAAGGGCGTTCCTGCACATGCCTCGCTGCCAGTAGCGCCTCAGTAACCTATACACCGTCTGATTAGTGACACCATGGCGCTCCATGATGCCTCTGACAATGAGCCCTCTGGGGCGCCGCACGAAAAGCTGGGGATCGTGCACAAAATCCGCCAGCATTGCCCACGCTTCATCACGCTTCTGCTGATCAAGAGAACCTTCCTCAACCTCCCGTAGGACTATCTCCTCGAAGGGATCGGCAATGCTCTCCAGCTCCCGCTCCATGAGCAGACGCTCCAGCTCTGCAACCGATATCGGTTCGGGCAACGCCGTGTCCGAATCGATATCGATCCAGATGGCCTGCTCGGTGCCGGACCACAGCAGGCGCTTTCGCAGTTCCCCTATCCGGAACACCTGATTAACGGGAAACACTGCTCAGCTCCTGATGCATTTGATGAGCGTTGGCAACCAGGTCTTTCGGCTTCAGCTCCCGGTAAGGAGTGTCAAGATCGAACAAGAAACAGTGCCGGGCCAACAACTGGCGTAGCCAATAGAGCGCCTGACCGGCCTCCAGCTGGCCGGAGGTATCCAGTCCTTGGGCAATAGCGGTCACCTTCCGGTCTGGGTGACGCTGAAACTCGAGCAGAAACAGCTGCTGGTAATGGGCGAGATCGTCCTGAGCGATGTCGTCTTCAGCATGGGCAGGATAGAGCCATTGGATATTGGCAAATGCCACCTTGGATACCTCGCGCTCCGTGACGATGGCCCAGGGAATACCTTTTTCCTGCCAGTAGCGCCTTTCAAGCTCAAGCCTCTCGGTAACTTCAGGCTTCTGCAGGTCGGTACTGTACTTGGCCTGAATCGCGATGCTCGGGCGCTGAGGATCTTCGAAATCCACCAGAAAGTCGCTGGTCAGTACCTGCGGGGTGCCCTTGTAACGCCCGTGGGGCAAGCCAAGCTCCTCGGCGATGCGCACCGTATCTTCGACCCGCATCGGAAACTGTTCACGGATATCGGTGACATGGGGAGACCGATCCAAGGTCAGGAAGATGGCCAATTCAAGATCGGATAGAAGATGGTGTAAACGCCGGGTCTTGCTGCCAGGCAGGCGGTGGGAGCGCCCCAGCGAGGACACGTCCCTAGTGTAGATGAACGGCTTGTAGTCTGATCCCTGGCCTTGGCCACGCCCGTCCTTGAGCCTTCTATCGATCTGGGCCTGGGTCAGCCCCTTGAATGTTCCAGACATGAGAAAGCCTGCACCCCCTGTGTCGATGACCTCAACATAGCAGATACAGGCTCAGGATGAAACTTTATTTGCAGGGATGATACTTTATTAAAACGGATGAAACTTTATTTGCATCTCACA
>JAIERF010000359.1 GCA_019747075.1 Pseudomonadaceae bacterium
AAGAAGAAGTGCTTGGAGTCGCGCAGCACCGGCACGGCGCCGGAGATGGCCGAACGTGGGTTCTTCAGTTCGGTGGGTTCGTAAGTGGCGCCGCATTTCTCGCAGTTGTCGCCGTACTGGTCCTCGGCCGCGCACTTCGGGCAGGTACCCTTGATGAAGCGGTCGGCGAGGAACATGCCCTTTTCAGGGTCGAAATACTGAGTTACCGAACGGGTAGCGATATGTCCGGCGTCACGCAGCTTGAGGTAGATGCCGGTGGCCAATTCGCGGTTTTCTTCGGCGTGAGTCGAGTGGAAGTTATCGAAGTCGACCAGAAAGTCAGCGAAGTCGGCGCTGTGCTCGGCCTGTACGTTGGCGATCAGTTGTTCCGGGGTGATGCCTTCCTTCTCGGCGCGCAGCATGATCGCTGAGCCGTGGGCGTCGTCGGCGCAGACGTAGGTGGCCTGATTGCCGCGCAGTTTCTGGAAACGCACCCACATGTCGGTCTGGATATATTCGAGCATGTGGCCCAGGTGAATGGAGCCATTGGCGTAGGGCAGGGCGCTGGTAACGAGAATCTTGCGGGCTTCGGACATGGTGATCGACTGCGCTGGTGATACGAAAGAGGTCGGCAACTATAAAGCAGCGGCCAGCGGCAAGCCAGAAACGGCGGGCAAACCGTGGCTGGCAATGGGAGTTTTACTGGGCGCAGCGAGGCGTGGGTTGCAGCTGTTAAGATGGCTGCCTGTTTTACTCAGTCTTTTGGAGCGTTAGTCATGGGCCTTGTCACCCGCGAAGCAGTCGAAACCGCGCTGCGCCAATACACCGATCCCCATTTGAATCAGGACCCGGTCAGTGCCGGCTGCCTGCGTGAGGTCGATATTCAGGGCGGCAAGGTGCGCGTGCGTTTGCAGTTGGGTTATGCCGCAGGCTTGTTCAAAAGCGGTTGGGCGCAACTGCTGCAAATGGCCCTGGAAAACCTGGACGGCGTGGACTCGGCCAGTGTGCAGGTCGATTGCGTGATCGAGGCTCACCAGGGCCAGGCGCAAGTGCCGGCGCTGAGCAACGTTAAAAACGTGATCGCTGTGGCGTCCGGCAAAGGCGGTGTGGGCAAGTCAACCACGGCTGCCAATCTGGCGTTGGCCCTGGCTCGCGAAGGCGCCAAGGTCGGCATTCTCGATGCGGATATCTACGGCCCCAGCCAGGGAATCATGTTCGGTATTCCGGCCGGCACTCGTCCGCAGGTTAAAGAGCAGAAGTGGTTTATGCCGATTACGGCCTACGGCGTGGAGGTCATGTCGATGGCCTTCCTGGCTGACGACAACACGCCGATGGTCTGGCGCGGGCCGATGGTCTCCGGTGCCCTGCTGCAGCTGGTCACCCAAACCGCCTGGGGCGACCTGGATTATCTGGTGGTGGACATGCCGCCGGGCACCGGTGATATCCAGCTGACCCTGGCGCAAAAAGTACCGGTGGCCGGTGCAGTGATTGTCACCACGCCGCAGGATCTGGCTTTGCTGGATGCGAAAAAAGGCGTGGAGATGTTCCGCAAGGTTAACATTCCGGTGCTCGGTGTGGTCGAGAACATGGCCGTGCACATTTGCTCCAGCTGCGGGCATGCCGAGCATTTGTTCGGTGAGGGTGGTGGCGCGCGGCTGGCCGAGCAGTACGGGGTTGAGTTGCTGGCATCGATGCCGCTGTCGATGCTGATTCGTGAACAGGCCGATAACGGCAAGCCGACTGTGGTGGCTGAGCCAGAGTGTCAGATATCCATGGTCTATCAAGAGCTGGCGCGTCTGGTGGGTGCGCGGGTCGTGCTGCAAGCAGCTGCAGCGCAAGCCATGCCGACCATTATGGTTAGCGAAGACTAAGAACTGATGGTGTTGCCCGGTGGCAGGATTGCCGGGCAGTGTTCTGGGTGGTGCAGGCGAGGAGGTTAAATCGCAGGCATAAAAAACCCCGCTCGAAAGCAGGGTCTTTTTAGCGAGTAAAGCGCAGGTTAGATAACCTGAACTTCCTCAGCTTGCATGCCTTTCTGGCCGCGAGTAGCGACGAAAGAAACTTGCTGGCCTTCTTTCAGGCTCTTGAAGCCATCGCTCTGGATAGCTTTGAAGTGTACGAACAGATCGTCACCGGATTGCGGGGTGATGAAGCCGAAGCCTTTTTCATCGTTGAACCACTTAACGGTGCCAGTTTGACGATTCGACATGGTGTATCTCCTAAAACAAATTTAATTACAGCCCTGGAAAAGCCCAGGCCAAGACTGAGTGCAACGAGTAAAAGGAGTCGTGGCGATGATTGGATCGAAATCTTACATCAGGTAGCGATTCACGGTGACACATGCAGCACAGTGGGAACACCATACGTGATTTTTCAGGCCAGTGCTAATTTATCTGCAAGACTTTTGTAGATAAGGATATTGCCAGGTGGAGAGCCGCTATCGCTGGCTGCTGACGTCAGGCTTTGAACCCTGTCGCCGGCCCCGGTAATATGCGCTCACCGTTTTATCGCTGCTTTAATTCAGGACAGTCGCCATGAGCATCAAACCGGATAAATGGATTCGTCGCATGGCCCAGGAGCACGGCATGATCGAGCCCTTCGTCGAGCGTCAGGTGCGCACCGAAGGCGCTAACGCGCTGATCTCTTACGGGGTTTCCAGCTACGGTTACGATGTTCGCTGCGCCGATGAATTCAAGGTATTCACCAATATCAACTCGGCCACCGTTGACCCGAAGAACTTCGATGAGAAGAGCTTCGTCGACGTCAAAAGCGATGTCTGCATCATCCCGCCGAACTCCTTTGCCTTGGCGCGCACGGTCGAGTTCTTCCGCATTCCGCGCAACGTGCTGACTATCTGCCTGGGCAAGAGCACATATGCGCGCTGCGGCATCATCGTCAACGTGACGCCTCTTGAGCCCGAGTGGGAAGGCCATGTGACCCTGGAGTTCTCCAACACCACCACCTTGCCGGCGAAGATTTATGCCAACGAGGGCGTGGCGCAGATGTTGTTCTTCGAGTCCGATGAAGAGTGCGAAGTGTCGTACAAGGACCGTGGCGGCAAGTATCAGGGCCAGTTGGGCGTCACCCTGCCGCGCACCTGAGTTCACGCAGTCACGAAAAAAAACCGGCATCGGCCGGTTTTTTTCTGCCTATTAGTTTGTCGCGAGCTTAAGCGGTGACCAGGTTGTTCGGCGTGCCTGCTGCCCAGTCAGCAATATTGCTCAGTGTCGTCTCGGCAATCGCGCTCAGGGCTTCGCGGGTAAGGAAGGCCTGGTGGGCGGTGATGATCACGTTGGGGAAGGTCAGCAACCTGGCCAGGACGTCGTCCTGCAGGGGTAGGTCGGACTGGTCCTCGAAGAACAGGGCGGCTTCTTCTTCATACACGTCCAGGCCCAGGTAGCCGAGCTGGCCGTCTTTCAGTGCGTCGATCAGTGCCGGGGTGTCCACCAGGGCGCCGCGGCCGGTGTTGATCAGCATGCTGCCCGGTTGCAGGCGCGCCAGGGACTGCTGATTGATCAGGTGGCGAGTGCCGGGCGTCAGGGGGCAATGCAGGCTGATGATCTGCGCCTGTTGCAGCACCTCGTCGAGCGGCAGGTAGCGCACGCCCAAGGCTTGCAGGTCGCCGTCGGGATAAGGGTCGTGGGCCAGCAGCTGGCAGCCGAAGCCGGCCATGATGCGGGCAAAGGCGGCGCCGATCTGGCCGGTGCCGATAATGCCTACGGTCTTGCCGTGCAGATCGAAGCCAATCAGGCCGTGCAACGAGAAGTCGCCCTCGCGGGTGCGGTTGAAGGCGCGGTGGATACGTCGGTTCAGCGCCAGGATCAGGGCTACGGCGTGCTCGGCGATGGCGAAGGGCGAATAGGCCGGTACCCGCACCACACTTAGACCCAGTTGTTGTGCGGCATGCAGGTCGACGTGGTTGTAACCGGCTGAGCGCAGGGCGATCAGGCTTGTGCCGCCAGCGGCCAGTTGCTGCAGTACCGGTGCCGAGAGGTCGTCGTTAATAAAGGCGCAGACCACTTCGCAGTTTTGGGCCAGTGCCGCGGTATCCAGTCCCAGGTGGGCGTGCTGATACGCCAGGCTGCAGCCTGCTGGCAAGGTGGCGGCGCTGAAACTGTCGCGATCATAAGGCTGGCTGCTGAACAACATGATGCGCATGGTGGGCTTCCGACTATCTATAGGCTATAGGGCTTGGCTGGTTTGGCCGGTTTCTTCGAGCAATTGCTCGATGGCGGCATCCAGATCGTCCAGGGCCGCGGCGCTGGCCGGCGAGTTCTGTTTTAGTAGGGTTTCACAGTGCTGACAGGCCGCGCGCAGTTGTGGCACCCCGCAGTAGCGAGTGGCGCCATGCAGACGATGGACGCGCTCCAGAAGTGCGTCTTTGGCGTCGCGGGCGCGGGCGTCCCTAATGATCTGGCGGTCGGCAGCTAGGGAGTCGAGGAGCATACCGAGCAGCTCGGCGGCCAGGTCGGCCTTGCCGGCGGCCAGCTGCAGCCCTTCAGCGTGATCCAGCACGCTCAGACCAGGGGCCGGCTGGCGGCGTTCGTTGGCCTGCGCTGGTTGCTGGCGCAGCGGCAAGCCGGTCCACTTGAGTACCACTTGGGCCAGCTGGCGTTCGCCGATGGGTTTGGTCAGGTAGTCGTCCAGGCCATTTTGCAGCAGCGAACGCTTTTCATTGGCCAGGGCATGGGCGGTCAGGGCCACGATCGGCACCGGCGCGCTGTCCTGTGCGGCTTCCCACTGGCGGATCGCTTCGGTGGTTTCGCGACCATCCATGCCGGGCATCTGCACGTCCATGAATACCAGGTCGTAGCCGTTGCGTTTGACCGCATCCAGAGCGGCATAGCCGCTGTCGACCGCATCCACGCGAGCGCCGAGATCTTCCAGCAGGGTTTGCACCAGCAGCAGGTTGGCCGGGTTGTCATCGACGCAGAGCAGATAGGGTGCGCGGCTGGCGTGCGGTGCGCGGCTGTTATGGCGCTGGGTGCGCGGCCCGCAGAGCTCGCTGAGGGTGCGCTGCAGTTTGCGCGTGCAGGCAGGCTTGGCCTGTAGGCGGCTGTGGGTTTCCGGCAGGCTGTCATGGAACAGTGTCTGCTCGGTGGTGGGGCACAGGACCAGGCTTTTGCAGGCCAGGCGGTCGAGATCCCAGAGTTTTGCTATCAGGCGTTCCGGTGGCAGTTCGCGGGCGGTGATGCCGAGCACTGCCAGTTGGATGGGGGCGTTGCCGTGCTGCCGCTGGGCGACGGCTTCGAGCAGGCTGTCGAGGTTGCTGAAGGCCTCGACCTTGAGACCGCAGTCTTCCAACTGATGCTGCAGAGCCTGGCGAGCCAACTCATGGCTTTCCAGAATGGCCACCGGTTGGCCGAGCAGCGGCGGACGCGGTGAGTCGCTGTCATCGTCGTGAGCTTTGGGCAGGTTCAGGCTGATCCAGAACTCCGAGCCTTCACCGGGGGTGCTGGCTACGCCGATTTCGCCGCCCATCTGCTCGATCAGGCGCTTGGAGATCACCAGGCCGAGGCCGGTGCCGCCGGCCTGGCGAGACAGCGAGTTATCGGCCTGGCTGAAGGCCTTGAACAGGGCGCGCAGATCTTCCTCCGACAGGCCGACGCCGGTGTCCTGCACGCTGATGCGCAACTGCACGCGGTCGTCGGTCTCGTCTTCGAGCATGGCGCGGGCAATGATGGTGCCTTCCTGAGTGAACTTGATGGCGTTGCTGGCCAGGTTGGTCAGCACCTGCTTGATGCGCATTGGATCGCCGACCAGGGACAGCGGCGTGTCGCGGTAGATCAGACTGAGCAGCTCCAGGTCCTTGGCGTGGGCCGCCGGCGCGAGCAGGGTGAGGGTGTCCTGCAGCAGGTCGCGCAGGTTGAACGGGATGCTTTCCAGCACCAGCTTGCCGGCTTCGATTTTCGAGAAGTCGAGGATCTCGTTGATGATCCCCAGCAGGCTGTCGGCCGACTGGCTGATGGTGCCCAGGTAGTCTTGCTGGCGCGGGCTGAGTTCGCCCTTTTGCAGCAGGTTGGTGAAGCCGATGATGCCGTTCAATGGCGTGCGGATTTCATGGCTCATGTTGGCGAGAAATTCCGACTTGATCCGGCTGGCTTCCAAGGCTTCTTTACGGGCCATGTCCAGTTCGATGTTCTGGATCTCGATGGTCTCCAGATTCTGGCGAACGTCCTCGGTGGCCTGGTCGACACTATGCTGCAGTTCTTCCTGGGCATTTTGCAGGGCTTCGGCCATGCGGTTGATGCCGGCGCCGAGCTGGTCCAGTTCGTGGCTACCAAGGGGTTCCAGGCGAGTCTGCAGATGGCCTTCCTTGAGCAGGTCGACGGCGTGTTTGATCTTGCGCAGCGGTTCGTTGATGCCGCGACTCATGCGCGCCGCCATCAGCGCGGTGGCGGCCAACCCGGTGAGTACCAGCAGCAGGCTAATCAGCAGGCTGCGGTAGCCGCGCAGCAGGGTGCTGTCATGGGACAGTTCAAGTTCGACCCAGCCCAGTACCGGCCCCTCGTTCGCCGCGCCGGACTCCTGACTGTGGGTCAGGTGGCGGCGGGTTACAGCCAGTTGAAAGTGGCTGGCGCTGTCGCTGCTGATTACCTGCAGTTGTCGGGGTGGAGTGCTCGGTGCCTGGTTGAGCATCTTCGGGCCAGCGTGGGCCAGCAGCTGGTGCTGGGCATCGAACAGGCGCACCGCGCGCGTATCAGCATGCTCCAGGCTTTCATCGGCGATTTGCTCCAGCAGTGCGCCGTCATTGCGGGCCAGGGCCGGGGCGGCGATGGCGGCCAGCTGTTCGGCCATCATCTGTCCACGCTGCAGAAGCTGCGCCTGCAGCTCCGACAGCTGCATCCAGGTGAAGTAGCCGCCCAGTGCCACGGCCAGCAGGCTGGTGGGTAGCAGCGAGAGCATGAGTACGCGGCTCTTGATGCCGAGATCCTTGAACACAACCCTGCTCCTTGTCTGCGCCGAATTCCGAGTGATTCAGGCGGCCAGTGTAACGGTTGGTCTTGAGCCCGCAACAGGCGCACCTTTATCAGTGGATGCGCTCGACCGGTTGGCACTGGCGATATGGCCGTCGGCGGTTTGCCGTTATCATAGGCGCCCCTTGATAGTGTGCGGATCGTCGACAGCCATGACCCTGCAGTTTCCCACCATTGCCGATTGCATCGGCCAGACCCCGCTGGTGCGCCTGCAGCGCTTGCCCGGCGCGACTTCCAATACCCTGTTGGTGAAGCTGGAAGGCAATAACCCTGCGGGCTCGGTGAAGGATCGCCCGGCGTTGTCGATGATCAATCGCGCCGAGCTGAGCGGCGCGATAAAGCCGGGTGACACCCTGATTGAAGCCACCTCCGGCAATACCGGCATCGCCCTGGCCATGGTTGCGGCGATCAAGGGCTACCGGATGATTCTGATCATGCCGGATAACTCCACCGCCGAGCGCAAGGCGGCGATGACCGCCTATGGCGCCGAGCTGATTCTGGTCGAGAGCATGGAAGGCGCCCGTGACCTGGCCCTGCAGATGCAGGCCGACGGCGTGGGTAAGGTGCTCGATCAGTTCGCCAATGGCGATAACCCGCTGGCCCATTATGCCGGCACCGGCCCGGAGATCTGGCAGCAGACCCACGGGCGGATCACCCACTTTGTCAGTTCAATGGGTACCACTGGCACCATCATGGGGGTGTCGCGCTACCTTAAGGAGCAGAACCCGGCGGTGCAGATCGTCGGTCTGCAACCCCAGGAAGGTTCAGCGATTCCGGGTATCCGCCGCTGGCCGAGCGAGTACCTGCCGAAGATTTTCCAGGCTGAGCGCGTTGATCGGGTGATCGACATGGGCCAGACCGAGGCCGAGCAGGTGATGCGTCGCCTGGCGCGTGAAGAAGGAATTTTCTGTGGCGTGTCGTCGGGTGGCTCGGTGGCCGCCATGTTGCGCCTGTCGGCCGAGGTGGAGAACGCCGTGCTGGTGGCGATCATCTGCGACCGCGGCGATCGCTACCTGTCTACCGGCATCTATGATCAACCCCTTGGTGATGCTTGAAGCAGTTGTCGTGACGGCCCCGGCCGTTTCTTTTTTGTGTGATTGATGATGAGTTGTACTGACCATGGCGAAGCGTGACACGGGCCTGCGATTTCAACCGGCGGGCGGCAGCAAAGCGGTCGCCGTGCCTACGGGCAAGAAGCAGCGCTTGCAAATCGAGCGGTTGGCCAATGACGGCCGTGGCATCGCTTTCGTCGACGGCCGCACTTGGTTCGTCGCCGGCGCCCTGGCCGATGAGGATGTCGAAGCGCGGGTGCTGGGTGCCCGCAGCCAGGTGGTCGAGGCGCGCGCCGAGCGCATCTTCACCAGCAGTGCGCAACGCCGTGTGACGCCTTGCGCCCATGCCGGGCAGTGCGGTGGCTGCACCTTGCAGCACCTGCCCCACAGCGAACAGTTGGCCCTCAAGCAGCGCACCCTGGCGGAGCAATTGTTGCGCGTCGCCAGCGTCGCGCCCGAAGAGTGGGCGCCACCCTTGGTGGGGCCGGAGTTTGGTTATCGTCGCCGCGCCCGCATCGCCGTGCGCTGGGACGTGAAGAGCAAGCAGTTGGCGGTGGGCTTTCGTGCCGCCGCCAGTCAGGACATTGTCGCCATCGCCGATTGCCCGGTGCTGGTACAGCCCTTGCAAACGCTGCTGAGTGCCTTGCCTGAAGTCTTGCGCGGTTTGCGTAAGCCCCAGGCCTTGGGCCATGTGGAGATTTTCAGCGGCACTGCCATGGCCCTGCTGGTACGCCACACCGCGCCTCTGGGCGACGAGGATGTGGCTCGCCTGCAGCACTTTTGTCAGGCGCAGAACGCCCAGTTATGGCTGCAGGGCGAGGGTGATCCGCAGCCACAGCAGGTGGACGCCGAGCTGGGCTATCGGCTGGAAAGTTGGGACTTGCAGTTGGCCTATCGGCCGGGAGACTTCGTCCAGGTCAACGGCCCGGTCAACGAGGCAATGATCGCCCAGGCGCTGGATTGGCTGGCACCGCAAGCCGGTGAGCGGGTGCTGGACCTGTTCTGCGGGCTGGGCAACTTCGCCTTGCCCCTGGCGCAGCGGGTGGCCGAAGTGGTGGCCGTGGAAGGGGTGGCGACCATGGTGGCGCGGGCGCAGCAAAACGCCCGCAGCAACGGCCTGGAGAATCTGCACTTTTATCA
>JAIERF010000069.1 GCA_019747075.1 Pseudomonadaceae bacterium
GCGCGCTTCTTATTCTCGTCCATTACCAACCTCACGTGATCAAGAGGGCCATCTGGCCGCCAACAACTGTATATGTAGCCAGTATTATTCCACAGAGCAAGTCGCTCGCCTACCCCGCATCGGGTTTTTCTCCGCCCGCCAGTCGAATCAGCCCGCGCAAAGCGGTTTCGACCGTTTGCCGACGCACCGCCTGACGGTCACCGGCAAACTGGCAGCGCTGGCTATACAGCTGTTTGCCGTCGCCCCAGGCCAGCCACACCGTGCCCACTGGCTTATCCAGCGAACCACCGTCGGGGCCGGCCACGCCGCTGACAGCCACGGCAAAACGGGCGCCGCTGTGCTGCTGGGCGCCACGCACCATGGCTTCGACTACCTCTTGGCTGACTGCGCCGACGCGTTCAAACAACTCGGCTGGCACGCCCAGCTGCAGGGTTTTCTGCCGGTTGGAATAGGTGACGTAACCGGCCTCGAACCAGGCCGAGCTGCCAGGAATGCGGGTGATGGCTTCAGCAATGCCGCCGCCGGTGCAGGACTCGGCGGTGCTGACCTGAGCCTTGGCCAACAGCAACTGCTGCCCCAGTTCGGCCGCCAATTGCTCCAGGCGTTGTTCGCTAGGGTTCATACGCTCTCCGAAAAATTAATCCGCCGCCGGCGACTCATTCAGCAACTGGCTCAACACAGCACGCAGCTTGCCGGGTTTTACCGGTTTGTTCAGCAACGGCATGCCCAGACGCTGCAGGTCGCCACGGCATTCGTCGCTGCGGTCGGCGGTGATCATCACGGCGGCCAGCGGCTTGGCGAAATGCTCACGCAAAGCCTGCACCACCTGGCAACCGGTGACGCCATGGTCGAGGTGGAAGTCGGCCAAAATCAGATCCGGCGCGCGCCCCTGCAATACCTGCAAGGCTTCGGCCTGATCCACCGCTGTCAGCACCTCGCAACCCCACTGCTGGAGCAGCGCCGACATGCTGTGGAGGATGCTCAGTTCGTTGTCGACCACCAGCAAGCGGCGCCCTGGTAAGGGGTCAGCCAGGCTGGCGCGCAATACCGGCAGCGCCGCCTGCGGCTCACGGGCCGGCGCCAGGGGGATGCGGATGCTGAACAGCGAGCCACGCCCCGGTTGCGAGCGCACCTCGATGGGGTAGTCGAGAATCCCGGCGATCCGCTCGACAATCGCCAGCCCCAGGCCCACACCCTTGCGTTCCGCGGCGCGGCCGACGTTGAGCTGGTTGAATTCGAGGAAGATATTTTGCAGCTGGTCCTCGGCAATGCCGCGACCGCTGTCGCACACCTGCACCCAGAGGAACTCGCCACGTTTGCGCACGCCCAGCAGCACGCCGCCGTGCTCGGTGTAGCGGCAGGCGTTACTGAGAAAGTTGCGCAAAATACGGGTCAGCAGGCGCAGGTCGGTGCGCAGGCTGTAGTTGGGGATGCGCGTGCGCAGGGCCAGACCCGCCGCCTCGGCCACTGGTTGGAACTCGGACGCCAGCGGGCCGAGCAGTTCAGTTAATGAGTAAACCTCGACATCCGGCTGGATCACCGCCTGATCCAGGCGAGCAATGTCCAGCAGGTCGGTGAGCAGGTCTTCGGCGCCCTCCAAGGCCAGGTGGCTGCGCTCGACCAGGTGCTGCTCGGCGGCCGGCAACGCGCGCTCACGCAAGGTGGAGATCAACAGGCGTGCGGCGTTCAAGGGTTGCAGCAGGTCATGGCTGGCCGCCGCCAGGTATTTGTCCTTGCTGCGGTTGGCTGCCTCGGCGGCATCGCGGGCTTCGCGCAGCGCCTGCTCGGTCAACTCGCGGGCAATGATCTGCTGCTGCAACTCCTGGTTGGCCTGCTCCAGCTCCGCCGTGCGGGCGCTGACGCGCTGCTCCAGTTGTTCATTCAAGCTCTGCAAGCGCTGCTGGGCCTGCTTGCGCTCACTGATATCGGCAACAAAGCCTTCAAACAGCCCAGCTTCGTCAGGCTTGAGCAGCAGGTTCATCAGCACATGGATAATGCTGCCGTCACGGCGGCGCAGCTGGGTCTCGTAGCCGAACAGGCCCGGCTCGTGGGCCAGCACCGCACGAATATGCTCAAGCTCGGCGGCACCGCCTACAAACAGATGGGTGGCCAGGTCGCTCAGGTCCCAAAGCACCTGCTGCGGGTCGTCATAGCCGAGCATGCGTGCCAGGGCCGGGTTGGCGGTGCGCAGGCCTTCGCTCAGGCTGGCCTGAAAGATGCCGTGTACGGCGTGCTCGAACAGCCACTTGTAGCGATTGCGTTCGGTTTCCAGCTCTTCCAGGCGGCTCAGCAGTTCCGGGTAATGGCTTTTGCGTGCGGAGTTGCTGCCCAGCCCCAACAGGCCGGCAAGCGCCTCGTTGTCGCGCGGCAGCGGTGCGTCGGCGTCGTCAAAGCGCCTCGGCATACACGACCTCGACATCGCGCATGCTGGAGGCGCGCGGATTGGTAAGAATGCACGGGTCCTCCATGGCGTGGCGCGACAGGAAGGGAATATCGGCAACCCGGACGCCGTGCAATTTGAGGGTGTCGTGAAAGCCCACGGATTGTTTGAAGGCAATCAGGTGATCAATCAGGCGCTGGCGGATCTGCTCATGGTTAAGGCCGCGCACGTCCAGCCCCAGGGTCTCGGCCACCATACGAAAGCGCTCCGGCGCCGAGTGGTAATTGAACGCCACCACATGCTCGACCAGCGCCGCGTTGCACATGCCGTGGGGCAAGTCGAGGTAACCGCCCAAGCTGTGGGACATCGCGTTCACGGCGCCAAGAATGGCGTTGGAGAACGCCAGGCCGGCCTGCATGCTGCCAAGCATGATCTTTTCGCGCAGGGCGATGTCCTGCGGAGTGGCGATCATCTGCACCAGGTTGCCACCGATCAGGCGCATGGCCTCCAGGGCGTGGGTGTCGGTGAGCGGCCCGCTGCCGGTCGACACAAACGCCTCGATGGCATGCACCAGCGCATCAATGCCGGTACAGGCCGACAGGAATGGGTCCATGCTCAGGGTGGTTTCCGGGTCGATCAGCGACACGTCCGGCACCACCGCCTTGCTGACGATGGAGAACTTCATCCGCTCCTGCTGGTTGGAGATGATCACGAACTGCGACACGTCGGCCGAGGTGCCGGCGGTGGTCGGAATCAGGATCAGCGGCGGGCTGGGCACACGGATGGTGTCCACCCCTTCGAATTCGAGAATGCTGCGGCCATGGGCGACCACGATGCCGATGCCCTTGGCACAGTCCATCGGGCTGCCGCCGCCGATGGCGACAATCACGTTGCAGCTGTTGGCACGGTAGATTTCCGCACCAAGCATGACTTCCTCAACCCGCGGGTTGGGCGACACGGCGGTGTACAGACAATATTCGAGGTTCTGCGCCTGCAGGCTGGCTTCGACATCGGCGACCCAGCCGGCAGCGACCACGCCGGGGTCGGACACCACCAGCACCTTGCGCGCGCCGAAGTTGCTCGCATAGTTGCCGACGTTATGCCGGCAACCGGCACCAAAGATGATTTCTGGCGAGACAAATTTACGCAATTGGCTTAGAGCATGGCTCATACAACGGCCTGTTATTGTTGTTCGGAATGAATACCAGTCAGCCTACTGGATTAGCCCCTGAATGTAATCCGCAGCAGACCAGCTGCGAGGCCGTTCAGCTCGACAACAACTGCCGATAGAAGCCCAGTTCGGCTTCCAGGGCATGGGCCAGATGGGCCGCCTGGCGAAAGCCGTGACGCTCATCCGCGTAGCAATGATATTCCACCGCCACGCCGCGGCTGCGCAGGGCCGCCACCATGCGTTCGGTTTGCGCCGGCAGCACCACAGCATCCAGGCCGCCCTGGAAGAAGATCAGCGGCGCCACGATGCGTTCGCTGTGCAGCAGCGGCGTGCGCGCCTGATAGCGCTCGGCATGCTGCTGCGGGTCGCCGAGCAGCCAGTCGAGGTAATCACCTTCGAACTTGTGGGTGCTGCGCCGCAGGCTTAGCGGGTCACTGACACCGTAAAGGCTGGCGCCGCCGGCGAACATCCGACCAAAGGCCAAGGCACACAGGGTGGTAAAGCCGCCGGCACTGGCGCCGCGGATAAACGCCCGCGCAGGGTCGATCCAGCCCTGCTCGCTGAGATGACCAACCAGCGCCTCGGCATCAGCCACCTCGACCTCGCCCCAGGCGCCCTGCAAGCGCAGCCGGTAGGCGCGACCAAAGTTGCTGCTGCCGCGGTAGTTGAGGTCCGCCACGGCAAAGCCGCGCTGGGTCCAGAACTGGATGCGCGGGTCGAAGGTCGGGTAACAGGCCGAGGTCGGCCCGCCGTGGACAAACACCAACAGCGGCGGCTTGCTCGCCACCGGCCCACGGCAGGCGGGGTTATGCGGCGGATAGAAAAAGCCATGGCAGGTCTCACCATCACTCGTCGCAAAGCGCAGCGCCTGTGGCCGCGACACCTGGGCAACTGGCAGCAGCCGCTCGCCACCGGCCAGCACCTGGCAACGCTGGCTGCGCCGGTCGATGGCCAGCACGGCACTGAGACCATCGACGGCACCGGCAATCAGATAGAAATACTCGGCATCCGCCGCCACTTGGCGAAAGCGGCTGTACTCACGAGCCAACGGCTGCACAGCCCCGGCGCCTGACTCGGCGAGCACGGCAAAACCCGCCTCCCACCAACTCAGCAGCAAGTGCCCATCGGCCAGCGCGAGGTAGTTACGCGCGCCCAGTTGCCAGGGCGCGGCGGCGTGATCGGCCGCCGCACAGGCCAGCGCCTGCAATTGCCCGGCCTGATCCTCACGCCACGGCTGCCAGAAACCCTGGCGGTCACTGAGCACCAGCAAGCGACCGTGGTCATCGAAGCACGGCTGCTGCAAGGATTCATCCGCTGCCTGCCCGGCCAGCACCCGCACGCTCTGGCAGTGACCGGCGTGATCCAGCTCGGCGACGCACAGGCGCGTCGCCAGCCAGGGCTGCTGCGGCCGATCCCACTCGATCCAGGCGAGGCTCTGGCCATCACCACTCAGGGTCGGCGCGGCGTAAAAGTCCGCGCCTTCGACCAGCACCTCGCGCGCGCCATCGGCCACGTGGATGCGCACCAGGTGATGCTGCACCGCCTCACGACCGTGCTGCTCCTCCAGCGCCAGCACGGCCTGCCGCTGCGGGTCGAACTGCAAATCGCCATAGCGACAATCCGCCCGCGCCGTCAACGCCCGCGGCGGCGCAGCCAAGTCCTGCCAATACAGCTGCTGATTGGCTTCATTGACGAAGGCCACACCGCTGTCGCCGACACAGAAAGCGCCACCGCCGTATTCATACACCCGGCTGCGCAGAGAAAACGCCTCGGGCGTCAGACATCGCGCCTGGCCAGCACGGCAGAGCCACAGGCACGTGCGGCCATCGGCCGGATCGAACTGCGACCACAGCACGCCACCGAGCCCCACCCGTAGCTCGGCAAAGTCGCGGCTGGCAGCAGCCGCATCAGCACTAGTCCAAGCACTCGGCCAGAAGCCGTAGGGCTGCGTCGAGTCCGGCATGCTTAGCCCTTGGCGATCAGTCGCGAGGCCTTGTCGTTGCGAAACTGCAACGCCTGCGGCCCGGCGTGGGCCTGCTCGGCCTCCAGGCGCGCCTGCAGGATCACGCCGTGATGGGGCGACTTGCTGCACACCGGGTCGGCATTGCTGGCATCGCCGGTGAGCATAAAGGCCTGACAGCGACAGCCGCCGAGGTCCTTGTGCTTTTCGTCGCAGGAGCGGCACGGCTCGGGCATCCAGTCGTCGCCGCGAAAGCGGTTGAAGCCGAACGACTCATGCCAGATGTGGCGGATGCTGTGCTCACGCACATTGGGAAATTGCACCGGCAATTGCCGCGCACTGTGGCACGGCAAGGCGGTGCCGTCCGGGGTGATGTCGAGAAACAGATTGCCCCAGCCATTCATGCAGGTCTTGGGGCGCTCCTCGTAATAGTCCGGGGTGACGAAGATCAGCTTGCACGGGTGATTTTCCGCCGCCAGCTTGGCCCGCCACTCGTTGGTGATGCGCTCGGCGCGCTGCAGCTGCTCACGGGTCGGCAAAAGGCCTGCGCGGTTGAGCTCGGCCCAGCCGTAGAACTGGCAGGTGGCCAGCTCGACGAAGTCGGCCTCCAGCTCCAGGCACAGTTCGATGATCCGCTCGATGTTGTCGATATTGTGCCGATGGGTGACAAAGTTCAGCACCATCGGGTAGCCATGGGCCTTGACCGCGCGGGCCATGGCCAGCTTCTGGGCGAAGGCCTTCTTCGAGCCCGCCAGCAGGTTGTTGACCTCCTCGTCGGCGGCCTGAAAGCTGATCTGGATATGGTCCAGGCCCGCCTCGGCAAACTCGGCGATGCGCGCTTCGGTGAGGCCGATGCCGGAGGTGATCAGGTTGGTGTAGTAGCCCAGATCGCGGGCGGCCTTGATCAGTTCGGCGAGGTCCTGGCGTACCAGCGGTTCACCACCGGAAAAGCCCAGTTGCGCAGCGCCCAACTCGCGGGCCTGACGGAATACCTCAATCCATTCGGCGGTGCTCAACTCCGCGCCCTGCTGGGCGAAGTCCAACGGATTGGAACAGTACGGGCACTGCAACGGGCAGCGATAGGTCAGCTCGGCCAGCAGCCACAGCGGCGGCCCAGCTAACGGCACCTGGCGCTCGGCTTCAGTGGAGTTCGATCCAGAATTGAGCACTGGCTACCTCCATAAACGCCAGAATGTCTTCATCGATCCCCGGCACATTGGGGAAGCGCCCGCACAGTTCGCTGATGATCTGCGCCACGCTGTGCTGGCCATCGATCTGCTGGAGAATTTCCCCGGCGCTGTCGTTGAGTTTGATCATGCCTTCCGGGTAGAGCAGCACATGGCAGTTTTGCACCGGCTCCCACTGCAGGCGAAAGCCGCGACGCAGGCGCGGCACCTGCTCGATGGATATCTCGTTCATAGGGCAATCCCCCGGTGCCAGACGCGCGCCTGGGTCACCGTGTGGTACGGCGGGCGATCCAGCTCGTAGGCCATGCTCATGGCGTCGAGCATGCTCCACAGCACATCCAGCTTGAACTGGAGGATTTCCAACATGCGCTGCTGGGCCGCGTAGGTGGTGTAGTGCTGCAGGGTGATACGCAGACCGTGCTCGACATCCCGGCGCGCTTCTTTCAGACGCTTGCGAAAGTAGTCGTAGCCGCTGGCGTCGATCCACGGGTAATGCTGCGGCCAGGCATCCAGGCGCGACTGGTGGATCTGCGGGGCGAACAGCTCGGTCAGCGAGCTGCTCGCGGCCTCCTGCCAACTGGCCCGACGGGCGAAATTAACGTAAGCATCGACGGCAAAACGCACGCCCGGCAGCACCAGCTCCTGGGACAACAACTGCTCGCGCGGCAAGCCCACGGCCTCGGCCAGGCGCAGCCAGGCCTCGATGCCGCCCTCCTCACCCGGTGCGCCGTCGTGATCGAGGATGCGTTGCACCCACTCGCGGCGGGTGTCGCGATCCGGGCAGTTGGCCATGATCGCCGCATCCTTGAGCGGAATGCTCACCTGGTAGTAAAAGCGGTTGGCCACCCAGCCCTGGATCTGCGCACGGCTGGCCGTGCCCGCGTACATCGCCCGGTGGAACGGATGCTCGGTGTGGTAGTAGGCGCCCTTGGCGCGCAGCGCCTGCTCGAACTCGGCAGGGCTCATGGCGATCTGGCTCATGGCCGGGCTCCTTACAGCTGAATGCTCATACCGTCCCACGCCACGTCGATGCCATGGGCGGCCAGCTCGGCACGCTCGGGCGAATCAACATCGAGGATCGGGTTGGTGTTGTTGATGTGAATCAGAATCTTACGTTTGGCCGGTAGGCCGTCGAGCACCTCGATCATGCCACCGGGGCCGCTCTGCGGCAGGTGACCCATCTCGCTGCCGAGCTTGTCGCCCACTTCACAGACGCGCATCTCGTCGTCGCGCCAGAGGGTTCCGTCCACCAGCAGGCAATCGGCGCGCCCCATCCAGGCCAGCAGTTCAGCGTCGACCTGGCCCAGGCCCGGCGCGTAGAACAGGCTGCCACCGGTGCGCAGGTCTTCGATAAACAGGCCGATGTTGTCGCCGGGGTGCGGGTTGCCACGGTGCGGCGAATACGGCGGCGCACTGCTACGCAGGGCAATGGCGGTAAAACGCAAATTGGGGCAGACCGGAATCTGGAACGGCGTGCCGCCCAGCTCGATCAGGTTGTGCTGCAGGCCGCCGTTCCAGTGGCTGAGCATAGGAAACAGGGGGAAGCCGCTGCTGAGGTCCTGATGCACCATCTCGGTACACCAGACCTGGTGCGGACAGCCTTCACGCAGGGTCAGCAGGCCGGTGGTGTGATCAATCTGACTGTCCAGCAGTATGATCGCGCCGATGGCCGTGTCGCGCAGCTTGCGCGCCGGCTGCAGGGCCGGGAACGACTCCAGCTGAGCACGGATATCCGGCGAGGCATTGCACAGAATCCAGTCCACACCGTTGTCGCTGAGGGCAATCGAAGACTGGCTGCGCGGCTGAGCGCGCACGCTGCCGTCACGGGCACCGCGGCAGTTGCGGCAATTGCAGTTCCACTGGGGAAAGCCGCCACCGGCGGCGGAACCGAGAATCTGGATATGCATGGTGAATTCCGGGTGAGATGCCCCGGCAGGGCCGGGGCAAAGCGGATCAACGATTGGCGAAGTACATGGTGACTTCGAAACCAATGCGCATATCGGTGAAGGCGGGTTTAGTCCACATGGCGCGGTCCTCTTCTTGTACAACCGGCGAATTCCGGTAGTGCTAGTTATGCGCCTGCCGGGCCAGAGACAGAATGGTACTTTGGGAGGATGCCGTGCTGGCATTGGTAGGAATCGGCCACAGGCTGGCAGGCGCAAGGCGTTAGCCCGGATGCAATCCGGGGCATGTTCACCATAGCAGCCGATCCCGGATTGCATCCGGGCTACGCGCTGCCGGCAATAAAACGCTATGCACAGGTTAAGTGCTGCGAACTTAGCCACTACCGGTTTCGCCCTTACGGCGAGTCACTTTCTCTTTGCTTGCGCGAAAGAGAAAGTAACCAAAGAGAAAGCGCACCCGGCATCCGGGTTTCGCTGCGCGAAACTTCCCTCGCTCCGGCACTGCTCCGAGGGTCGTCACGGTGGGCCGTCCCTGGCCCATCGTTCCTCGTTTGGCATCCCTGCCAAACGCCCCTCTGCACAGCACCTCCACTCGGCCTCCTGACGGGACCGGGGGACCGAGGCGCCTGCACGATCCGTGGGAGCGGTCTGGACCGCGAAGAGCTGCGTGCATAGCCGCAACTTTTCTGCAGATCGAGTAGGAGGCGGATTTACATCCGCCGTCCTCTCACACCACCGTACGTACGGTTCCGTATACGGCGG
>JAIERF010000101.1 GCA_019747075.1 Pseudomonadaceae bacterium
TACTCGTCGCTTATTTGGAACAACCAAATCACGCTCCTCGCGCCTTGCCTCGCGCAAAAACAGGCTCCGGCGCGGCCACGAATGAAACGGCAACAGACCCTAGGCAGCGCCTGAATGATGATCACAGCTTATGTCTAACAGCACCCGCCATGAACTCTCAGCCCTCCTGCGCCTGGCCGGCCCGCTGGTGGCCGCGCAACTGGCCCACGTACTGATGGTGTTCACCGACACGGTGATGATGGGTCTGCTCGGCCCTGCCGCTCTGGCCGCCGGGGCACTCGGCGCGGCCAGCTACAACCTGGTGTCGATCTTCTGCGTCGGAGTGATGGCTGCCGTCGGCAATCTGGTGGCGATCCGCCACGGCGCCGGCGATGGCGAGGGGGTGCGGCACATGACCCAGGCCGGCATCTGGGTTGCCTCCGGCCTGGCCCTGCTGGCGGGCATCCTGCTGTGGTGGATGGAGCCGCTGCTACAACTGGCCGGCCAGCAGGCCGAGAACATCAGCGGCGCCATGACGTTCCTACACAGTCTGGTGTTCGCCCTGCCCGGCTATCTGTTGTTTATGGCCCTGCGCGGTTTCACCAGCGCCCTCGGCCGGCCCGGTCCCGTACTGGCCATCAGCCTGGGCGGCGCCCTGCTCAACTTCGTGCTCAATTACGCGCTGATCAAAGGCCTATTCGGTCTGCCGCAAATTGGTCTGGCCGGCATCGGCCTGGTCACCGCCATCGTCATGAACGGCATGGCCCTGCTGCTGGCGCTGCATATTCGCTGGCAGCCGTTCTACCGGCCGTGGCCATTGCTAACCGGGCTGCTGCGGCCGACCCGGCGCAACCTGGCGGAAAACCTGCGCCTGGGCCTGCCAATCGGCGGCACCTACGTGGTCGAGTCGGGTTTGTTCTTCGTTGCCGCCCTGTGCATGGGCGCGCTGGGCAGCAACCAGTTGGCCGCCCACCAGATCGCCATCCAGGCGGTGTACGTTGTGTTTATGGTGCCGGTGGGGATTTCCTACGCCGCCAGCCTGCGTATCGGCAAGCACTATGGCGCCCAACACTGGCACGCGGCACGCCAAACCGGGCGCCTGGCCATCGGCCTGGGCGCAACGTGCATGCTGGGCTTTGCCTTGCTGTTCTGGCTGGCGCCACACTGGGTGATCGGCCTGTTTCTCGACCGCGCCGATGCCGGCAACCAAGCGATCATCGAACTGGCCGTCAGCCTGCTGGCGATTGCCGCCTGGTTCGAGCTGTTCGACGGCCTGCAGACCATTGCCATGGGCGCCATTCGCGGCCTCAAGGACGCCCGCACCACGCTGCTGGTAGGGCTGTTCTGCTATTGGGGGATTGGCGCACCAGCCGCCTGGCTACTGACCTTCACCCTCGGCTGGGGCGCCGAAGGGGTGTGGTGGGGGCTGGCCATCGGCCTGGCCAGCGCCGCCATCGGCTTGACCCTCAGCTTCGAAGCCAAGACTGCGCGCCTACTAAGGCCGCAGCCGGCAACGATTTGTCTGTCGTAGGGTGTAAATCGACTCAGGACGACAAGCCGGCCAACAGCGTCTGATGCCGGCCGAAGACCAGGAAGCGCGCCAATTCGCTGAGCGGCAGCGGCTTGCTGATCAGGTAACCCTGCACCTGGTCGCAGCCGAACTGGCGCAGCAAGGCCAATTGCTCGGGCGTCTCCACCCCCTCGGCGACCACCTGCAGATGCAGGTTGTGACCCAGGTTGATCATCGCCTGCACCAGCCGATAGCTGGCTGGCTCCGCGCCCATGCCGCCGACAAAGCTCTTGTCGACCTTGAGCAGGGTGATCGGCAGGTTGTTCAGGTGCACGAACGAGGAGAAGCCGGTACCAAAGTCATCCAGGGAGAAGCGCACCCCCAGCTGACCGAGGCCATCCATGGTCTGCTGCACCTGATCGCTGCGGCGCATCACCGCGGTTTCGGTGAGTTCGAACTCCAGCCACTGGGCGTCGACGCCACGGTCGGCAATCAGCCGGGTGAGGGTCGGCAGCAACTGGCTGTCCTGAAACTGGCGAAACGACAGATTGACCGCCATGTGCAGGGCCGGCAGACCGCGTCCGCGCAGCCACTGCATGTCGCGCAGGGCACGGGCGATCACCCAGTAGCCGAGCGGCACGATCAACCCGCTCTCTTCCGCCAGGGGAATAAATTCATCCGGGGTCAGCAGCCCGCGCTCGGCATGCCGCCAGCGCACCAAGGCCTCCAGGCCCACCACTTCACCGCTTTGCAGGCACAGCCGCGGCTGGTAATGCAGCTCCAGCTCGTCGCGGCGCAGGGCCCGGCGCAGCTCGCCTTCGAGGTCGGCACGGTTGCGCGCGCCGCGGCTGTGGCGCTCGTCATATACACTGAAATTGCAGCCCTGGGTGCGCTTGGCCTGCTGCATGGCGATGTGTGCATGCCACATCAGCAGGTCGGCACTGACGCCCTCACTGGCCTCGGCCACACCCAGGCTGCAGCCGATCAACAGGCTCTCGCCATCGACCCAATACGGCTCGGCCAGGGCCTCGGTGATCTGCCCGACGATGCGCAGAGCACGCCCCGGATCACGGCGAATATCCAACAGCAGGGCGAACTCATCGCTGCCCAGCCGCGCCAGTTGATCGCAGGCCTCCAGCTCGCCCTTGAGGCGCGCCACCACTTGCAGGATCAGATGGTCACCGGCTTGGTAACCGAGGGTGTCATTGGCGTGGCGAAAGTTGTCCAGGTCTAGGTGCGCCATGGCCAGGCCACGGCCGGCGAACTCGCTCAGGCGGGCGCGCAACAGGGTGTGAAAACCCTGGCGATTGGCGATGGCGGTCAGCGGGTCCTGCTCCGTCAGGCGCTGCACGGTGTTCTGCAACTGGCCGTGCTTGCCCACATAGCGCAGGCAGCGGCGCAACACATCGCCGGTCAGGCTGTCGCGTACCAGCCAGTCAGTGACCCCGGCGGGCGCCTCGGCCGGCTCCTGTTCCAGCAGTAACACGGTCGGCAAACGACAGCGTCCGGGTGCCGGCAAGTTCGCCGGGGTACTCAGCAACAGGCCATGTTCCTGCTCATCGAACAGGCTGCAGGCCGCCTCCCAGGAAGGTGCGGTAATCAATGCGGCGGGATTGCCAAGCGCCTGCAGGCAATCGCGCAATAGCGACGACCATTCAGTCTCAGCCAACAGGACTAACCGCAAGGGTTCAACAAGCGCGGACAAACAACCTCCCCAGGTAAGAGTCGTGACAGCCCCCCTGGCTTACTTGCGCCGTTATCGGCGTCATCTTCGTTGCACGTCCCTGTGCCGCGAGCCAGAGCTTGCGGCAAAGCGCCAGGCGGGGCAACCGCCGCCAATCGGCACCAACGTGCTTATTTGCCCATAAAGCGCCAACCACTGCGCAATCTGCGCGATTGCCTGGCAATGGCCCAGCGGCCCCTGCTGGCCCCGCGAGCCTGTTAAAATGCCCGCCCTTCTTTTCCCGAGCCCGAGCCTACGATGTCCCGACTCAATCCCCGGCAGCAGGAAGCCGTGAACTACGTCGGCGGCCCGCTTCTGGTGCTCGCCGGCGCCGGCTCCGGCAAGACCAGCGTGATCACCCGCAAGATCGCCTACCTGGTGCAGCAGTGCGGCATCCGCGCCCAGCATATCGTCGCCATGACCTTTACCAACAAGGCCGCGCGGGAAATGAAAGAGCGCGTCAGCAGCCTGCTCAAGGGCCCCGAGGCGCGCGGCCTGACGGTGTCGACCTTCCACAACCTGGGGATGAACATCATCCGCAAGGAATACGCGGCGCTGGGCTACAAGCCGGGTTTCTCGATCTTCGACGAGGGCGATATCAAGGCGCTGCTGTCGGACATCATGCAGAAGGAATACGCCGGCGACGACGGCACCGATGAGGTGAAGAACTACATCGGCAGCTGGAAGAACGACCTGATCCTGCCCGAGGAGGCCCTGGCCAACGCGCGCAACCCCAAGGAACAGACCGCCGCCATCGTCTACCTGCACTACCAGCGCACGCTCAAGGCGTACAACGCGGTGGACTTCGACGACCTGATCCTGATGCCGGTGAAGCTGTTTCAGGACAACCCCGACATCCTGGAAAAATGGCAGAACCGCATCCGCTACCTGCTGGTCGACGAATACCAGGACACCAACGCCAGCCAGTACCTGCTGGTGAAGTTGCTGGTGGGCATGCGCAACCAGTTCACCGTGGTCGGCGACGATGACCAGTCGATCTACGCCTGGCGCGGCGCGCGGCCGGAAAACCTGATGCTGCTGAAAGACGACTACCCGTCGCTGAAGGTGGTGATGCTGGAGCAGAACTACCGCTCCACCAGCCGCATCCTCAAATGCGCCAACACCCTGATCGCCAACAACCCCCACGCCTTCGAGAAACAGCTGTGGAGCGAGATGGGCGTGGGCGACGAGATCCGCGTGATCCGCTGCCGCAACGAAGACGCCGAGTGCGAACGGGTGGCCCTGGAAATCCTCACCGAACACCTGCGCACCGAGCGCCCGTACAGCGACTTCGCGATCCTCTACCGCGGCAACTACCAGGCCAAGCTGATGGAGCTGAAGTTGCAGCACCATCAGATTCCCTATCGCCTCAGCGGCGGCACCAGCTTCTTCGCCCGCCAGGAGGTGAAGGACCTGATGAGTTACTTCCGTCTGCTGGTCAACCCGGACGACGACAACGCCTTCCTACGGGTGATCAACGTACCGCGCCGCGAGATCGGCTCCACGACCCTGGAAAAACTCGGCAACTACGCCACCGGGCGCAAGATCAGCATGTACAACGCCAGCGACGAAGTCGGCCTCGGCGAACACCTCGACAGCCGCTACAGCGAACGCCTGCAACGCTTCAAGCGCTGGATGGACGGGGTGCGCCGGCAATGCGCCGAGAACGACCCAATCGCCGCACTGCGCAGCATGGTGATGGACATCGATTACGAGAACTGGCTACGCCAGAACGCCTCCAACGACAAGGTCGCGGACGCGCGCATGGGCAACGTCTGGTTCCTCATCGAGGCGCTGAAGAACACCCTGGAGAAAGACGAAGACGGCGACATGACCATCGAGGACGCCATCGGCAAATTGGTCCTGCGCGACATGCTCGAACGCCAGCAGGAAGAAGAAGACGGCGCCGAAGGCGTGCAGATGATGACCCTGCACGCCTCCAAGGGCCTGGAATTTCCCTCGGTGTATATCCTTGGTGTGGAAGAAGAAATCCTCCCGCACCGCTCCAGCATCGAGGCCGACACCGTCGAGGAAGAGCGGCGCCTGGCCTACGTCGGCATCACCCGCGCCAAGCGCAACCTGACCATGACCTTCGCCGCCAAGCGCAAGCAATACGGCGAAATCAGCGACTGCAGCCCGAGCCGCTTCCTCGATGAACTGCCGCCCGAAGACCTGGTATGGGAAGGCCAGGAAGACGCCCCGCCCGAGGTCAAAGCCGCCACCGGCAACTCGGCCCTGGCCAATATGCGCGCCCTGCTGAAAAAATAGCCGGGAGCTCTTTTTAACGTCGCTTGCGACGGCCCGCAGGGTGGCCGCCAGGGATGGCAGGCCATAAACAATGACCGGGAGTCATTTTTAACGTCGCGCAACGACAGCCAGCAAAAGTCGGCTGATTGAGTCGTCCGCAACCGCACCGCCCCCACAAACCGCAGCCACAAAAAAACCGCCCGAAGGCGGTTTTTTTGTCTGTCGCAGCGCTATTACAGGCCGGACATCTTCTTGATTGCGCCTTTCAGCTCGTCATCCGAGCAGGTGGCGCAGGTGCCTTTCGGCGGCATGGCGTTGATGCCGGCAATCGCCGACTTCAGCAGGCCGTCGACACCGCCTTTGGCGCTGGCGCGGACTTTCCAGGCAGCGTCACCGATTTTCGGTGCACCGAGCACGCCAGCGGTGTGGCAAGCGCCACAGTACTTGGCAACCACGTCGTCAGCCGACATAGCGGCGCCGCCAGCGGCAACTGCAACGGCGCCAACGCCCTTGCACTCTTGACCGCTTACGCAGACCTGGCCAACGGGCTGCAGGCGCTCGGCGATTTCGGCGTACTTGGCCGATTTTGGCGAAAGTTCTTCAACAGTCGCGGCCTGAGCGCTAACCGCCCACAGGGCCAATACGGCAACAGGTGCCGCCAGGAGTTTCTTGATCAGGTTCACTCGTACACCCTCATCGTGGCTAGTCAGGCCCGCGGCCACGGGTTTCGCGGGCGGCGGGAGTATAACGGTTCATCCGCGGCACTGAAACAACCCAAGATGTCGCAGGGTTATTTTCCTAGCAGCCGTACTAGACGGCTGCCAGGAGGCCAGCCGACTTAGAAGTTCGCCGGCGTAGTAGCACTGATCAGCCGCGCCGGCTGATCGAAGGGATTACGGAAACGGTGCGGCTTGGTGCTTTCGAAATAGTAGCTGTCGCCACTTTCGAGAATGAAGATTTCGCTGCCTACGGTCAGCTCCAGGCGGCCATCCACCAGCACGCCGGCCTCTTCGCCTTCGTGATTGAGCATCTCGTCACCGGTATCGGCGCCCGGTGGGTAAGTCTCGTCGAGGAACGACAAAGCGCGCACCTGATGAGGTGTACCGACCAGCTTCATGCTCACCGTGCCGCTGGAGAGGTCAATCAGATCATCAGCCTTGTAGACAATCTGGGGGCTGCTGTCTTGTTCAAATTCAATGGAGAAAAACTCCACCAAGGACATGGGAATACCGGCCAGAACCTTTTTCAATGAACTGATCGAAGGGCTTACGCTGTTCTTCTCGATCATCGAAATAGTGCTGTTGGTGACCCCTGCCCGTTTGGCGAGTTCACGCTGGGAAAGACCCTTGCTTTTGCGAATCGACTGCAGCCGAACACCGACGTCCAATGTTGGAGTACCTCTGGGAATTTGAGCGGAAAGTGGCCGTATCATGGCAACAGTGTTCAGTATTTACAACACTGTTGCCGCAGTTTCTCCCGCCCTCGCTCCTACTGCCCGGAATAGAGGCGTGGCACCCGACGCAAATTGCAGAAAATCTGGTACGGAATGGTCTGCGCCTGAGCCGCCACGTCGCTGGCCAGCACCTGCGCGCCCCATAATTCGACCCGGCTGCCGAGGCCGGCTTGCGGCAGATCGGTGAGATCGACGGTGAGCATGTCCATCGACACCCGGCCGATGATTCGCGTCAATTGGCCATCCACCGCCACCGGCGTGCCCGTCGGCGCATGGCGCGGGTAGCCGTCGGCATAACCCATGGCGACTACGCCGACGCGGGTCGGCCGCTCAGCAACGAAACGTGCGGCATAACCGACTGGCTCACCGACCGGCAGTTCGCGCACGCTGATAATTTTCGATTGCAGGGTCATCACCGGCTTGAGTTGCGCGGCCAAGGCCTGCACCTGTTCAAATGGGGTGGCGCCATACAGCATGATGCCCGGGCGCACCCAGTCGCTCGGCACCTGCGGCCAACCGAGAATCGCTGGCGAGTTGCGCAGGCTGACTTCCGCCTGCAGCCCCTCACGGGCGGCATTGAACACCGCCAGTTGCTCCTCGGTACGCGTGCAGTCCAGCTCGTCGGCGCGAGCGAAGTGGGTCATCAGCACGATTTTGTCGACCTTGCCGCTGGCCTGCAGGCGCTGGTAGGCGGCCTGATATTGCTCGGGAAACAGGCCCACCCGGTGCATACCGGAATCCAGCTTCAGCCAGACCCGCAGCGGCCGGTTCAAGCGTGCCTGTTCGATAGCGTCCAGCTGCCACAGCGAATGCACCACACACCAGAGCTGGTGCTGGTCGATCAGCGCCAGCTCGCTGGCCTCGAAAAAACCTTCCAGCAGCAGAATCGGCTGATCAATGCCAGCCGCGCGCAACTCCAGCGCCTCTTCGATACAGGCCACGGCAAAACCGTCGGCCTCGGCCTGCAGCGCCTGAGCGCACACCACCGCACCGTGCCCGTAAGCATCGGCCTTAACCACCGCCAGGGCTTTACCGCCCGAGCACTGGCGGGCCAGTTGGTAGTTGTGACGCAAGGCAGCGAGATCAATCAGGGCTTGGGCGGGACGCATGGAGTTCTCAGTGTGAATAAATGGCCACGCGCCTGCCGCGCGCAACCAGAGGAATAATTGTCGGCCAGTGCCGGCCCGTCAGACACGAACAAGGCCCGGCGCCAAACGCCGAGCCTCTGGCAAACCTCAGCGCTGCGCGGCCACCACCATCATCTCGACCAGAACGCGCGGGTCATAGAGTTTGGCTTCGACACAGGCACGCCCAGGCGCGGCGCCCTCGGCGACCCAGGCATCCCACACCGCATTCATCGCGGCGTAGTCGGCCATGTCCTTGAGGTAGATCGTCAGCGACAGAATGTGCGCCTTGTCGCTGCCGGCCTCGGCCAGCAGGCGGTCGATGTTGGCCAGGGTCTGCCGGGTTTGTTCGGCGATGTCGCCGGCGTAATCGTCTGCCAACTGCCCCGCCAAGTAGACGGTGCCGTTATGGATGACGATTTCGCTGTAACGCTTCTCAGTGTGCAGGCGCTGGATGGGCATGCTTGCGGCTCTCTTTGGCAGTGCTGTAGCGGGAAATATCCAGGCCTTCGGCGCTGATCTGCGGACGTTTTTTCGCCATCAAATCGGCCAGCAAGCGGCCCGAGCCGCAGGCCATGGTCCAGCCCAGCGTGCCGTGGCCGGTATTCAGAAACAAGTTACGGAAGCCGGTGGCACCGACAATCGGCGTGCCGTCCGGCGTGGCCGGACGCAGACCGGTCCAGAACTCGGCGCGGGCCAGATCGCCGCCCTGCGGATAAAGATCACTGGTGATCATTTCCAGGGTCTCGCGCCGACGCGGGTTAAGGTCCAGGTCGAAACCGGCAATTTCCGCCATGCCACCCACACGGATGCGGTTGTCGAAACGGGTAATGGCGACCTTGTAGGTCTCGTCGAGAATGGTCGAGGTCGGCGCCATCGCGGCGTTGGTGATCGGCACAGTCAGCGAGTAGCCCTTCAGCGGGTACACCGGCGCCTTGATGCCCAGCGGCTTGAGCAGCTGCGGCGAGTAGCTGCCCAGCGCCAGCACGTAGTGATCAGCCTGCTCCAACTTGCCGTCGATCCACACGCCGTTGATGCGATCACCGACGGCATCCAGGCGCTGGATGTTCTGCCCGAAGCGGAATTCCACGCCCAACTGCTTGGCCATCTCGGCCAGCTTCTGGGTGAACATCTGGCAATCGCCAGTCTGGTCGTTGGGCAGACGCAACGCACCGGCCAGCTTGTCGGTGACAGCAGCCAAAGCCGGCTCCACACGGGCAATGCCGGCGCGGTCGAGCAATTCATAAGGCACGCCGGATTGCTGCAATACGGCGATGTCCTTGGCGGCGCCGTCCAGTTGCGCCTGGGTGCGGAACAACTGGGTGGTGCCCAGGGTGCGACCCTCGTAGCTGATGCCGGTTTCGGCGCGCAACTCATCCAGGCAGTCGCGGCTGTACTCGGACAAGCGCACCATGCGCTCCTTGTTCACCGCGTAACGGCTGGCGGTGCAGTTGCGCAGCATCTGCGCCATCCACAGGTACT
>JAIERF010000283.1 GCA_019747075.1 Pseudomonadaceae bacterium
ATCAGGTCACCGACCTTCTTGGCAAAACCGACAATGTGAATTTTCACATTGGGGTTCTGGGCCTCGAATTTGACCCGGATTTTCTCTTCCAGCAAATGGGAGAACTGCTGATAGTCGATCTTGATCAACTTGCCTTGGTCTTCCGGGTCGGGGAACGACTCCAGCAGCGGCACATCGACAATGCTCGACTTGAAGTTGTTAGCCACCAAGCGGCCAACCTGACCCGACTTGAGCACGTTGTTACGCAGCTCATTGAGGCTGTCCGCCGTGCCATTGTAGGTCTGCGGAATCACTTCACCACCGGCAAAGCCCTCCTCGGTCACTTCGCTCCAGCGCACGTTTGGCGTCCACAGCGACTTAAGCCCTGAACGATCAACACCAGGGATGTAGAACACCTCATCGTTGATCTGCCGCAGGGTCTCCATGTACTCCTTGGAGAAAATATCGCCGTCTACGGCTTCAACGGAAATACGCACGCTGTTGCCAAGGTTGGCCAGATCATTACGGTGCTCCATCATGTTTTTAATGAATGGATGCTGCAGCGGAATCATCTTTTCAAAGCTGGTCGAAGGCCGTACTTGCAGTGCTTGATAGCCCAGAAAGACACTGACCAGCAGACAGATCAGAATCACTGCCGGCCGATTGTTGAAAATCAGGCGCTCTAGAAAGGTCGCCTTGTCCTGGTGATGGTTACTCATCGCGTATATACCCTATCAAGCCCGGCTTATTGTTGTGGCGCGGTGCCAGTTGGCGAAGCGACATGCACGCCGCCCTGACCTACCAGGATCAAATTGCCCTTTTCATCCGCACTGACGCCGGACAGAGACAAACGATCGGCACGGTTGATTACCGCGAAGTTATGGCCTTTGTCGGTGCTCTTCAGCACGCTACCACCATGGCCCACCACGACGACAGAGCCGTCCTTGAGTACAGCGCCATTAGACAAGCCGAAATCCAACCGGCCGGCGGCGCCCTTCAAATTGATTTGCTGCCAGGTCTTGCCGAAGTCAGCCGAGCGAAACATGTGCCCGCGCAAGCCGTACACCAAGATGCCGCCCGATTCGCCGGTACCCAGGGCACCAAACAGCGAGCCCTCGTATGGGCCTTCGACGGTTTCCCAGGTTTGTCCCCAGTCGCCTGAACGGTACATGCCGCCCATCTCGCCAACGGCGAACAGACCGGAGTCTTTAACTTCAGTAATCGCGTTCAGGTGGTGCTGGTCTTCGTTATCCAAGCGGTCACTGACATCTTCCCAGTTCGCACCGCCGTCGGTGGTTTCCAGCAGGGCGCCATAGGCCCCGACAGCAAAACCCTGTTCGGCATTCTTGAACCAGATATCCAGCAAGGGCGCTTCGCGCTCCAGGTCGATGAACTGTTCAGTCCAGGTCGCACCGCCGTCTTCGGTCGCCAGAATCAAGGCATCGTGACCGGTTACCCAACCCTTCTTGTCATCGATAAAAAACACCGAGGTCAGCATCTGCCGAGTCGGTACTTTGGCCTGCGCCCAAGAAGCGCCGTTGTCATCCGAATACAGAATATGACCACGGTCACCGACAGCAACCAGGCGTGCGCCAGCATGGGCGACATCCAGCAGCAGGCTTTCGACAGCCTTGGCTGACTCAATGGAATACACCGTGGCGGCTGCAGTATCAGCAGCCAATACCGGTGCGGCAGAAAATGTCAAAACCGACAGCACACCGCAAAGCGAAATCGCTTTAGCCAGTGGCGAGTGGAAGCGGAACGCTGGCGTGTGCATCAATGCCGCGCAAACACCAGACTGGGTGCGCCGCAAAACGGGCTCACTCATACACCTTTCCCCCTGATTGTTATTAGGTGGCGCTACCTTATAAGTAGACCGCCTATCCTATCCAGCAATAGAAACGCCTGACAATCAGCGTGTCGTTATGTTTTGTTACCCGCCCGGACTACTGCCTGCGTGCCAGAGCGGTTTAGCCATACAAAAAGGCCGCTACGAATGAGCGGCCTTTTCACTGTACCTAACGCTTAACGAGTGCCGCGACGACGCAGGGCAGCCGGCTTGAAGTAGCCGTCATCCGGCAACGGCTGGCTGAAGTCGATAGTGCCCGACTCTTCGCTGTCCAGGTTCTGCACATGGTAGCGACGGGCCTGCAGGTCGTGGAACACATCCAGCGCAGACCAAGTGGTCGGCAGCTCGTAGAAGTTTTTCAGGTAAGCAACCGAAACGCGCCACAGATCGCCACGGCCATCGTATTGGTCAACTTCTGCAGCTTGCCAGCTATCCTCGTCGAGGAACAGCACGCGCTTGGAGTAGATGTGACGCGCGCCAGCTTTCAGCTTGCCCTCGACCACCCACACACGGTGCAATTCCCAGCGAGTCAGGTCAGGATTCAAGTGACCCACTTGCAGCAGATCCTTGTATTTCACCCCAGCAGCCGTGACCTTGTAGTTGTTGTAAGGAATGTAGACTTCCTTCTTACCGACCAACTTCCACTCGTAACGATCCGGAGCACCGTTGAACATATCGGTGTCATCCGCGGTACGCAGGCCATCGGCAGCGGAAATCGGCGTGTCGTAGGCCAGGTTCGGTGCACGACGTACGCGACGCTGACCGGCGTTGTAACCCCACGCCTGACGCGGCTCTTTAACCTGGTCGAGGGTTTCGTGCACCAGCACGGCACCGCCGGCCAGACGCGCCGGGCTCTTGGTGAACGACAGGTAATCGAACAGGGTGTTGTTCAAGTCAGCAGCCGAACCCTTAGGGTTGTAGAAGCGGAACAGCGCTTCCTGCTGCGAGGTTACCGGGGTGTAGTCACCGTTACGTTGCACAGCCACTTCCGAGGCACGACGCACGATATAGCTGCCGCGATAGCGAGCAACGTGATTCCACAGTGCCTCGACACCATTTTGCGGGATCGGGAACGGCACACCGCCGAAGGCGTCAACAAAACCGTTGCCACCTTCAACCAACTTGGCGTTTACGGCGTTCTTCGCGGTGTTTTCATACACCCACTGCGGCGCCGAGCCCGAACGACGGGTCGGGTAGACCGGCAGACGGAACGAGTTCGGGTAAGCATTGAACAGTGCAATCACACCTGGAGTCAGGTTGGCTTTGTACTGGTCCAGGTTGGCCTTGGTGATGGTGTACAGCGGCTTGTCTTCTGGGAAGGCATCCGGATGGTGTTGGCCAGGCTTGGTATAGCCCGCAGGCTTGCTGGTGATACCACCGGTCCAGGCCGGAATGGTGCCCGCCGCGTTACCGGCTTTCTCGCCACCCATAGGGGTCAGCGAAGCGCCCAATTTGGCCGCTTCCTGAGGCGAGACCGCCGCCAGTACGCTACCAGCAGACAGTGCCAACGCAATCGCGGCACCCATCAGCGTGTGCTTTTTCAGCATCGTATTTCTCCGTGATGATTCAGCCACCGAAGGCCCGTAGACCCTCGGCATTCTTCTATTTAGGTGTTAGAACGAGTATTTGACGTTAACGCCGATATTGTCGCGATCGCGGGAAACGTTATCTTCACCGGCACCGGAATACTCGGTGTAGGCCAATTCGGCTTCCAGGCTGCTCAGGTAACTAGCACGCAAGCCCAAGGTATAGGCCTGACGACCCTCGATGAAGTTACCGGTCTGGCTCGAGTTACCTTCGAAATCACTCTTGTAAACGGCGTACGGGGAAAGGTTTACACCGGCGTACACATCGTTCCAGGTGCCGTTCAACAGCAAGGTATAGCCGTAAGCATTTTTGTTGATCTGGCTGTCGCGATCATAACCACTCAGATAAGCACCATTCGAACGGCCTGCGTAATAACGCGTACTGCCATCAAACGCCGTGTATTTCAAATCGTCGCCACGATAGTGTTCGGACGCCAACTCAGCCACACCGAAAAGAGAGTCGAAGCTCAAGACAGGGCCGAAGTTCTGAATTGCACCAAGCGAAGAATTGAAAGTCTCCACTCGCACGTAATCGTGAACAGAACCATCACGAGCGATACGCTCACCGGCCAATAGAGCGGTGCCGCTATTTACGCCTGTGCTGCCCGAGTTATCCGCTATTTGCGACCCTTGTAAGATCAAATCACCGATCAAGTCATTGGTTGTGGCTATCCCAATAGGGTTATTGGGACGATAAGCCAACTCACCAAACACGGAAGTCTCATCAACGGTGGTGTTGAAGCTCAAACCCAGCATGCGAATGTCTTCAACGTATTCGCGCTGCGCCCGCACCGCACCAAGCACATCAAGCGTGGCCGCGCCGCCGGCCGCCGCGCCACCAATAACAGGAGTTAGCGCTGCCAAATCAACACCTGTATAGCCATTCAAATTGGCTGAAATAACGGGTTCCTTGGCATGATAGTTGACAAAATAAGCACCAAACTCTGTCGAATTCCAATCCTCTGCAATGTATTTGAACGATGTACCAAACTGCCCATCATTCTTAGCATTAATGTCGCTATCAACCTTGGCAACACGCATGACATTACCAGCGGAGAAGTTAACGCCTTGCTGATAGAGTCCTGCAGCCTTAGCCGTTGGCAACAACGCACCAAGTGCTCCCTGACCATTACCAATCGCGGTATAGGCAGGAATCAGAGCCTCCGCTGCGGTACCGCTAAAATCTCGATACGCCGTATTACCGCCATCGGCAAACAGATCGGTCTCAGCGAAGTAGGTACCAACCGGATCAACCGCAGTTTCTTTAAAGTTGAACTGATAAAAAACGTCTGCCGATAGATTATCGGTCAAGCCGACGCTGAGGTTGAATGCCTCAACCGGAATCAGTACTTCCTTCAACTCGGAGCCCGGCAGGCGGAATTTCGCGGCATCAACCGGGTTGGTAGTGTTCACGCCACCCCGATAGAACAGCCCCTCACCCCAGTTAAACACCTGCTTACCAAGACGCGCGGTAACCGGCTTCTCGGCAATATCCCAGTTGCCATAAACATAGGCATCGAGAATTTCTGCGTTACGACCTGCGGTATGACGGGTTTCGTAGGTGAAGCTGCTGTCACGCGGGTAGCTCTGGCTCGGCTGCGCAGGATTGTTCGCATCGTAATAGTCATTACGCTTGTCCATGATCTGCGTGTCATAGAACGCAGTACCACGCACAAATGCGCCGTAGTTCTGATAGGTCGCTTCCACATCGGTGGTGACCTTGAAGACTTCGGAAACCAAGCCGGTATCGAAGTTACGATTGCCATCGTTGGCATTGATGTCATCGTTGTTCTTGTCCTGACCCTGAACCCGCCACAACTGACCGTAGGAGACTGTAGTGTCGATGGAGCCTGCGATTTCGTCATCAGCAAAGCTGAACTCTACAGCCTGCACCTGACCAGCAACCAGCAAGGGCAGAAGACCAGCCAAGGCAAAACCTGCTTTCGCCGGGGCGAAGCGCAACAGGGGCTTACGGGCGTTAATTTCCATCGAGATCTTACTCCGCAGACAGATCATTTCTTTTATTGAGCCCTGGTATGCCAGAGACCCTGCTTGGCCGTACGGTTGACGACCTTTTGACTTTGCGGGCAGCTACGGCCCTCTAACCTTCCCCACCCAGAACAGCTTCAGGCGAGCTTAACCTTCTGACAAGAGCAAGCATGATGCCAATATGCAAAATAATTTGATGCGTGGCGCTGTGAACTGCCAAATATTTTGTGACTGTACAGCCATCATCCAGCGTCGCCAGGTTACGGCTTTCAAACGCGCGTTTTGTCCTACGATCTGGCGCATTCTGTCAGTAGCGACGACACCCGCACTGAAAACTGTCCAGTAAATTTATCCGCCGTCAACATAAATGAAGCCGCTATAAGCAAGGCTTTCGCTAGACCCAAACCTGTCATTTCGGACAGGTAACAAAAAGTGTTACCAAAAGAGCACAGGTAACACTTTTGAGATTTAAAGCTATCCCGAATCAGGCTCAAGCCAGGCTCTTGCTCAACACCTCATAGACATCGCCAGAGAGCTCGCCCGAACTGAGGATGCGTTGTAGCTGCGCCTGCATCAGCACCTGCCGTGCGCTGTCGTACTTGCGCCAGCGCGTCAACGGCGCCAGTTGCCGAGAGGCGATCTGCGGATTGGTGGCATTCAGGCTGATCACTTGGTCAGCCAGGAAGCGGTAGCCCGAGCCATCGGCCGCATGGAAGTTGATCAGATTCTGCCCGGCAAAGGCACCAATCAGCGCACGCACCTTATTGGGGTTCTTCATGGTGAAGGCCGGGTGCTCCATCAACGCCTCGACCCGCTGCAAGCCACCCGGCAAGCCACTGGCGGCCTGGACGCTGAACCACTGATCCATCACCAGCGCGTTGTCTTTGAAGTGCTCGGCAAACTCGGCCAGGGCCTGATTCTTTTCCGTCTCAAACGGCGAGTTGACCAGCACCGCCAGCGCCCCAAGACGCTCGGTCATATTGTCGCAGGCGCCGTATTGCTCAAGGCAGGCGGCCAACACTTGCGGCCGCTCACACAACATCAAATAGGACAATGCGATGTTCTGCAGGCTACGGCGAGCAAAGTGCTCGGCTTGCGCCACATAGGCGGTACTGCGCGAAGCCACGCGATTGTCCTGATAGCGCTGCCACAGTGGCTCAAACAGACTCTCAGCCAGCTGCCGACGGGCAAACTCGCGCGCGGCGTGGATGGCGTCGACATCCGCCACTTCACTGATTTCGGTCAGATAGGCCTCACCCGGCAACGACAGCATCTCCGCCACCATGGCCGGGTCCAGCGTGTCATTGGTCAGCACTACCCGCAGGGCCTCGACCAGGCGCTGATCAAGTACCAGCGCCTCACCGCGCTGAACCTGAGCAATCAACTCTTGCAACACCTGCACGGCCAGTTGCTGCCCGGCTTCCCAGCGGTTGAAGCCGTCACTGTCGTGCTGCATCAGGAACATCAGTTGGTCACGGCTGTAGGGGAAGCTCAGCTTGACCGGGGCCGAGAAGCCACGCAGCAAGGAAGGCAAAGGCCGTTCGCCGATCTCGACGAAGGTGAAGCTCTGCTCGGCTTGCGTAACCGACAGCACCCGCGCGCTCCCTACGGCAGCCGCCTCGCCCTGCAGGCGCAGTGGCAACTCTTGCCCTTGTGCATCCAACAGCGCCAGCTCCACCGGGATCACAAACGGCAGTTTTTCGACTTGGCCAGGTGTTGCCGGGCAGCTTTGGGTAAAGCTCAGGGTGTAGGTCTGCGCGGCTGCATCGTAATGCTCGCTGACCGCCAGGCGCGGCGTACCCGCCTGGCTGTACCAGCGTTTGAACTGGCTAAGATCGATGCCCGAGGCATCCTCCATGGCCTTGACGAAATCGTCGCAGGTCACGGCCTGACCATCATGACGACTGAAGTACAGATCAGAACCCTGACGGAAGCGCTCAGCCCCCAGCAGGGTGTGAATCATGCGCAACACTTCAGAGCCCTTCTCGTAGATGGTCAGGGTGTAGAAGTTAGAAATTTCCATAAAGGCATCGGGACGAATCGGGTGCGCCATCGGCCCGGCATCTTCGGCAAACTGATGGGTACGCAGGTACGCGACGTCTTCGATGCGCTTGACCGTGCGCGAGTTCATGTCGGCGGAAAACTCCGCGTCACGGAACACGGTAAAGCCTTCCTTCAGCGACAACTGGAACCAGTCGCGGCAGGTCACGCGGTTGCCCGACCAGTTGTGGAAGTATTCATGGGCCACCACCGCCTCGACCCGCTGGTGCGCGGCGTCGGTGGCAGTTTCGGCGCGGGCCAGAACGCAGCTCGAGTTGAAGATATTCAACCCCTTGTTCTCCATGGCGCCCATGTTGAAGTCGTTGACCGCGACGATCATGAAGATGTCGAGGTCGTACTCACGGCCATACACCTCTTCATCCCAGCGCATGGATTTCTTCAGGCTGTCCATGGCGTGCTGGCACTTGTCGACGTTCTCTGGCTCCACATAGATGCGCAGTGTCACTTCACGCGCGCTCATGGTGGTGAAGGTATCTTCGATACACCACAAATCGCCCGCCACCAGGGCAAACAGGTAGGCCGGCTTCATAAACGGGTCCTGCCAGGTCGCCCAATGCCGGCCGCCTTCTTCCACGCCACTGGCAATCGGGTTGCCGTTGGACAGCAACACCGGATAGTCCTGCTGGGAAGCACTCAGGCTGGTGGTGAAGCGGCTCATCACATCCGGGCGATCAAGGTAATAGGTGATCTTGCGGAACCCCTCGGCCTCGCACTGGGTACAGAACATGCCACTGGATTTGTACAAGCCTTCCAGCGCCGTGTTGCTTTCCGGGTGGATGCGCACCGTGCTGTTGAGGGTGAAACTGGCGCTGCCCGGTTGCAGGCTCAAGTGGCTATCGCTCAGCTGATAATCGTCAGGCTGCAGCTCAACATCATCCAGCGCCAGGGCCAGCAACTCCAGCTGCTGGCCGTCCAGCACCAGCAGCGGCAAGTCGGCACCACGGGCCGGGTTGCGCCGCATGACCAGTTGCGCGTGCACCAGCGTATGGTCCTCGTACAGCTCGAATGTCAGGTTGGTCTCGTCGATCAGGTAGTCAGGGGCCTGATAGTCCTTGAGGTAGATCATTTTCGGCTGTTCGGTACGCATAGCTGCTGGCCTCTAGAGCTGATGCACGGCGAGTTGGTAGGCCGTGAATTTACGAATATTGATCACGCCAGTATCGAAGATCAGGTACTGGCCCTTGATCCCCTGCAGCGTGCCCTCGACGACGGGCGTTTTTTCCAGATCAAAACTGGCCACTTTGGCGGGATAAGCCAACACAGGGTAGGCAATGTCCACCACCGCAAGATCGCTGAGGGGCTGAATCGCCTGCAGGCCAAAGCGCTCTTGCAGGGTGGTGATCCCATCCTGGCAAGCCTGGAAGATTTCCCCGGCCAACTGCGCCAGGTCCAGCGGTGCCGCCTCACCCTTGAGCATGGCGCGCCAGTTGGTGCGATCGGTGACCTGACTGCGCAGCACGTCTTCCACCAGCCCGGATTGCTGACGAGTCGCGACGCGCATGATCGGCAAGGCCTGGGTCGCGCCCTGATCGATCCAGCGGGTCGGCACCTGGGTGGCCCGCGTGATGCCGACCTTAGCTCCGGAGGAGTTGGCCAGATAGACCACATGATCGGTCATGCAAAACTGCTCGCCCCAGGCCGGCTCACGACAGGTGCCGGCCGCATAGTGGCAGCGCTCCGGGCTCATGATGCAGGTGTCGCACTGCGCCAGCTTGCTGAAGCACGGATAGCAGTAGCCCTGACTGAAGCTCTTTTTAGTCTTGCGCCCGCAATGGCTGCAATGAATTGCGCCCAGGTACTCCAGGCGCACGCCCTGCCCCAGCAACGCATTGAGGTCCAGATCCTGCTCGCCCAGCCGCAAGCTGTACTGCACCGGCTGCTCCAGCCGGGTGCCCATCTTGCTCAGGGCACCGCGCCCAAGCTCAAGCATCAGTGCAGGGTGTCCGTGGTCTTGAACAGCAGATTGGGAATCGGCTCGGCATGGGACTCACAGGCTTGCTCACCCATGTAACCGGTGCGCTGGTCTTCCGGCAGGTTTTGCAGCTCCCAGGCGATCATCGCCTGCAGGGACAACTCTTTCTGCTCCTG
>JAIERF010000372.1 GCA_019747075.1 Pseudomonadaceae bacterium
GCCCGCTCCGCCGGGCTGATCACCGACCTGCGCAGCGATGTCGGCCAGTTCGCCGCCGCCGGCAGCCCGCAGATGACTCTGATCGCCATCCACGACGTGTGGGTGAATGCCGAAATGACCGAGAACAACCTTGGCAAGGTTGAACCGGGCACACCGGTGGCCATCGTCCTCGACGCCTTCCCCGGCCAGGTCTTTGCCGGCCGCGTGCGCAGCGTCGGCTATGGCGTCAGCGTCGGTAGCAGCACCGCCCCCGGCACCCTGCCGACAGTGCAGAACAGCCGTGACTGGCTGCGTCCGGCACAACGCTTTCCGGTGGTGGTGGAATTCATTCCCGGCGAACTGGAAGCACGGCGCGGCATCCGCGTCGGCGGCCAGGCCGAGGTCATGGCCTTCCCCAGCAGCGGCAACCCGCTCAACCCATTGGGGCGGCTGTTTCTGCGCCTCATGAGCCTGCTGTCCTATGCCTACTAAGGCCGCGCTTGGCCACGGACACGGGCATGCCGACTAACCGCGACTGGCGCAGCCAGCGCGCGCTGCGCCTGGCCAGTGGCACGGCCCTGTGTCTGGCGATCAGCTTTGGCCTGGCGCTACCGATCCCTTTTATCGCGCCGCTGATCTGCCTGGTGCTGTTGGCTACCCTGCCCCACCCGCTGCCCCTAAAAGCCGGCATTGGCCTGGCCGTGCTGGCGGCCCTGACCACCGGCAGCGGTCTGTTGCTGATCCCGCTGCTGCGCTATTACCCGGCCAGCGGCGTGGCGATCATCGGCCTGTGCCTGTTTCTCGCCTTTCGCTATGGCCTGCGTGGCGGTAATCCGCTGCTGGTGAAGTTTCTGGTGATTGGCCTGACCATGATCTCGGCCGCCGGCACCGCTGACTTTGGCCTCGCCGTGATGGTCATCGAGGCCTTGGTCAAGGGCCTGCTGCTGGCGGTGCTGGTCGTGGGCGCCAGCCACTGGCTGCTCCCGGAGCCCGCCAACAGCCCAGCACCGCAGCAACCCACCCCGCTGCCTGCCGAAATGGCTAGCTGGGTGGCCCTGCGCGCCGCCCTGGTGGTGCTGCCGGCGTTTCTGCTGGCGCTGATCAACCCCGCCAGCTACATGCCGTTGATCCTCCAGGCGGTCAACCTTGGCCAACAAAGCTGCAGCACCTCGGCACGCAACGCCGGCCGCGAGCTGCTGGGCTCGACCCTGCTCGGCGGGGTGCTGGCGATCACCCTGTGGTGCGCCCTTGGCCTGTTCGTGCATTTATGGATGTTCTACCTGTGGCTGCTGCTGTTCGGCCTGTTGCTGGCGCGCAAGCTGTTCGCCCTGAGCGCGACCCGGCAGACCCCGGCTTTCTGGCTGAACAGTTTCACCACCATGATCATTCTCCTCGGCCAGTCGGTGCAAGACAGCGCCAACGGCAAGGACGTGGTCCAGGCCTTTGCCGTGCGCATGAGCCTGTTTATTGCCGTAACCCTGTACGCCTGCCTGATGGTTCAGTGGCTGGATCACCAACGCCAACCCTCTTCCTTGTCCACTCTGCCCTGACGAGCCGACCATGCTGATTAACCTGCTCACCGGCCTGCCGGTCATCCTCCTCTGCCTGGTGCTGCAAGCGCTGTTTATCTCCTGGTGCCTACGCGCCTACCTGCGTTTTCGCCACTACACCCAGGCCTCCAACGCCCTACTGCCGGACATCCTGGTGCTGTCAGCGGTGATGCTCCTGCTGATGCTCGGCAATTGCCTGCAGATGGCCCTGTGGGCAGGCCTGTTTGTGCTGTTGGGCGAGTTCGACAGCCTGCTCACGGCGCTGTATTTCTCCGGAGTAACCTTTGCCACCCTCGGCTATGGCGACCTGGTGCTGTCGCCGCAGTGGCGCCTGCTCAGCGCCCTGGAAGCCGCCAACGGCATCCTCATGTTTGGCGTCTCCACCGCCGTGATGACCGCCGCCGTCAGCGACGTGTTCAAGCACAACCTGGCCCGCCACACGCAACAGCAGCCCTAAACGCAAACGCCCCGCACAAGGCGGGGCGTTTTTTAACCGGCGCGGATCAGTTCCAGCCGGCGCGGTCCATCAACTTGATCGCTTCCACCTGACGCTTGCCAGCCACTTCCATCGGCACGCTGTCGGCCTTGAAGCTGCCCCAAGCTGCGACTTCTGCCGACGGCTTGATCGCCGGGTTGGCCGGGAATTCCTGGTTGATATCGGCAAACAGGTTCTGCGCCTCGGGGCCGGTCATCCACTCCAGCAGCTTTTGCGCCTCGGCGGCATGGGGCGCGTACTTGGTCACGCCAGCGCCAGACAGGTTGACGTGCACGCCACGGTCAGCCTGGTTGGGCCAGAACAGTTTGACCTTGAGGTCCGGGTCCTGCTTGTGCAGGCGTGCGAAGTAGTAAGTGTTGACCAGGCCCACATCGCACTGGCCGGCGTCGATGGCCTGCAGCAAGGCGGTGTCGTCGGCGAACACGTCGGTGGCCAGGTTATCCACCCAACCCTTGAGGATGGTTTCGGTCTTGGCAGCACCGTGAGTTTCGATCAGGGTGGCGGTCAGCGACTGGTTGTAGACCTTCTTGCTGGTGCGCAGGCACAGACGGCTGGCCCACGCGGAATCAGCCAAGGCTTCATAGGTCGACAGCTCTGCGGGCTTGACCCGCTCGGTGGAGTAGACGATGGTCCGCGCGCGCAGCGACAGGCCAGTCCAACTGCCGGTGCTGGAGCGGTACTGCGACGGGATATTCTGTTCGATCACTGCCGACTGCAGTGGCTTAAGAATGCCCATCTGCTCGGCCTGCCAGAGGTTGCCGGCGTCCACAGTGATCAACAGGTCAGCCGGGGTATTGGCGCCTTCGGCCTGCAGTCGCGCCATCAGCGGCGCTTCCTTGTCGGTGATGAACTTGACCTTGACCCCGGTCTTGGCCGTGTAGGCATCGAAGGCCGGTTTGATCAGCTCATCGATTCGCGCGGTGTAAACCACCACTTCGTCGGCCGCGAACAGCGGCATCGACAGGGCGGAAAGGGTCAGGCTGGCAAGCAACGTCTGGTGCAGGCGCATGAAAACGACCTCGGGGAATGGAAACGAGAGAATAGTAATGAATGCTATTTAGGTTAGCAATTACTCTACTCCCATCCCGCGCCGATCAATTGTCGCCAATCAATTCCAACGCAACTGAACGCAATTACAGGCGCGCCAGCTCCGGTAGATCACCGGACAAGCCCAGGGCCTGACGGACAAACAGCGCCTTGGCTTCGTTAGCGCCATCGACCAGATTCAGACCACTGTTGCGCAGCCAGCGCAGCGGCAGTGGATCAGCCTGGAACAGCCGCTCGAAGCCTTCCATGGCCGCCATCATTGCCAGGTTGTGCGGCATGCGACGGCGCTCGAATCGGCCGAGCACTTTGATATCGGCGAGATTTTCGCCCCGCTCCAATGCGTGCAACAGCACTTCGGCGAGCACCGCGGCATCGAGGAAACCAAGGTTGACGCCCTGGCCGGCCAGCGGGTGAATGGTGTGGGCGGCATCGCCGATCAGGGCCAGGCCCGGCTCCACATAACGCTTGGCGTGGCGCTGGCGCAGTGGAATGCAATGCCGTGGATCGCTCTCCAGCACCTCGCCCAGGCGCCATTCGAAAGCCTTGCCCAGTTCATGGCAGAAGGCCGCATCGTCCAGCGCCATCAGCCGTTCAGCCTCGGCCGGGGTGGTCGACCAGACAATCGAGCACCAGTGTTCGGCATCATCAGCCTTGGCCAGCGGCAAAAACGCCAGCGGGCCGTCATCGGTGAAGCGCTGCCAGGCGGTCTGCTGGTGAGGTTTGCTGCAGCGCACGCTGGTGACGATGGCGTGGTGCAGGTAATCCCACTCACGGGTGGCGCAGCCGGCCAGGCGACGCACCGCCGAATTGGCACCGTCGGCAGCGATCACCAACGGCGCGCGCAGCTCGCGGCCATCGGTGAGGGTCAGCAGCCAGTCATCACCGGAGCGGCGCAGTTGCTCCAGGCGAGCGCCCGGCAACAGGCCCAGATCGGCTTCGTAAAGCGCGTCCAGCAGGCCATCCTGAACCACGCGATTTTCGACGATATGGCCGAGCACCTCGGCATGCACGCTGGCGGCGGAAAAATGCACCTGACCGGTGCCGGAACCGTCCCACACCTGCATCTCGCCGTAGGGGCTGGTGCGCCGTGCGGCGATCCCATCCCAGGCGCCCAGGCGCTCAAGAATGCGCTGACTGGCCGCCGACAAGGCACTGACCCGCGGTTCGAACGCCGCGCTCTGATCGAAGGGTTTGACGCTCAGCGGCCCGCCATCCAGCAGCAGGATTTGCAGCCCGCTGTGTTGCAGGGCCAACGCCAGGGCGCTGCCAACCATACCGGCGCCCACAATGATCAGATCCGCACGCATGTGTATTCCTTAGGCTGCCTGCCGCTCACGCGGCTTGAGTCGTACGTAGAGGGTCTTGTGCACCCGCGCCACCAGCGTACCCTCGCCGTCCCGCACATCCACGTGCAGTTCGGGCAGGTACTTGTCGCCTGCGGCGGTGTGGGTGCGAATGTCCGTCAACAGCGCTTCGTCGATGGCAAAGTTGGCGAACACCGGGCCTTTGCCTGGGGCGATAAAGTCGATACGCGCCGCCTTGTCCCAGACGATGTACTGGCGGCCGAGGCACTCCATGACCATCAGCATGAAGAACGGATCAGTCATCGAATACAGGCTGCCGCCGAACTGGGTGCCGACATAGTTGCGGTTGTACCAGCCCAGGCCCATTTTTACCTGCACCTGTTGGAAGTCCGCGCTGATATGCCGCACCCGCACGCCGGCGCCGATATAGGGCGGATAGAAGTTCAGCGCCCAGCGCAGGAAGCGGGCCTTGCGGGCTAAGGTGCGTGCTTTCATCAATGCGCTCTCAAACGGAACGAGGCCCCAGGCCCATGGCCTGACGAGCAAACCAGCGCTTGGCCGGCGGTAACAGATCAAGGCCCAACAGGCCCAGATTGCGCCCGGCCACCAGCAGCGGCTGGCCAGTGGTGAAGAGCTTGGTGACTTGATCGGAGAAGCCCACAGTCATCTGCTGATCAAGGCGCTGACGGTCGAGATAACCTTGCAGGCACGCCAGCTCGCCCAAGGGCGCGGTGCTGGCCAGCAAGCTCTCGGCCAATTCCAAGGTATCGCGCAGAGACAGGTTGTAACCCTGGCCGGCAATCGGATGCAGGCTGTGGGCGGCGTTGCCGAGCACCACCAGATGGGGACGCACCTGCTCCTGGGCCTCGACCAGCGCCAGTGGATACAGATGACGCGCACCGACCTTGCGCAGAGCCCCTAGGCGATAGCCAAAGGCGGCTTGCAACTCATCCAGAAATGCCCGCTCAGGCAGCGCCGCCAGACGTTCAGCATCGGCACCCGGACGGGTCCAGACCAGCGCGCAGCGGTTGTCCGCCAGCGGCAACATGGCCATCGGACCGGCCTCGGTGAAGCGCTCGAAGGCCTGACCCTGGTGCGCTTCACTGGGGGTGATATTGGCGATCAGGGCGCTCTGCTGATAGGGCCGCTGGGTCACGGCAATGCCCAGCTGCTCGCGCAGACCGGAGCGGCCACCGTCGGCCAGAATGGCCAGGTCACACTCAAGGCTGGCGCCGTCCTTGAGGGTCAGGCGATAGCCATCGCCCAGGTTATGCATGGCCAGCACTTCGTCAGGGCAACGCCAGCTGATTACGTCTTTATCCAGGGCCTGCCACAGGCAATGGCCGAGCCAGGCGTTTTCCACCACATAGCCCAAGGCCGGCACACCTTCGTCAGCGGCACTCAAGCGTGCGGCGCCGAAGCGGCCACGGTCAGACACATGAATCTGCGCAATCGGCTCGGCGCGCTCGCTGATGCTCGGCCAGATGCCTAGGCGCTGGTAGATCTGCCGAGTACCGTAGGACAGCGCAGTGGAGCGCGCATCGTAGCTAGGCTGATAACTGTCGCCGGGGGCAAAGGGTTCGATCAGCACGATCTGCCAACCGCGGGCCTTGGCGCCGGCTTGCAGGGCCAGGGCCAGGCTGGCGCCGACCAGGCCGCCGCCGATGATCGCAAGCTGCACGCGACTCATCAGGCGACCACTGCGCGGGCAGACTGTGCCTCAGCCATCAGGGCTTCGACTTCAGCCACGGTCTTGGGTACGCCGCCGGTGAGAATCTCGCAGCCGCCCTTGGTTACCACCACATCGTCTTCGATACGCACGCCAATGCCGCGCCATTTCTTCGCCACGGTCTGGTTGTCGACGGCGATGTAGATGCCCGGCTCGACGGTCATGGCCATGCCGACTTCCAGCTCACGCCATTCGCCGCCGATCTTGTAGTCACCAACGTCGTGCACGTCCATGCCCAGCCAGTGGCCGGCGCGGTGCATGTAGAAGGGTTTGTAGGCTTCGCTGGCGATCAACTCATCCACCGCACCGCTCAGCAAGCCCAACTCCACCAGGCCGGCAGTGATCACTTGCACAGTGGCTTCGTGGGCGGCGTTCCAGTGTTTGCCAGGGGCGATTTCCTTGAACGCTGCTTCCTGGGAGGCCAGCACCAGCTCGTAGATGGCCTTCTGCTCGGGCGAAAAGGTGCCGCTGACCGGGAAGGTGCGGGTGATGTCGCTGGCGTAGCAGTCGATCTCGCAGGCGGCGTCGATCAACACCAGATCGCCGTCTTTCAGCAGCGCGTCGTTCTCGCGGTAATGCAGGATGCAGGCGTTTTTGCCGGCGGCGACGATCGAGCCGTAGGCCGGCATCTTCGCGCCGCCCTTGCGGAATTCGTAATCCAACTCGGCTTCCAGGCTGTACTCATACAATCCGGCGCGGCAGGCCTGCATGGCGCGCACGTGGGCACGGGCGGAAATGTCCGCAGCGGCCTTCATCACCTTCACTTCCGCCGCCGACTTGTACAAGCGCATGTCGTGCAGCAGGTGATCGAGGGCGACAAATTCATTCGGTGGCTGCGCACCCTGGCGCGCCTTGGAGCGGATCACGTTGATCCACTCCATCAGATGACGGTCGAACTCCTGATGAATACCGAGGGCGTAATAGACCCGCTCACGGCCTTCGATCAGGCCCGGCAGAATCTCGTCGATGTCGCTGATCGGGAAGGCATCATCGGCGCCGTACTGGCTGATGGCGCCATCTTGCCCTGCACGCAAACCATCCCACAGCTCGCGCTCGGGATTGCGCTCGCGGCAGAACAGCACGTACTCGCCATGCTCACGACCGGGGATCAGGGCCAGCACTGCCTCCTGTTCGGGAAAGCCGGTGAGGTACTGGAAGTCGCTGTCCTGGCGGTAGATATGCTCCACATCGCGATTGCGGATATACACCGGCGCAGCCGGCAGAATGGCAATGCTGTTGGGCTCCATCTGCGCCATCAGCGCCTTGCGCCGACGGGCATATTCCGCTTTCGGGATGCAGGTCATAACGACTCTCGACTGATCAGTGCAGGGACGGTTTCGGCGCAGCGGCCAGCGGTTTGGCGCACTCGGCGAACAGCAGCAGCGGCGCTACGCGCAGGTACTCCATGACTTCCATGTAGTCGTTCTCGCCGTCTTCGGATTCTTCCAAGGCGCTCTGCACCTGGGCGATAGCGGCCAGGTCCTGCAGCACTTCCATGGCCTCGGCCGACAACGCGGTGTCGCGAGCCGTCAGGCCAAAGCCACCGAGGAAACCCTGACACCACAAGCCCAAGGCCTGGGCGCGTTCCACCAGCGGCGCATCGTCGCCCGGCAACAGCAGCACCACGGTAACTTCGGAGCCGGACAGCTCGCCTTTGACCATTTCCTGCAGGCCAATCAGCGCCTGGCGCACGTTGTCTTGCGGCTCGCTGCCGAGCAGTTCGGTAGCATCCACCAGCCAAGGTTCGAGATCAAAGCCAGAACCTGCGCAACTACGACCGAGTAACAGGCCATGCAGCTCGGCCGGCGAAACGGGTTGACCGCTGCTGGCGAGCAGGGTGGCGAAAGCGGCGTACGGGGAATTTTGAGTGGTCATCGGAATAGGTATCTGAACTAGGCGCCAGACGGCGCAATGACTAGAATGAAGGCCTCGTATCCTAGCACCGGCAGACGCGCCAAGACCATTCAAGGCGCTCGACGGGTTTGACCTCACGCCGAGCCGGACCTATATAGTTCCGCTCATTTACCGCCAAGTAGAGAGCCAATGGAAGACGCCGATCTGCGCGCACTGACGGCCAAACTGGAGCTACTGATCCAGAGCGTCGAGCACCTCAAGGTTCAGAACCGGCAACTGCGGGCGAGCGAAAAGGCCTGGCGCGAGGAACGCGCCCATCTGATCGAAAAGAACGAAATGGCCCGGCATAAGGTCGAATCAATGATTTCGCGCCTGAAAGCCCTGGAGCAAGACACATGACCCAAGCCAAGACCCTCACTGTGCAGATCCTCGACAAGGACTACTGCATTGCTTGCCCAGCGGACGAGCGCGCCAACCTGGAAAACGCCGCCCGTTACCTGGACGGCAAAATGCGCGAGATCCGCTCCGGCGGCAAAGTCATTGGTGCCGATCGGGTGGCCGTGATGGCCGCGCTGAACATCACCCACGACCTGCTGCACAAGAAGCAGCGCCTCGATCAACAGGCCGACGAAACCCGCGATTGCGTGCGCGACCTGCTCGGCCGCGTCGACAAGGCCCTGGCCACCCATCCGGATGACCAATAAGGCTGATGGCAGTCCCGCATATTTGGGTATACTGGCCACACCTCCCTGGTGTGTGCGCCAGTTGGCGATGTCCCTGAGCCGATTCGCACTACCCTGGGGGTTGCAAGTTGAGACCGGTGCGCATGTCCGCCAGACGGAAAGCCTAAAGGTTTCCTGCAACCTCCACCTTGAACTTTCGGGTTCAAGGGCCAAGCCGACAGCGGCACTCCGGGGAGTCATCTTTCAGCCTGCAGCGCCTGTAACGTCAAACCGCGCTGCCGCTCGGCAAAATCCGCAACACCGCCTCCGTGCAAATAGCCATCGCCATGAGTAATGCCACCGCGCCAAACCGCGCCCAGTTGCGCCGCCAATTGCGCGCTGCTCGTCGCGCCCTCAGCCGTGCCCAGCAGCAACGCGCGGCCCGTAACCTGTACAAGCAACTGGCCCAGCACCCGACCTTTCGCCGCGCCCGGCACATCGCCCTGTACCTGGCCAATGACGGCGAGATCGATCCCGGCTGGCTGCTGCGCGCCGCCCAGCGCCGGGGCAAGATCACCTACCTGCCGGTACTCAGCGCCTGGCCAAAAACCAAGATGGTGTTTCAACGCATCAACCCGCAGGACAAGCTGCGCCGCAATCGTTTCAGGATTGCCGAGCCGCAGGCCAACCGCGCACGTCAACGCAAGGTCTGGGCCCTGGACCTGATCTTGTTGCCGCTGGTGGGGTTTGATGCCCACGGCGGGCGCCTGGGCATGGGGGGCGGCTTCTATGACCGCAGTCTGGCGCACAAAACGCGCCACCCAGGCATGCACAAGCCGCGGCTACTAGGCCTGGCCCATGAATGTCAGAAAGTCGAGAAATTGCCCACGGCCAGCTGGGATGTGCCTTTGCAGGCAACCGTGACCGATCGAGGCTGGTATGGCGTGGCGCGTCGTCCGGGTTGACGCGCAGGGGTTCAGGGTTG
>JAIERF010000015.1 GCA_019747075.1 Pseudomonadaceae bacterium
CACCAGCGTGGCCACCACAGCCAAGCTGGTTGCGCTTACGCGCAACGCGCCATGCCTGGCGCACGCAATAAAAAGCCCGCCAAGCGGCGGGCTCCTGTACAGCGCAGCCACTTACTGCTGCGGCTGGCCCGGCAAAGGTCGCAAGTTGACCTCGACGCGGCGGTTCTGCGCGCGGCCATCGGCGGTGGCATTGCTGGCAATCGGCTGATCCGGGCCGGCGCCACGGGTCGACAGACGTGTGCCATCCACGCCCTGGGCGGTCAGATACGTAGCCACGCTCTGCGCCCGGCGCTGCGACAGGTCCATGTTGTACTGGCGACTGCCGGTGCTGTCGGTAAAGCCGACGATTTCAATGCTGTTCTGATTGAACTGCTTGAACGAACTGGCGAGGTTGTTCAGCGGCGCATAGAAGTTGCTGACAATTTCAGACGAGTCAGTGGCGAACGTGATGTTGCCCGGCATGATCAGTTTGATCTGGTCGCCCTGGCGCTGCACTTCCACTCCCGTGCCTTGCATGCTCTGGCGTAGCTCGGCTTCCTGCTTGTCCGCGTAATAGCCATAGCCGGCGCCACTGGCACCACCGATGGCTGCGCCAATCAACGCCCCCTTGCCGCGATTGTCATGACTGATCAAGGCGCCAGCCGCCGCACCTGCCAACGCCCCAAGGCCACCGTATTTGGCGGTCTTGTTACTGCTCGGCGGCTGATTGTCATAGGGATTCTGCGACGCGCAACCCGCCAGCAAAACGGCGGTGCTGGCAGCAATCAACAGGCGACTGGGCTTAAACATCAATGCAACTCCTCAACGTAGGGGTCAGCCATCATCGGCCGTGCGGATTAGAGCACAAGCGCCCGGGAAAATTCCGCGTTCAGGCACGCACATACGGATTGCTGCGCATCTCGTCGCCTAGGCGGGTATCCGGGCCGTGGCCCGTGACCACCGTGGCGTCTTCATCCAGGGTGTACAGGCGCTGCTTGATCGAGCGCTCGATGGTCGGGTAATCGCCACCCCACAAATCGGTACGACCAATACCGCCACGGAACAAGGTATCGCCGGCGATCAGCAACTTGGCCTCGGGGAACCAAAAGCTCATCGAGCCCGGCGTATGCCCCGGCGTGTGCAGCGCCACGCCACAGCCGCAATCCAGCGCCTGATCATCGCTCAGCCACTGATCCGGCGCCGGCACCGGCGTGTAGGGCACGCCGAACATACCGCACTGCATTTCCAGATTGTCCCAGAGGAACTGATCATCCTTATGCAGGTGCAGGGTCGCCCCCGTGCGCTCCTTCATCTGCCCGGAGGCGAGGAAGTGATCCAGGTGAGCATGGGTGTGAATGATGCTCACCACCTTGAGGCCATGGGCATCCAGGCGCGCCATGATCAACTCGGGGTTACCACCTGGATCGACCACGATGGCCTTCTTGGTAACAGGGTCGCCAATGATGGTGCAGTTGCACTGCAAAGGCCCGACGGGGAAGGTTTCGCGGATTAGAGCGGGTTTGGCGGTGTCCATGGGGGTTCCTGCAAGGTAAGTAACACGGATCGGGGGCACCAAGCGGAGCCCGATCACGTCTTCGACAAGCCGCTTGGGCCTGCACACAGGCGACTAACCTTAAAGCGTGAGGCCAGCGCCCGCACTTTTCAACCACAAGCGCCCGCCCGGCGGCGCTCACTGCCCCGACCGCCTGAGCGATGGCAAAGCCTAGCAATACAATACCTGTACAATCTATTTGCGACTGTACAACAATATGCCTATCATCTACCCAAGGCCGCAATGCAGATTCCTGCGTTCGACATCCTGCTTAGAGGTGTGCCATGACTGCTACCAAACCAGCAACCGAGACCCTCAAACTGGGCATCAGCGCCTGTCTGTTGGGCAACGAAGTGCGCTACAACGGCGGTCACAAGCAGTCGAACCTATGCAGTCGGGTGCTTAGCGAGCACTTTGAGTTCATTCCGGTGTGCCCGGAGGTGGCCATCGGCCTGGGCACGCCGCGCGAACCGATTCGCCTGATTGGTGACCCGGCGGCTCCCCGTGCGGTCGGTACCATTCACCGCGAGATTGACGTAACCGACGCGCTGGCCGCCTACGGCGAGCGCATGGCTGGCGAATTGCAAGGCATCTGCGGCTACATCTTTATGCAGCAATCGCCGTCTTGCGGGATGGAACGGGTCAAGCTTTACCAGGCCAACGGTGCGCCTACCCCAGGCGGCAGCCACGGGATTTTTGCCAAGGCATTTTGTGCCCGCCACCCGGACTTGCCGGTAGAGGAAGACGGCCGCCTCAACGACCCAGTACTGCGTGAGAACTTCCTTACCCGCGTGTATGCCTACGCGCGCTGGCAGGAGCTGCTGCGCAGCGGCCTGACCCGGCAGAGCCTGCTCGACTTCCACTCGCGCTATAAATATCAGCTGCTGGCGACCAACCCGCTGCAGTACAAGGCCCTCGGCCAACTGCTGGGCAACCTTAGCCAGTACGACCTCAGTGAGTTAGCGCCGCGCTACTTCAGCGCACTGATGGCAGCTTTGAAGAAGTGCGCCACCCGCGGCACCCACAGCAATGTCCTGCAGCACATCAGCGGCTACCTTAAACAGGCCCTGAGCCGCGAAGACAAAGCCGAGATGAATCAACTAATCAGCCAGTACCGCAACGGTATCGTGCCGCTGGTGGTGCCGTTGACCTTGCTCAAGCACCACTTCCGCCGTCATCCAGACCACTACATCGAGCGTCAGGTTTACCTGCAACCACACCCGGAAGTGCTGAGCCTGCGTAACGCCATATGAACCATTACACCCTGACCATGGAGCCTGCATGCGCCAACTGATGTGGTTTCGCACCGACCTGCGCGTGCACGACAACAGCGCCCTCGCCGCCGCCATGGCGGCGGGCCCGACGGTGGCGCTGTTTCTGCTCAGCCCCGGCGAATGGCAGGCCCACAATGACGCGCCAGCTAAGGTGGATTTCTGGCTGCGTAACCTGACCGCCCTGCAACAGCAGCTGCACCAGCTCAATGTGCCATTGCTGATCGCCAAGGCCGACACCTGGAGCGAAGCACCGCAGGTACTGGCGCGCCTCTGCCAGGCACATGACATTGCCGCAGTGCAGGTCAACGACGAATACGGCGTGCATGAAAGCCGCCGCGATGAAGCCTGCGCCAGCCTGCTGGAGCAACAGGGTGTGGCGTTCAAGGGTCACCTGGATCAGCTGTTTTTCCAGCCCGGCAGCCTGCTGACTCAGTCGGGCACCTACTTCCAGGTGTACAGCCAGTTTCGCAAGGTCTGTTACCGCCGCCTACAAATTGCCCTGCCGCGCTGCCTGCCACTGCCGGCGGCACAAGCACCGCTGCCCATTGTCAGCGACGAACTACCGACCCAGGTCGACGGCTTTCCCACGCCCAGTGCCAGCCTGCAGCACTACTGGCCCGCTGGTGAAGCCGAAGCGCAACGGCGGCTGGACGCCTTCGCTGCCGAGCAGATGGAGTGGTACGACCAGCGCCGCGACTTCCCGGCGGTGCCCGGTACAAGCCAGTTGTCGAGTTACCTCGCCGCTGGGGTGATTTCACCGCGCCAATGCCTGCATGCCGCGCTTGCGGTCAACCGCGGCGAATTCGACAGTGGCAATCCGGGCGTAGTCTGCTGGATCAACGAGCTGCTCTGGCGCGAGTTCTACAAACACATTCTGGTTGGCTATCCGCGCGTATCGATGGGTCGCGCTTTCCGCCTTGAAACCGATGCCGTGGCTTGGCGCCAGGCACCGGCCGACCTCGCCGCTTGGCAAGAGGGCCGCACTGGCCTGCCGATCATTGATGCGGCGATGCGCCAACTGGTCGCCACCGGCTGGATGCACAACCGCCTGCGCATGGTGGTGGCGATGTTCCTGACCAAGAACCTGTTGATCGACTGGCGTGAAGGTGAACGCTTCTTTATGCAACACCTGGTGGATGGCGACCTGGCGGCCAACAACGGCGGCTGGCAGTGGAGTTCCTCCACCGGCACCGATTCGGCGCCGTACTTCCGCATCTTCAACCCGCTGAGCCAATCGGCCAAATTCGACCCGGACGGACGCTTTATCCGTCACTGGCTCCCCGAACTGGTAGGCCTGAACAAAAAAGACATCCACAACCCGCACACCACGGCGCACTTGGGTGGCGGCTTGTTCGGCGGCATTGATTACCCTCGGCCAATTGTCGATCTCGGCAAGAGCCGCACCCGCGCCCTAGCCGCCTTCAAGTGCCTGCCGCACCTGAGCACAAGCGAGGCCGACGACTGATGAGCGACTTCCTGCATGATTTCGCCCAGGCCTTTGCCGGGCTGAACAAGAACAACCTTGAGCGCCTAGAGCAGCTCTACAGCCGCGATGCGCTGTTCTGCGATCCGCTGCATGAAGTGCGCGGGCTGGCCAACCTGCAGCGCTACTTTGCCGAGATGTACGCCAATGTCAGCGAGCTGCGCTTCGACTTCTACGGCTTTGATCAAGTCAGCGAAGGTGAAGGTTACCTGCGCTGGACCATGAGCTACCGCCATCCACGCCTGGCCGCCGGCCAACTGATCCGCGTCGAAGGCTGCTCGCACCTGCTGTGGAGCGCCGGCAAAGTGCATCGCCACCGCGACTACTTCGATGCGGGCGCCCTGCTGTATGAACACCTGCCCGTGATGGGCTCGCTGATTCGCTGGCTAAAACGGCGGCTGGCATGAACGGCCCATCGCGGCGTATCTGGCTGACCGGCGCCAGCAGCGGCATCGGCGCTGCCCTGGCCGAACAGCTGCTGCTAGCCGGCCATCGCTTAGCCATTAGCGCCCGCACTGTGGAACCGCTGCAGGCCTTGGCCGCGCGCTACCCGGAGCAGGTGCTGGTAGCGCCCGGCGACTTGGGCGACAGCCAACAGGTACGCGCCATTGGCCAGCGCATCGCCCTGCACTGGGGCGCACTGGACACACTCATTATTAATGCCGGCACCTGCGAGTACGTCGAGGTGGTCGACTTTCAGGCCGCCATGGTCGAGCGCGTGCTGCGTGCCAACCTGCTGTCGGCCAGTTACTGCATCGAAGTGGCCCTGCCATTGCTGCGCGCCGGTAACGAGCCGCACCTGGTGGGCGTTGGCAGCTCGGTCACCTACCTGCCGCTGCCACGGGCCGAAGCCTATGGCGCCTCGAAAGCCGGCCTGCGCTATTTGCTGGAAGCCCTGCGCATCGACCTGGCTGCCGAAAGTATCGACGTCACCCTGGTCAGTCCGGGTTTTGTCGACACACCGCTGACGCAAAAAAACGACTTCCCCATGCCGCTGCGCTGGTCGGCCGACAAGGCAGCGCGGCACATCGCGGCCCGCCTACACAAACGACCTTACGAAATCGCATTCCCCGGTCCTTTTATCGCCATCTTGTGGTTGCTTGCCCGCCTGCCCAAACGCCTGCAAGTGGCGATTGGCACACGCATGGCGCGCCCAAACGCCAAGGACTCAGTATGAAAATCGCCATCATCGGCAGTGGCATCAGCGGCCTCACAGCGGCCTACCTGCTCAACCGCCAGCACGACATCAGCGTGTTCGAGGCCAGTGATTGGGTCGGCGGCCACACCCATACCGTGGATGTACAGGTAGATGGCCGCCACTACGCCATCGACACCGGGTTTATCGTATTCAACGACTGGACCTACCCGAACTTCATCGAGCTGCTCAACCAGCTCGGCGTCACCTACCAGCCCACCGAAATGAGCTTCTCGGTGTGCGACCCGGCGACGGGTGTTGAGTACAACGGCAACACCCTCAACAGCCTCTTTGCCCAGCGCCGCAACCTGATCTCGCCGCCGTTCTGGGGCATGCTGCGCGACATCCTGCGCTTCAATCGTGAGGCAGTGGATGACTTGCAACAGCAGCGTATTGCCAGCGACCTGAGCCTGGGCAGCTACTTGCAGCAGCGCGGTTATGGCGAACGCTTTATCCAGCATTACATCGTGCCGATGGGCGCAGCGATCTGGTCGATGTCGCTGGCCGACATGCTGAATTTCCCCTTGCAGTTCTTCCTGCGTTTCTTCAAGAACCACGGCCTGCTTTCCGTCACCAACCGCCCGCAGTGGCAGGTGATCAAAGGTGGTTCAAGCAGCTATGTGGCACCGCTAAGCGCTTCGTTCGCCGAACGTATTCGTCTGCAATGCCCTGTACAGCGGGTCGAGCGCGACGCCACGGGCGTTACCGTTTACAGCAGCGCTGGCAGTGAGCGTTTCGACAAAGTGGTGTTCGCCTGCCACAGCGACCAGGCGCTGCAACTGCTGGCCGAACCGAGCGCAACCGAACAGCAGATCCTCGGCGCCCTGCCCTATGCCGACAACGATGTGGTGCTGCATACCGACACCCGCCTGCTGCCCAAACGGCCCCTGGCCTGGGCAAGCTGGAACTACCGCCTCGGCGGCCCAACCAGCCAACCGGCGGCGCTGACCTACAACATGAACATCCTCCAGGGGCTGCGGAGCGATACCACCTTCTGCGTCAGCCTCAATCAAACCGACGCAATTGATCCGAGCAAGATCCTCGCCCGCTACACCTACGCCCATCCGCAATACAGCCTGGCGGGCGTGGCGGCGCAAGCGCGCTGGGAAGAACTGCTCGGTGCCAATCACAGCTACTTCTGTGGCGCTTACTGGGCCAACGGTTTTCACGAAGACGGCGTAGTCAGCGGCCTGCGCGTAGCCCGTGCGTTTGGCGAGGCGCTGGCATGAACAGCGCCCTGTACAGCGGCTGGGTCGGCCATCGGCGTTTTGCGCCGCGGGCACACGACTTCCGCTATCGCATGGGCTTGCTCTACCTCGACCTAGACGAGCAGGACGCCGTACTCGGCCTGTCGCCCCTGGCCGGACGCAGCCGCTGGGCGCCGTTCGGTTTCCGCGAAAGCGACTACTTGCCGGAGTTCACTGGTGCTGGCATGCGCCTGATTGATGCCGTGCGCCAGCAAGTCGCAGAAGCCCTCGGCCAACCTCTCAGCGGCGCCGTGCGCCTGCTGACCCAGCCGCGCAGTTGGGGCCTGGCATTCAACCCGGCGAGCTTCTTTTACTGCTTTGATGCCGACGAGCGCCTCGTGGCCATTCTCTGCGAAGTCAGCAACACACCCTGGCACGAGCGTTACCACTATGTGCTGCCGGCCAGCGGTACGGGACAACAACATGTCGCCGTGGCCAAGGCCTTTCATGTCTCGCCATTCCTGCCCCGCGACCTTGAATACCACATGAGCTTCAGCCAGCCCGGCGAACGCCTGGGTGTACACATGGCCGACTGGCAGGGCGCGGACAAGCTGTTCGACGCCAGCCTTAGTCTGCAGCGCCAACCGCTCAACCGCAGCAGCCTGCACCGGCACCTGCTGAGTTTTCCCTGGATGACCGGCAAGACCGTGCTGGCCATCTATTGGCAGGCCCTGCGCCTGCTGCTGAAACGCACACCACTCTATTCCCACCTGCCCGCGCAAGGTTCCTGGCGCGTGGCTCGCCCGACTCAGAAGGATGCCGTCGATGAAAAGCTCTAGCCTCAGTGCAGCCAAAACCTGGGTCCGCAGCGGCAACGGCATCGGTGCCAGCCTGCTGCGCCGCGCCGTGCTGCGCCAGCTCGGGCGCTTGTGTCATGGCCAACTGGTAATCCGCGACGGTGACGAGCGCCTGGTGTTCGGCAAGGCCGGCGCCCTGCTGCACGCCGAGATCGACGTGCTGGATAGCGCCTTCTGGAGCCTGGTGGCCGGCAACGGTTCGATCGGCGCCGGCGAAGCCTATATCCACGGCTACTGGCAGACCCCGGACCTGACCGCGGTTATTCGCCTATTCGTCAGCAACCTGGAGGTGCTGGACGCCATGGAGCGTGGTCTGGCGCAACTCGGTCGGCCGCTGATCCAAGGTCTGCACTGGCTCAATCGCAACACCCGGCAAGGCTCGCGCAAGAACATTGCCGCCCACTACGACCTCGGCAACCAGATGTTCGAGCACCTGCTCGACCCAACCATGATGTACTCCGCCGCCCAGTTCCTGCGCGCCGAGGACAGCCTGGAGCAAGCGCAGCTGAACAAGCTCGAACGCATCTGCCAGAAGCTCGACCTGCAACCTGGCGATCACCTGCTGGAAATCGGCACCGGCTGGGGCAGCATGGCCATCTACGCCGCCAGCCACTACGGCTGCCGCGTGACCACCACGACCCTGTCGCAGGAACAGTTTGCCTACACGCAAAAACGCATCGAGGCCCAGGGCCTGCAAGAGCGCATCACCCTGCTGCTGGAGGACTACCGCGACCTCGACGGTCAGTACGACAAGCTGGTGTCGATCGAGATGATCGAGGCGGTGGGCCACCGTTTCCTGCCCACCTACTTCAAGCACTGCGCCAAGCTGCTGAAACCCCACGGTCTGATGCTGCTGCAGGCCATCACCATCCGCGACCAGCGTTATGAGCAGGCGAAAAACAGTGTCGACTTTATCCAGCGTTACATCTTCCCCGGCGGCGCCCTGCCGTCGGTGAGCAAGATGCTGGAAATCGTCAGCCGCGACACCGACATGACCCTGCACCACATGGAAGACTTCGGCCAGCACTACGCCCGCACCCTGCGCCACTGGCACGACAACCTCAGCACCGCGCGACACAAGCTCGAAGACTTGGGCTACGACGAATACTTCTACCTGTTGTGGGAGTTCTACCTGTGCTACTGCGAAGGCGGCTTTATCGAGCGCAGCATCGGCACCGCGCAACTGCTGCTGACCAAACCTGCGGCCCATGGCACACCGCTGCTCGGCCGCTTCGATGCCTAAAGGGCAGGCCGCGATGTTACTGGCGAATGCCGCGCTGTTTCAGCTCGGCTGGTTCGCCTGCGTATTCAGCCCAGAGCATCCCTGGTTGTTGCTGGTGCCCCTGCTGGTGCTCGGCCTACACATCGGCTGGCAGAGCAGCTGGGCCGCCGAGGGCAAGCTGCTGCTCGGCAGTCTGCTGATCGGCGTCACCCTCGACAGCGCTCTGCTGCACCTCGGTGTGTTCGACTTCGGCAAACCGCGCATGTTGGTGCCGCTGTGGCTGGCCTTACTCTGGCCCTTGCTGGCCAGCACCCTGCGCCACTCCCTGGCCTGGACAGCCCAACCCTGGTGGCGCGCCAGCCTGTTGGGTGCAACCAGCGCACCGCTGTCCTACTACGCCGGCGCACAACTGGCCGGCGTTGCCCTGCCCTACGGCACCGCCACAACGCTGCTGACACTGGCGCTGATCTGGGCTGCGGTATTCCCCATGTTGCATGGGCTGGCGCACAGCAACCACCCGCGCCCCTGACTCGACCGAGTTTAAGCACTGCTGTATATATCGGCACAAAGGCCGGCTGCCCAGACGCAGCATGGTCATCCGCGCAGCAAGCACAATCAGGAGTTACGGGCGCCATGAAGGTTGCAGTCACCGGAGCCAATGGCTTTATCGGCCGCCATGTCCTGGCCGAACTGGCGAAGTACCCTGTTGAGGTGCTGGCGATCAGCCGCAGCATCGACACCGAGAGGGAGCTGCCGGCAAACGCCACCGCCGTGCAACTCGATATGCAGGATGTATCCCCCGCGACCTTCGCCCAACTCGGCGCACCCGATGCACTGATTCACCTGGCCTGGGGCGGTTTGCCCAACTACAAGTCACTGACTCATTTCGAGCGGGAACTGCCGCTGCAGTACCACTTCCT
>JAIERF010000032.1 GCA_019747075.1 Pseudomonadaceae bacterium
AGGGACACATCGGTGAATTTGAGCAGGGTCATGGGCATCTCCAAAAACAGGGCGCGCATTCTAACTGACTTGCCGACTGCCCTGCTGACGTATCTTTGCGCCGACGGCCGCGCCGTTGCGCCTGTTGTCGTGCTGGCGCTTTCGCCGCCCAGCCGCAAAGGTGAGGGTCTGTTCCCGTTTCACACGCGGCCGCGCCGGAGCCTGTTTTTGCGCGAGGCAAGGCGCGAGGAGCGTGATTTGGTTATTCCAAATAAGCGACGAGTAACGCCGCCTCGCACAAAAACAGGCCCGGCCCTTCGGGTTGCGCGAGAAATGGGCCCCGCTGTTGTTGCAGGACTTGCTAAGGGAATAACCATTACCGGCGTCCTGCGCCTAACCGGGGACCATTTCGCGCGGCAACGCGGCTTGCGATGAAACGAGAACAGACCCTAAGCTAGACCGGTTTGCTGACGGCCCGTCCGTCAGCCTTGGCTTTTTTGCTTCGGAAGTCTCATGCGCGGTCGTCTGTTCAGTCTGTTTGCTTGCCTGTTTGCCCTCTCTTTCAGCCTCGACAGTGCCTACGGGGCCAACCTGGCCCAGCAGCGGCAATATTATGATGAAGCCAAGCGTGCCCTGGCCAAGGGTGACGACGGCCCCTATCAGCGCTACGCGGCCGCCCTGCAGGACTATCCGCTGCAGCCTTACCTGGCCTATGACGAGCTGACCGCCCGCCTGAAAAGCGCCAGTAACGCTGAAATCGAGAAGTTCCTCGCCGAGCATGGCGACCTGCCCCAGGCCAGCTGGATGAAGTTGCGCTGGCTGCGCTGGCTGGCCGAGCGTGGCGAGTGGCAAACCTTCCTCAATTACTACGACCCCAAACTCAACTTCACCGAACTCGATTGCCTGTACGGCCAGTATTTGCTCAGTCACGGCCCGGCCACCGAGGCCAATGCGGCCGCGGAAAAACTCTGGCTGGTGGGCAAATCCCAACCGCAAGCCTGTGACGTGCTGTTCGAGCGCTGGGCCGCCAGCGGCCAACTGAGTGAAAGCCTGCGCTGGCAACGTGCCAAGCTGGCCGCCGAGGCACGTAACTACGGTCTGGCCAGCCACCTGGTGAAAAACCTGCCAAGTCGCGCCCGACAGGGCGCACTGCTGGTTGAGGTGGCACAGAATCCAGCACTGCTCAGCCAGACAGCGCGCTTCAGCCAGACGGATCCGGCCATGTCCGATGTGGTGGGGCTAGGCCTGCGCCGCCTGGCGCGCCAAGATCCGGAAAAAGCCCTTAAATTGCTCGAGCTGTATGCGCCGCGCCAGGCGTTCTCCAAAGATGAGAAAGTGGCGATTGCCCGCGAAATCGGCCTGACCTTTGCCAAGCGTTTCGACAGCCGCGCCCTGCCGGTCATGAGCCAGTACGATCCGGAGCTGCGCGACAACAATGTCTCCGAATGGCGTGCCCGCCTGCTGCTGCGCCTCGGCCGCTGGGACGATGCCTACCAGTTGACCCGCCAGTTGCCCGCTAGCCTGGCCGACAGCAACCGCTGGCGCTACTGGCAGGCCCGCAGCCTGCAACTGGCGCAGCCACAGAGCCAGCAGCCGCTAACCCTCTATCAGCCGGTGGCCCGTGAGCGCGATTTCTACGGCTTTCTCTCGGCTGACCGCATCCAAGTGCCCTACCAGTTGAAGAACCAACCCCTGGCGTTGGACGCTCGCACCATCCAGAAAGTCCGTAACACCGCCGGCATCCGCCGCGCTCTGGAGTTTCATGCCCGCGGCCAGATCGTCGATGGCCGCCGCGAGTGGTATCACGTCAGCCGCCTGTTCAGCCGCGATGAAATGGTCGCGCAGGCGCGCATGGCCTACGACATGCAGTGGTACTTCCCGGCCATCCGCACCATCAGCCAGGCGCAGTACTGGGACGACCTGGATGTGCGCTTCCCGATGGCCTACAAGGACAGCCTGACCCGCGCCGCCAAAAGTCGCAGCCTGCACTCCAGCTGGGTGTTCGCCATCACCCGCCAGGAAAGCGCCTTTATGAACGACGCCCGCTCCGGCGTCGGCGCCAGCGGCCTGATGCAACTGATGCCCGCCACCGCCAAGGAAACCGCCAAGCGTTTCGGCATCCCCCTCAGCTCGCCGCAGCAGGTGCTCAACCCGGACACCAATATCCAGCTGGGCGCCGCCTACCTGAGCCAGATCCACGGCCAGTTCAACGGCAACCGGGTGCTGGCCACGGCCGCCTACAACGCCGGCCCCGGCCGCGTGCGCCAATGGCTGAAGGGCGCCAACCACCTGCCGTTCGACGTCTGGGTGGAAACCATCCCGTTCGACGAAACCCGCCAGTACGTGCAGAACGTGCTGTCCTACTCGGTGATCTACGGCCAGAAACTCAACGCGCCGCAACCGATGGTGGAATGGCACGAACGCTTTTTCGATGACCAATAGCGCATAACTACTCGGCATAAAAAAGGGCGACTTCGAGTCGCCCTTTTTTATCTCTGCGTGCGCTTACTCCAGCACTTCCACCGCCATGCCCAACTGCAATTCACCGGGACCGCTGTGCAGCAGGTTCTGCCCGAAGTACACCTCGCCTTCACGCTCACGGTAAGTCTTCAGGGTCGCCAGCGGCTCGCGGTCACTGCTGCGCTCGCCCGTCTGCGGGTCCAGGGTGGTCATGATGCAGCGCGAGCAACCCTTGACCAGACGAAACTCCAGGGCGCCGATGCGAATGCGCCGCCATTGGTCTTCCGCGTAGGGTTCACTGCCGCTGATCACCAGGTTGGGCCGAAAACGCAGCATCTCCAATGGCCGACCCACCCGTGCCGACAAGTCATCCAGCGAGGCCTGACCGATCAGCAGCAAGGGGAAACCATCGGCAAAGCCCACCTGTTCGCCCACCTCGGCATAGCCGGTATCCACCTGCCGCGCTCGCTCTGCCGGCACCTGCACCAGCCGACACGGCCTCTGTAGCCAATCACTCAACCACAGGGCGGCAGCATCACCGGCATCCGGCACCTGCAAGCTGTCACTCCATACCGTGACACCGCGCAGCTCAGCCGCTGCATCCGGCACGGCCACCCGCAACTCCGGCCGACCGGCCACGCTCAAGCGCAACGCCTGGGTGCCTTGCCACTCGGCTTTGAGCTGGGTCAGCTGCGGCAACAGGCGTTGGGTCAGGAACCGCCCGCTGACGGCATCGACTATCATCCAGCGACGATCACCGACCAGCCCCAAGCCATCCAGGGTCGCCTGCGACAGGCATTCACCGACCGCCGACTTGAGTGGAAAACGGTACAACCCGGAGAGACGCAACATGTTCAACCGCCCTGCCCTGAAAAAAACACCCGCCCACGTTACCCGAACCTTTGCGCTGTTTGCATGCACCGCCGTGCTCAGCGCGTGCAGCGGCACGGCACCTGGCAACCTCGGCGTACAGGATGGCCATCTGACTGACTGCCCGCCCAGCCCCAACTGCGTCAGCAGCCAGGCCCGCGACAGCGAGCACCGAATTGCCCCGCTGCCCCTGCAGGGCGACCCGGCCACCACCCGCACCCGCCTGCTCAGCCTGCTAGCGCAGACCCCGCGCGTTACCCTGATCACACAGGACGCGCACTACCTACGGGCCGAGTTCACCAGCCAGGTCATGCGTTTCGTCGATGATGTGGAGTTTCTGATCGGCCCGGAAGCCGTGGAAGTGCGCTCGGCCTCACGCCTCGGCCACTCGGACTTGGGCGTTAACCGCGAGCGTATTGAAGGCTTGCGCCAGCAGCTCAGCCAGCCCTGAGCGTTTGCCCGGACTGGCTTGAGGGAGCTTAGGACTCTTGTGGTTCGTCCAGCATCAGGCGCTGGCGCACCATATCGACCAATTTGTCGGGCTGGAACTTGGAGAGGAAGTTGTCGCAACCGACCTTCTTGACCATGGCTTCGTTGAAGCTGCCGGACAATGAGGTATGCAGCACCACATAAAGGTCTTTCAGGCGTGGATCGCTGCGGATTTCCGTGGTCAGGCGATAGCCATCCATCTCCGGCATTTCCGCATCGGTGATGACCATCAGCAGTTTTTCCTGCATGTCCACCCCGGAGTCGGCCCACAGCTGCAGCATTTTCAGGGCCTTGAGCCCGTCACTGGCAACGTGGGTGCGAATCTGCAGCTGCGCCATGGTTTCCTTCAGCTGGGTCAGGGCGACGTTGGAGTCGTCCACCAGCAGCACTTCACGGCCCTTGGCTTTTTCCAGCAGCGGATCGCTGAGCTTCTCGGCCGAGACTTTGCTGCTCATCGGCGAGATTTCCGACAGCACCTTCTCCACGTCGATCACCTCGACGATCTGGTCATCGACCTTGGTGATCGCCGTCAGGTAATGCTGCCGTCCGGCACCACCGGGCGGCGGCAGGATCGACTCCCAATTGAGGTTGAGAATGCGGTCCACGCCACCGACCAGAAACGCCTGCACCGAGCGGTTGTACTCGGTGACGATAATAGTGCTGTTCTCGCCCGGCACGATCGGGCGCATACCGATGGCCTGGGACAGGTCGATCACCGGCAGGGTTTGCCCGCGCAAGTTGACCACGCCGCAAACATAGGGATGACGCTGCGGCATCAGGGTCAGCTTGGGCAGCTGCAGCACTTCCTGCACCTTGAACACGTTGATGGCAAACAGCTGGCGCCCGGCCAGGCGGAACATAAGGATTTCCAGGCGATTTTCGCCTACCAGCTGGGTGCGTTGATTTACTGAGTCGAGAATGCCGGCCATTGCGCGCTCCTGTGAGATTTACCGAGTCTAGCCCAGCTTGCTGGCAACCGTATCGGCCAAAAATCCGCAAGCTGAACCCCTCGCGCGCGTATCCACGCGCTCAGGAAGGGTAACCGGTGATCTCGCGAATGCTCTGGTACAGCGGTTTGAGCTGCTTGTACATGCGCTGGTAGACCTCCTGGTACAGACGCTCGTAGGTCTGCTGGGCCGCCGCCTGCGGCATAAACACCTCGCCCACGCGGGTCATGGCGGCAATTGCCGTAGTGAAATCCGGGTGCAGGCCCAGGCCCACGGCGCAATCGATGGCCGCGCCCAGCCCCGAAGTTTCATAGGTGTGTGGCCGCTCGGCCGGCAGGCCGAAAATATCCGCCGTCAGCTGCATGGCCGCATCGCTTTGCGAACCGCCACCCGACACGCGCAGACGCACAATCTTGGTCCCCGAGCGCTTCTCGATCTTCTCCTTACCCTGGCGCAGGGCATAGGCCAGACCTTCGAGAATCGCCCGGTATAGATGGGCGCGAGTGTGCACATCGCCAAAACCGATGATCGAACCCTTGGCCTCCAACCCTGGCTCGCGAATCCCCGGCGACCAGTAGGGCTGCAGCATCAGGCCCATGGAGCCAGCCGGCACGCTGTTGACCAGCTCATCAAACAGCGTCTCAGGCGCCACGCCCAGCTCTTTGGCGCGCTGCATCTCGCGCAAGCCGAACTGCTGCTTGAACCAGCTGACCATCCAGAAGCCGCGAAAGATCATCACCTCGGTGTTGAAGTGATCGGGGATGGCCGATGGATACGGCGGGATCAGCGGAATGGTTTCCAGGTATTTGCTGCGCGTGGTGTTGATGGTGGCCGTGGTGCCATAGGACAGGCAGGCGGTACTCGGGTCGACACCGCCGGCGCCGATCACCTCGCAGGCCTTGTCGGCGCCCGCGGCAATCAGCGGCAAGCCCTCGGGGATGCCGGTATGGCGGCTGGCCTGGGCGCTGATTTGGCCGAGCAACTCGCCAGGCTTGCGCAGCTCCGGCAATTGCTCACGGCGGATCGGCATCGCCTGCCACTTCCAGTCGCGCGGCGCCGCCCACTTCAACCGCTTGTAGTCGAATGGCAGATAGGCCACGCAACAGGCCACCGAGTCGACGAACTGGCCGGTCAGGCGATGGGTGAGAAAGCCCGAGAGCAGCAGCATCTTGTCGGTCTTGGCCCAGATCTCCGGCTGTTCCTGGGCGATCCAGTTGACCTCGGCCTGGGCGCGAAAGTAATCCACCGTCGCCTCTTCGCCGATCAGCTTGAACAGCCAGCCCCAAGGCCCCTTGATCTTGCCGCGCACGGCGGCGCGCCGCTGATCCAGCCACAACATGGCCGGGCGCAGCGGCTGGCCGTGTTTATCGACATTGATCAGGGTGCCGCGCTGAGTGGTCAGCGCCACGCCCTTGATCAGGCGCTTATCAATGGTCACCTGCTCCCAGAGCAGACGGCAGGCTTCGCCGAGGCTGGCCCAGTAATACTCCGGGTCCTGCTCGGCCCAGCCGGGCTGCTTGGAATAGTAAGCCTCCAGCTCAACCTTGCCCTTGCCGAGCAGATTGCCTTCGAGGTCGAACAGCAGCGCGCGCACGCTCTGGGTGCCATTGTCGATGGCCAGCACATAGCTCTTTTCGCTCACGCGGGCGTCCTCATCGCAGGGTCAGCCGGCAGGCTGTAACAGCGCTGCCAGAGGTCCAGGTAGTTTTGCTGCTCACGGGTCCAACGCGGGTCATCCCAGCCCAGGCGGGCCTGACACAGCTCACGGATACGCGGCAGTTCGGCCGCGGCGCCGTGGGCCAACAGCAGGCCCAGACGGGTGCGACGCAACAGCAGGTCGTCCAGATGCAGCACCAGCTCGTGCTCGGCGGCAAACGCCAGTTCGGCCCACAGGGTTTCAGTGGCGCCCACCGTTTGCGCACCAAGCTGCGCCAGGCACTCGGCCACCTGCGGCAAAGCACGACCGTAACGCCCAGCCAGTCGGCGTTGCTGGCTCGCGCTCAGGCCGGGCAAAGGCAGCGCCGGCATGGCGGCGAACACGGCGCTGCCGGCATCTTCCACAGGCCGGCCGACAAACCCGGCACAGGCCTGCAACACCTCCAACGCCAACAGGCGGAAGGTGGTCAGCTTGCCGCCCGCCAGGGTCACGCAACCGGGTTCAACCCACAGCGCATGTTCGCGCTTTTCATCCGACGGTTTCTTGCCCGCCGTGGCTGGCTGCCCGTCAGCCACCACCGGGCGCACCCCGGCCCAACTGGACAACACATCGGCACGGCCAATCTGCGCCGCCGGGAATTGCTGGGCACAGGCCGCCAGCAGATAGTCGACCTCGGCCGCGCTGATGCGCGCATCCTGATTCAACGACTCGGCATGATCGAGGTCGGTGGTACCTATCACCGTCGCGCCTTCCCAGGGAAAGACAAATACCGGGCGCTTATCTTCGCCATGCATAAAGCTCAAAGCGTGGGCCAACGGCAGGCGCCAGGCGGGCAGCAGCAGATGGCTGCCACGCAGCGGACGGATATGTTCCAGGCCGGTCTTACGCCGCAACTGGTCAGCCCAGGCGCCGGTGGCCTGGGCCACGGCGCGGCTGCGCAGGTCGAATGACTGACCGCTTTCGCCATCCTCAACCCGCACGCCGATGACCCGCTCGCCTTCACGCAACAGCTCGACCACCCGCAGGCCATTGAGCGCCTCGCCACCGCCCGCGCGCGCCTCGCCGAGCACGCGCAGGACCAGCCGCGCATCATCGGTGACCGCATCGTAAAACTGCGTGGCGCCTTGCAGGCCCGGCTCACGCAGCCCAGGCGCCAGGTAACGCAGTTGTTGCAACGGGTAGTACAGGTGGTTGCGTTTGCCGGCCAACGCGTCGTACAGCGCCAACAAACCGCCAAACACCCTGGGGCCTGGAAATGCGCCCTGATAATGAGGAAACAAGAAGCTCAGTGGATCGACCAAGCCTGGCGCTTCACTGAGCAAACGCTGGCGCTCACGCACCGAATCACGGGTCAGGCCAATCTGGCCTTTGGCGATATAGCGCAGGCCGCCATGCACCATCTTCGATGAACGACTGGAGGTGCCCCAGGCAAAATCGCGCTGCTCGATCAGCAGGCATTTCCAGCCGCGCCGCGCAGCCTCACGGAGAATACCGGCACCACTGATGCCGCCGCCGACCACAATCAGGTCCCAGTCGCGCGCTGCCAACTCGGGCAGCGCGCGCTCACGCCAGGCGGCGTTCCAGGTCATCGCCGTCAGTCCTGCAACAACACGCCGGGGTTGAGGCGACCATCCGGATCAAAATGCCCGGCCATGGCCTTGAGTGCCGCCATGCCCAGCTCGCCCTTCTCCACCGCCAGGTACGGTGCATGGTCGCGGCCAACACCGTGCTGGTGGCTGATGGTGCCGCGATTGTTGGCGATGGCGCTGCATGCCGCATGCTTGAGCTTCTGCCAGCGCTCGAACGTGCCGGCATAGGTGCTCGCCGGGCGGAACACATAGCTGGTGTAGATGCTCGACCCCTCGCCATACACATGGGACAGATGGGTAAACACATGCACCCGCTCGCCCTCGGCGCTCAGGCCGTCACGCAGGCTGGCTTCGACCTTGTTCAGCAGGTTGTCGACGTTCGACCAGTCGGTGGCGGTTTCCAGGGTATCCACGGCATAACCGGCTTCCCACAGGCCATGGCGCAGGTACGGGAAACGGAAGCGCCCTTCGGCCCACTTGCTGCCCAGCAAGGTGCCGGTAAACACCCCAGCAAACGCCTTGAGCAGTTTCTTCGCCTGTTTCAGCGAAGCAGCGTTCTGCGCACGATTGCCGGTGACGCCAAACGTCATCATGCATTTGCCGACGCCCGCGCCGCGTAAGGCTAAATATTTCTCCAGCAGGCTGATCTGTCCCGGATGGCCGGCCAGGGCCAGCTGAGTCTGGGTCTCGATGGCATTCGACAGGCGCAACATCGACAGCGGCACGCGCGCTTGAGTCAGCTCGCGGATGGCCAGCAGGGCCAACTGCCACGAAGGGAAAAACACCGCATAAAAACGCTCCTGCTCGGCCAGGCGGGTGACCCGCACCTTGACCTCGGAAACGATGCCAAAGCGCCCTTCCGAGCCCATGACCAACTCGCGCAGGTCAGGCCCCGCCGCTGAAGCCGGAAAGGTCGGAATCTCCAGGGTGCCGGCAAAGGTTTCCAACTTGCCGCCAGCAAACACCTGCTCGATGCGCCCGTAGCGCAAGGATTGCTGACCGCTGGAGCGGGTTACCACCCAACCGCCGAGGGTCGACAGCTCCCAGGACTGCGGAAAGTGCCCCAGGGTGTAACCACGGGCGCGCAGCTGGCTTTCCACCTGCGGACCATTGGCACCGGGACCGAAGGTGGCGATCTGGCTCTGCTCGTCCAGGTCGAGCAAGCGGCTCATGCGCTCCAGCGACAGGCACAGCACCGGCTGGTCACCGGCTTGCGGGTTGATATGCCCGGCCACCGAGGTGCCACCGCCGTAAGGAATCAATAGCACGTTGTGCTCGACGGCCCAGCTCATCAACTCGCGGATCTGCGCCGCGGTTTCCGGGTAGGCCACGCCATCGGGGAACACACCGAAATCACCGGAGCGCATCGCCAGCCAGTCCGGCAGGCTCTGGCCGCGGGCATGGCGCACGCGGTCTTCGGCGTTAGTCACCACCAGCGGATGATCCGCTAGGCGCGAGGCCGGCACCTTGGCCAGCACCTCGGCCAGGGTCGCATCGGCGAGCTTTTGTCCGCTGCCAATCAGCTCAGCGAGAAACGCCTCGCCATGGGCCGGCAGATCAACCACTGTCGCCTCGTCACCCCAACCATTCCAACGCCGCATGCCACTCTCCTCGCTTGCACTAATGCCTGTTTCGAACCTGCTTATAGGCTGCCTATACTAGCCGCCTGCTGTGCGCCGTCACTGTCGAAACGAGCCAGCCGCAGTTGCCAATCAAGCCACACCACAATAAGAACAAGACCATGCCCAGCCTTGGCTACACCTCAGTCCCCGCCCTGCTCAAATACCTGCGCTACGCCGAACA
>JAIERF010000120.1 GCA_019747075.1 Pseudomonadaceae bacterium
GCAACATCCGGGCGGACCTGGCTGCCGAGCATCAGGTAGCTCTTGGCGATGCGCTGGCTGAGCATGCGTTGCTGGCCAGCAAGGTTGAGGGCTTCGGCATTACTGAGCGTGGCCCAGGCGGGTATACCACTCAGGCACAGGCATAGGCCCAGTGCGATGCGCAAGGGTAGAGAGGACATGGAGGATTCCTAAGGGTGCCGCGACGGCCGGTGACGCTGGCCGTCGCGGCGGGGGGACTTAGTAGGTGTACTGCACCTGGGTCCAGAACTTGCGGGTGTCGACACCAAAGTCGTTGGCGTCGTAGTCGGCATATTTGACCAGGCCGACCAGGCCTTTCACGCCGGGGATCGGGTGGGCGTAGGAGAGGTCGAGCTCTTCGCCGTACTGGCTGATCAGGCTGCTCTGTTCGGCGCGGAAGTCGTGGTAAACGGCCTGGGCGGTACCGCCGAACAACGGCAGGCTGGCGCCGAGGTAGGCGTCCTTGATGCCGTCGGTTGGGGTGGTGAGGAACACGTCGGCCCAACCCTGGAAGGCATGTTTGGTGGCCAGCGGAGTCTGGAAGGCGAGGTTGCCGGTGCCTTTGCCGTCGTCGCTGCCGCCGAGCACTTCATAGCCGCCTTTCAGCGCCACACCGGCCAGGGTGTAGCCCAGTTCGGCCAGGTAGTAATCGCTGTCGAGGTCGTTGGGGTTGTCGGCATAGTCCTTTTGCTGGGCGTATTCGGCCGTGTAGCTAAGCCCGGCAATTACGCCGTTCAGGCGCAGGCCGTTGGTCTGGCTGGCCAGGGTGCCGAGGGCCGCAGTGGGCGCCACGGCAATGTTATCCAGGCCCAACTGGTAGACGTAGCCGGTGACGGTCAGCTCGGGCATGGCCACGTACTGGGCGTTGAACAGCTGGCTGTGGCCTTCGATATTGGCCGGGTTGGTCTTGTTGTCGTACTGGCCGTTGTCCGGGCCGAAGATGCTGTTGACGTTGTCGATATAGGCCGCGGTCAGGGTCAGGCCGGTCAGCGGTTTGAACTGCACCAGGCCGCCATCGTAGGTCTGCTCGTTCTGACGCCAGGCCACGCCACCGATATAGCGCTGGTTGTCGAGGTTGATGCGTTGGCGGCCGGCTACGGCGCTGCCGTACTGGTGGTCATAGCGCAGCAAGGCCTGGTTGATCTCGCTGCCGTCCGGGTCGGCGACAGTGGAGTACTGGGTCTGACCGTTGCGGGTGGAGTTGAAGCCTTCGTCACCGATGTGGCTGACGTTGTCGGCCTCCACCAGGCCCGAGAGGCCGTACCACTGACCGCTCTGGAAGCCGATGCGGGTGCGCAGGGTCTGGGCGTTGGCGTGGTTCTTGGCGTTGTCTTCATCGACAAACTCATAGCGATAGCGCGCATCGACAATCGCCTTGCCGCCGCTGAACAGGTTGCCAAGCTCTTCGCTGGCAATGACCTGTGCGCTGCCGCCGGCTATCGCCAGGGCCAGCAGGGAAAGTTGCAGTGGCTTCATGGTGCATACCTCATCAAAGGAAAACGGAAATTCAGGCGTGCTGGCTCTGTGGGCAATCGCTGGCAATGACTTGCCGGGGTTGCAGCAGCAGGCTCAGTTCACGAAACAGGGCGTCGGCCTGGGCCGGGCTGCAGTCTTCGCCGTAGCGTTTGCGCAGGCCGTACTGGCTGAGAATCAGGTGGGTGTCGGGTTCGATGGCGTGCTGCGCCAGGCAGCCCTTGACGCATTGCAGCGGGCAGCCGTCGAGGGCGAGGATCGGGCGGCCGGATTTGGCCTTGCTGATCAGTGCCGCCACGCCGCCGCCGACGCCGGCAATGCACGACATCTCGGCCAGGCCTTGGCGATCGAGGCGCAGGGCCAGGGTATTGGCCAGCTGCGCGACGTTGGAACAACCGGAACAGGAATACACCAGGGGCAGCGAGCTGTCGGGCATCTTCGGCCACTCCAGACAGGAAACTGGCCGGCAGTGTGGGCAATGTGACGGCTTGATGACCTTGACCATTATCAAGGCCGAAAAGAGCGTGGCCGGGATACTGCAATCAGCATCCGCCACTGCGTCTACTGTGTGGATAAGCCCTTTTTGGAGAGTCAGGCAATGCAGCTGAATAAACTACTGGAGAACAACCGTTTCTGGTCCGAGTCGCTGAACGCCCGCGATCCGCAGTTCTTCAAACGCCTGGCCATGCAGCAGCGTCCGGAGTTCCTGTGGATCGGTTGTTCGGACAGTCGAGTGCCGGCCAATGAGGTGGTCGGCCTGATGCCGGGTGAACTGTTCGTGCATCGCAACGTCGGCAACATGGTGGTGGCCACCGACATGAACCTGCTGTCGGTGCTGCAGTACGCGGTGGATGTGCTGCAGGTCAAACACATCATCGTCTGCGGCCACTACGGCTGCGGCGGCGTGCGGGCGGCCATCAGCCACCAGGCCCTGGGCCTGATCGACAACTGGCTGCGGGCGATCAAGGCGCTGTATCACCAGAGCCTGCATGAGTTCGAGGGCATGGACGATGAGCAGCGGGTCAATCGCCTTTGCGAACTCAACGTGCAGCGCCAGGTGCGCAATGTCTGTCACACCACCATCGTGCAGAACGCCTGGATGCGCGGCCAGGACCTGACCGTCTATGGCTGGATCTACGGCCTGGAAAACGGCCTGATCAAGGATCTGGACAGCACCATCAGCGCCCCGGACCAGCTCGACGAGGCATTTCTCTACGAGCTGTGAGGCTCGTCCACGGCGGAGACCGGGTGGAGTTACTCAGGCTTGCCGGCGCTGAACTCGACCACCCACGGCTCCAGGCGCTGGCCGAATGCCAGTTCGGCGTTGAGCAGCCTGTCGCCGCCGGAGTGGGGGAAGCCCGGTGTGTCTGGCCGGCGTGGCAGCTTGGCGAACACGGCATGCCAACGGTGCGGCAGGTTGATGCTCTCGGCCACCGGCACCTGGGCTGAGCCGCCAATCTGCCAGCGGCCGTCGTCATGCCAAGCCCAGGCATCGAAGCGCCCCTGCACAATCGCGTAACGCTGACGGTCCGGGTAGCGTGCCCGCAGGCTGGCCAGGTCGCTGCCGGCATCGATGACAAACAAGCGACTGGCGCTGGTCTGTTCCCGTTGCAGGGTTTCGCGGGCCAGTTTGTGGCTCTCGATCAGCTGTTTGTTGTCTGGCACCGCGGCGAGGTCGGCGCGACTTTTCTCCAGTTGCTCGGCGGCCATCTGCAGTTGTTGTTGATACAGCGGGCCGTTGAATTCCAGCACCAGTAAGCCGTCGCGATCCAGTTGCCGACGGTAGCGGCGCACGCTTTCGTCGTTGAGCTCCTTGGGCACTTTGAAGCCCAGTGCGCGCATCTGCTCGGGGCTGAGCTGGCGCAGGCTGGCGTAGCTGTAATCGTTGGCTTTGCTGTTGGGCCAGCGGTGGATCAGGTGCAGGGCGATGCCGCTGTTGTCCTGGCGCCAGTAGGGGTAGCTGTGGCTCAGCTCGCGCTCGGACACCTGCAGGCGGCTGTCGGCCGGTTCGCTGCGGTTCCAGATCACGCCGGCGAGGGCGATGGCGTTGACCAGCACAATCAGGCCGAGGCCGGCGAACAAGCTATGGCGATTGCTCCAGTTCATTGTGGGTTCCCTCCGAGTAAGCCATTGGCACTGCGCAGGCGGCGCAGGATCAGCAGAATCAGCACGGCGCTAAGGCCCAGCAGGAGGAAGAACAGGTACTTGGGCATGCTCTGCCACCACCAGTCGAACAGCTTGGTGTAGAAGAAGATGACGAAGAAGGTCAGCCCGGTGTTGACCACGCCCGGCCACTCACGACGCACGCCAAGCCAGATCACCACGGCGGCCGTGGCAAAGCCGAGCAGCTGATAGGCCGCTTCGATGTCGTCGCTCGGGTAATCCAGATAGCTGCCATCGCCCCAGTGCGCGAGCAGCAGCATCGGCAGAAACAGCGCCAGCAGGGCGAATACCCGATAAGTCATGGCAAAGCCGTCGAAGCGCCGCTGCGGGATAAACCAGGGCACGGCAAACATCAGCAGAGCGGCGGGAAAGAAGTTCTCCGGACGCTCGCCAAAGCCCAGCCAGTACAGCCCGCCCCAGGTGCCGACCCGTGCGGCGATAAACCCCAGCAGGCAGACAATCCCTGCGGCCAACAACACCCGCGCCTCGGTGGCGTAGGCCAGCAGCAGGGCGTAGGCGGCCCAGGGCAGCAGGGCCTTGTCGGACGGGGTGATATTGAAGATCTGCCCGAGCATGACGATGTTCAGCACAAAGCAGGCAAAGGCCACTAAGGCCGCCAGCTTGCTGAAATAACCGGAACTGTCGCGCTGTTGCACGGCCAAGGTCAGGCCCAGGGACAGCAGGCTGGCGCTGATCAGGATGGCCACCTGGGCCACCTCACCGAACAGCCCCCAGAATTGATAGAAGAGGAAGAACACACTGGCAGCCAACGCCAGGGCACCGAGGAACGACGCAATGCGCATGCCCAGCGACAGTTGCCGTGCCTGGTTGTTCTGGTCGATGTCGAAGGCGGCGCGATACTGCGCCAGCAGGGCCTGCTGATGGGCCTGCAAGCGGTTGCGCTGAGGCTCGCTGAGCTGCAACACCTGCTCGTCTTCCAGGCGTTGCAGCTCGCTATTGAATACGCCGATGGCATCGGCACGCTGCTGGGCATCACTGCGGTTGAGGGTGGTCATTGGCGGTCCTTGCGGCAGCTCGCCGGGGCTGGCGAATAGGCACGACTCTAACGATAAAGCCGTCGGCCTGCCAATGCGGGCCCTGACCAGCGGAGCGCCGCATGCCGTTGGGCTTCGCGGCTGCGCGGCTCAACCCAACCTACGGGCAACTGTGTAGCCCGGAGCGCCATCCGGGGCGCTTGTACCGCGCAGCACTGGCCCCGGATTGCATCCGGGCTACGGGCGTTATTTAGAACCCTTCCAGTACAATCTTGCCGCGCGCCTTGCCGCTTTCCAGCAGGGTGTGGGCGCGGCGCAGGTTGTTGGCGTTGATGCTGCCGAAGTGTTCGCCGAGGGTGGTGTGCAAGGTGCCAGCGTCGATCAGCTGTGCGACCCGCTCCAGCAGCGCGTGCTGGGCCTGCATGTCCGGGGTTTCGAACAGCGAGCGGGTGTACATGAACTCCCAGTGCAGCGACAGGCTCTTGCGCTTGAGTTTGACCACATCGAGCTGAGCCGGGTCGTCGATCAGCGCCAGTTGCCCCTGGGGTGCCAGGGCTTCAATCAGCTGATCGTAGTGCTGGTCGGTGTGGGTCAGGCTGGCCACATGGTTGACCTGCGGGATGCCCAGTTGCTGCAGCTGTGGCAGCAACGGCTGGCTGTGGTCGATTACATGGTGGGCGCCCAGTTGCTTAACCCAGTCGGCGGTTTCCGGGCGTGAGGCGGTGCCGATCACTGTCAGGCCGGTGAGCTGGCGCGCCAGTTGGGTGAGGATCGAGCCAACGCCACCGGCCGCGCCGATGATCAGCAGGCTTTGCCCGTGGCTGGCACTGCCTTCGGCGATCTTCAGGCGCTCGAACAGCAGCTCCCAGGCGGTGATGGCGGTCAGGGGCAGGGCGGCGGCTTCGGCAAAACCCAGGTTCTTGGGCTTATGGCCGACGATGCGCTCGTCCACCACATGCAGCTCGCTGTTACCGCCTTGGCGTTGCAGGGCGCCGGCGTAAAACACCTCGTCACCGACCTGAAACAGGCTGACTTCGCTGCCCACCGCCTGCACCACGCCGGCCACGTCCCAGCCCAGCACCTTGGCCTGGCCGTCGGCGGGGGCGACATTACGGCGGATCTTGGTATCAACCGGATTGACCGAGATGGCCCGCACAGCCACCAGCAAGTCGCGGGGGCCAGGCGTTGGCGCGGGCAGTTCGATGTCTTGCAGCGAGTGTGGGTCGCTGCTGGGCAGGGACTGGTAATAGGCGACGGCTTTCATCTGAACTCCAGGTCTGCAGGCCTGCTGCAGGGCTAACGGGTTACATTTTTGTGTCATGGGCTTGCGCTAGACTAGCGCGCCTGTGTGCTTGACCACAGTCTGCGGCGCGTTTACCGCCATGCCCAGCCCTACCTATGCCGCGAGTGACATGCCATGTCTGCCGAACCCACCACCTCCTCGACGCCGCCCACGGTCAACCTGCTGCAGGCCTTCTGGTTCTGGCTGAAACTGGGCTTGATCAGTTTCGGCGGCCCGGCGGGGCAGATTGCGATCATGCACCAGGAGCTGGTCGAGCGGCGCCGTTGGATCTCCGAGCGGCGCTTCCTGCATGCCCTCAACTACTGCATGTTGCTGCCCGGCCCCGAGGCTCAGCAGTTGGCCATTTACATCGGCTGGCTGCTGCACCGCACCTGGGGTGGGGTGATTGCCGGCGTGCTGTTTGTGCTGCCGTCGCTGTTTATCCTTATCGGCCTGTCCTGGCTGTACATCGCCTATGGCGACGTACCGCTGGTGGCGGGGTTGTTCTACGGACTCAAGCCGGCGGTCACCGCCATCGTTCTGCAGGCCGCCCACCGCATCGGCTCGCGGGCGCTGAAAAACAACTGGCTATGGGCGATTGCCGGGGCGTCCTTCGTGGCGATTTTTGCTCTCGAACTGCCGTTCCCGCTGATCGTCATCGGCGCGGCGGTGATCGGTTTCCTGGGCGGGCGCTTGGCCCCGGAGCAGTTCAGCCTAGGCGGTGGTCACGGCCCGGCTAAGCAGACCTTTGGCCCGGCGTTGATCGATGACGACACGCCAACCCCAGCACATGCGCGATTTCGCGCCTCACGTCTGGCCCTGTTGCTGCTGGTTGGCGCCTGCCTGTGGCTGTTGCCGATGGGCGTGCTCACTGCCGTGTTCGGCTGGCAGGGCACGCTGACGCAGATGGGCTGGTTCTTTACCAAGGCGGCGCTGCTGACCTTCGGCGGCGCCTACGCCGTGTTGCCCTACGTATACCAGGGCGCGGTGGATCACTACGGCTGGCTGACCCCAACGCAGATGATTGATGGCCTGGCGCTGGGCGAAACCACGCCGGGGCCGTTGATCATGGTGGTGGCTTTTGTCGGCTTTGTTGGCGGCTACGTGCAGCAGGTGTTTGGCCCGGAACAGGCGTTTATGGCGGGTGCGTTGGCGGCCACGCTGGTTACCTGGTTCACCTTTCTGCCGTCGTTCCTGTTCATCCTCGCCGGCGGCCCGCTGGTGGAATCGACCCACAACGAACTGAAATTCACCGCGCCACTTACTGCCATTACCGCCGCCGTGGTGGGCGTGATCGTCAACCTGGCGCTGTTCTTCGGTTACCACGTGCTCTGGCCAACCGGCTTTAGCGGCCACTTCGACCTGCCCTCGGCCATCATCGCCGTGGCCGCTGCCGTGGCCCTGTTCCGCTACAAGCGCGGAGTGATCCAAGTGCTGCTGGGCTGCGCCGTGGTCGGCTTGCTGGTGCACCTGATTCAGGCCTAAGGCATCGCGGTTGGCTGCGCGCTGGCCGGAATAGACAGCTTTGGCGGAGTTGGTTAAGTTGGCCGAGTATTTCGCCGGCACAGGGCTGGCGAAATCAGCGGTTTGATCCTGTCGTTTTCCCTTCTTCTGTCGTGTCGCCTTTTCCCAAGACGATACGCGCGCATTTAAGGAGTTACGTATGGACAAGGAACGTTATCAGGCACAAGTGGCTCAAGGTGTTAGGTCGCTTTTGTCGTCTACTTATAGTTAGAGGCCTTATGCGAGTTATCGTGCTCAGCCTAACAGCTTGTTTAACTTTTAATGCATGGGCTTGGGAAACGCCTGAGCAAGCGGTGGCAGAATATTTAAAATATGATGCGGCTGGCTATCGGCTTGGTGGTAGTGATTGGAAAAGCTATGTAAAAACCTACTTAGATGTCAGTGAGTTCTATGATGAGCCTGGGTATGACATGATGACAGTTATAACTTCCTACACGTTCTCTGATCCCATTTGTCGCCCTACAGTATGCATTTCAACGGTAACTTATGAGCTTTTAAATACGAGCGACATTCAAGGCCAACAAATTGAAAAGCACCCTGGCGGCGGTTTTCTAAAAAAAAAATTTACCGTTACAAAGACCGGCAGTGAATGGAGGCTGAAATCAGGAATGGGAAATCCATTTATTCTCAACGATGTCTACAGTGCGCTAATTGTCGAGCGGAACGGCCTCTAATAATGCGCTCAAATCGCTGACTTCGTTCGCTGGGTCCGGAAAAGCCAGCCCCTTAGTTTAATCGTTAGGTGTCATTTAAATGGAGTCGATAAATTTCATCATAATTGCTGTCGCTGGCTTGATTTTGGCGGCGATAATTGTTTCAAGGTTTCTAGCTGTGCAGAAAGCTAGGCAGGAAAAAGAGAGTATTTTAAGTAAGCTAGAAGCAGAGGCGTTTGAATACGCTTCCGAGTTTGTTCATGATGAAAGTATTTCAGAGGATGAGTTTTATGAGCGCTCTGTTATTTTGTCAAAAAAGCTTGATGCCGTTAAAGCGTTAAAGTCAGAGATCGGCATGTAAGTTAAATCTAGCAAGATATTCAAATCGTTAGATTACTTAAGGATGAGTAATGTACCCGCCAGCATATCCTCATGATCAAATAAAGAACCTATACCCTGGTGTATTTCTGTTGCATGGCAGCATTAAGATGGGGCCTGGTATGAGAATGAACAGAAATATGGTCATTCTAAAAAGTCATTCAGAATTAATTTTGATCAATCCGGTTCGCATGAACGAGGAAGGTCTTGCCGCTTTAGATCTGCTTGGGGGTGTGCGTAAAATTATTAGGCTTGGCGACTTTCATGGTCTGGATGATGAGTTTTATTTAGATAGATATAAGTGTGAGCTTTGGGCTCAAAGCGGGCAAGCGACATACAGGTCACCATGTCCAACGCATGAAATTAATTCGAGCACTGCTGGCCCCGTAGCAGGCTCAGAGTTTTTTATTTTTGAATCTGCCCAATATCCAGAGGCGGCTCTGTTGATTAAAGAGCACAAGCTATTAATTACTACTGATAGTATTCAATACTATTCAGATTGGAGCTATTTTTCGTGGTTTACGAAGTTGGTCTTCAGGTTGTTAGGTTTCAAGATTGGGCTGAATATTGGTGGGCCATGGCTGAAGCGGGTCACTCCAAAGGGTCAAACGCTTAAGGGTGATTTTGAAAGGCTGTTGGCTATGGATTTTGATGCCATTGTTGCTGCTCATGGGGGGCTAATACAAAGTGGCGCGAAGGAACTGCTTAGAAAAGAGATTCGTAAGGTGTTCTCGTAAGTTGAGCGTTGATTTAAATCATCCGTTTATATGGCTTGGCGAGATAGAGTGCTTCCAATATAAGTATCTGTGACGTGTCAGATGCGAAGTCCGTACCGGAATACATAGGAATATGTTTATGAATAAATTCCCTCTGCTTATTGGTTTGTTTGCTTTGGCTATGACCGCTCAGGTGCAGGCGTTTCAGACGGAGAATGAGCGTAACGCTGCCCGGCAGGCTGAGTTGGATCGGGCCTGTGAGGCGGCGCGGGCGGTGAATTTGGCGCCGTTTCGGCAGCAGGCGTTTGTCGAGTGTATGAACTCGGATCGGAGCACCGATACGGCCGAGGACTGCAAGCGCAAGACCGAAGGTGCCAATTTGAATATTCAGGGCGGAGGCACGCGGTTTTATGATTTGCCGGCGTGTGTCGAGGCCTTTGAGTTTCGTAAGGCGCATCCGAATAGGTCGTAATGGGTTGTTTGAGCTTTGCACAGTCTAGAAAACAACAACCCCGGCCATGGCCGGGGTTGTTGTTTGTGGCTAATCAGCGGGGCTGATTATTTGTCTTCGTTACGTTGGTGTTTGAAGAACACGCCGCTGTCACCGAAGGTGGAGGCGATCATTGGTGAGGTCAGTTGCATCTCGCCGATCTTGGTGGCGCTGTTGCGGCGCTGGCTGGCGTAGGTACGGCTGATCGATGG
>JAIERF010000247.1 GCA_019747075.1 Pseudomonadaceae bacterium
CCATAATTGTCGACGACGCTACAGAAAATATCCCAGGTCACTCGCATCACTTACTCATCGCACTCGGCGGCCATTGCACCACGCATCGTGCTACACCAATCCCAGAATGCAAAAAACCCCTGAGGATTGCTCTCTCAGGGGTTTTGCGAAAGTGGCGGTGAAGAAGGGATTCGAACCCTTGATACGATTTCTCGTATACACACTTTCCAGGCGTGCTCCTTCAACCGCTCGGACACTTCACCGGTACTCGGCAAACCGTGGTCTGTCGAGGCGCGCTAATCTAGCCGAAGAGCCTGCCAAAGGCAACGTGTTTTTGCAGGCGATTCAAACTCTTATGTTTAACACCTGGCCCAAGGACAGGTGCTGGTTGAATCCTCGGCAGGGCTGACCTGCCAGTCAGCCGCGGCGCTTTACCTTGACGCTGCGGGTGGGTAAGGTCGGCGCCACGTCATTCCAAGGAATTTTTGTCATGAGTGAGCTGATCTCTTACCACCTCGAAGATGGCATCGCCACCTTGACCCTGAGCAACGGCAAGGTCAACGCCATTTCCCCGGACGTCATCGCCGCCTTTAATAGCGCGCTGGACCAGGCCGTGCAGGACAAGGCCATCGTCATCATCACCGGCCAGCCCGGCATTCTCTCCGGCGGCTACGACCTCAAAGTAATGACCTCCAGCCCGCAGAACGCCGTGGCCCTGGTCACCGCCGGCTCGACCCTAGCGCGCCGCATGCTCTCGCACCCCTACCCGATCATCGTGGCCTGCCCAGGCCATGCGATCGCCAAAGGCGCCTTTATTCTGCTCTCGGCCGACTACCGTATCGGCGTCGAAGGCCCGTTCAATATCGGCCTGAATGAAGTACTGATCGGCATGACCATGCACCACGCCGGCATCGAACTGGCCCGTGATCGCCTGCGCAAGTCGGCGTTCAGCCGCTCGGTGATCAACGGCGAGCTGTTCAACCCGCAAGACGCCGTAGATGCTGGCTTCCTCGACAAGGTAGTACCCGCCGACCAGTTGCTGGCCAGCGCCCTGGCCGTGGCCCAGCAGATGAAGAAAATCAACATGACCGCGCACAAGAACACCAAGCTGAAGGTGCGCAAAGCCATGCTCGAAAGCCTGGACAAGGCCATCGAACTGGATCAGCAACACCTCGGCTAAGCCCTCCCAGGCACCGCCACAAGCCCGGCCCAGCGCCGGGCTTTTTATTGCCTGGCGATTAGCTGACGACCGGCCGGCACTTTGATTGCTGAAAAGAGTGCACGCCCGTACACTGCGCGCCTTTTTGTCTGCCCATAGGCTTCCCCAATGCTTTTTCTCGCCCGCATGCTGTTGCTGAGCCTGCACTTTGTTGCAGCCGGTATGGTCGGCCTGCTGCTTGGCCTGTGCCGCCCATTCAATCCGGACAACAGCCGTCTGTGCGCCCTGTTCTATTCCTGGCCGGCGCTGCGCATTCTCGGCCTGCGGGTTGAAACCGAAACCACCAGCTTGCGCGACCACGTGCGCAGTGCCGTGATCGTCGCTAACCACCAGTCCAACTACGACCTGTTCGTGGTCGGCAGCGTGGTACCTGCGCGCACCGTGTGCCTGGGCAAGAAGAGCCTGAAATGGGTGCCATTTTTCGGCCAGCTGTTCTGGCTGTCGGGCAACGTGCTGATTGATCGCGGCAATGCGGTGCAAGCCAAGCAGGCCATGCTTACCACCACCGATACCCTGCAGCACAAAGACACCTCCATCTGGGTGTTTGCCGAGGGCACACGCAACCTCGGCAAAGGCCTGCTGCCGTTCAAGAAAGGCGCCTTCCAGATGGCCATTGCCGCCGGCGTGCCGATCGTGCTGGTGTGCACCAGCACCTACGTCAAACACATGCAGCTCAATCGCTGGAACAGCGGCACCATCAAGATTCGCTCCCTGGCACCAATCCCCACCGCCGGTTTGACCCTGGATGACCTGCCCGCCTTGATGGAGCAGTGCCAGCAGCAGATGCACGCCTGCATCGACCGCCTCGATGCGGAGATTGAAGGCCGCGCCTAAAACGCCCGCCTGCAACGCAAAAGCCCGGCTAAATGCCGGGCTTTTTTGTACCGCGCCGCGGCTGAACTCAGGCACGCAAACGGCGTGTCTTCCAGGTGCCTACACCGTTGTGCAGCAGATTGGCGCAGAACGACCACAGCCCCGATTCATTGGGTTTGGGCGCCTGTCCCTTGGCCATGCGGCGCAGTTGGCGCGAGTACCAAACCACCTCCATCAGCGCCATACGGTCGATGGCCTTGATGCCCGTACTGATCGGTCGCACCGCATATTGCGGCTCCTGACCGGCCAGCAGGCGCCGCGGCAAGTCGGGCTCGATGGCCAGACCACGGGCAAGGCCGATCAGGTCCATGGCGCCACTGCTGAGCGCCGTCGCCATGCCGCCCAAGCTGCGGAAACCACCAGTAACCATCAACGGCACCGGCACCGCTGCCCGGACCTTCTCGGCAAACTCAAGGAAATACGCCTCACGGGCCAGGGTGCTGGCCCGATGGCGCTTCTGATCACTCATGGCCGGTGCTTCATAGGTGCCACCGGACAGCTCGACCAGGTCGATGCCTTCGTCATGCAGCGCCTGAATCACCGCCAGCGACTCGTCTTCGCTGAAGCCGCCGTGCTGAAAGTCCGCCGAGTTGAGCTTGATGCCAATCGGGAACGTCGCCCCGACTTCCGCACGCATGGCCCGATAGACCTCTAGCACAAAGCGCCGACGGTTCTCCGCACTGCCGCCCCATTGACCGCTGCGCTGATTGGTCAACGGCGAAAGGAACTGGCTGATCAAATAGCCATGCGCCGCGTGGATCTGCACACCACTGAATCCGGAGCGCTTGACGATGCCCGCCGAGCGCGCAAAGCGCTGGATCAGCGCCACGATCTCATCCTCAGTCAACGCCCGCGGCGGCGCAAAAAACGCCTGCAAGGCCGGGCTGAAAGGCACCGCCGAGGGCGACACGTTCTCGGCATTCAAGCCCTTGGGAGACTGCCTACCGGGATGATTGAGCTGCACCCATAGCTGCGTACCGTTCGCCTGGCCCGCCGCCGCCCAGCGCTGCAGCAGCGGCATGTCGCTGTCGTCTTCAATGGCCACATTGTTCGGCTCGCCCAAGGCACGGCGGTCGATCATGGCGTTGCCGCTAATCAGCAGGCCGATGCCGCCCGCCGCCCAGCGCCCGTACAAGCGCACCAATGCCTCAGTGGCGTGATTGTCGGTGGTGCCCAGGGCTTCACTCATCGCCGATTTAGCCAGGCGATTCTTCAGGCGACTGCCATTGGGCAGCGTCAGCGCTTGTTGCAGCAGGTCTTGCGGACTGTCCATCGAGCATTCTCCGGGGTGGGCCAATGGCTGCTACCCTAGAAAACGATTCGATAGTTGTCAAACTATAGAAGTAGCCGAATATGTCACAATCACTCAGCCCGATCTTTGGATAGCCTGATGAGCATGCCCACCCCCACCGAACGCGAGCAATTGGCCAAGGCCTTCAAGGCCCTGTCGTCACCCAACCGCCTGGCCATGTACCTGGACCTGCTAGCCCAGGAGGAAACCAGCGTGCCCCATTGCTGCCTGGGCGATCTGATCTCACGCCTGGAGATTGGCGCGCCCACCGTGTCGCATCACATCAAGGAGTTGGTCAACGCCGGCCTGATCGAGGTGCAACGGGACGGCAAGTTCGTGCGCTGCCGGCTCAACCCGGCCATGCGCCAGCGCCTGGCGGCATTCTTCGCCAACGCCTAAGCACCTGCCGACAATTCGACTACCGTTGCACAAGGCACTGAAGATTGTCTCTCGCCGGAGTCCGACCATGCTCACCTGTGCTCGTATCTGCCTGCTTGCCCTGCTGCTCGGCGCCAGCCTGCGCGCAACCGCTGGCCAGCCGCTGATGTTTATCACCGAGGCTTATCCGCCCTACAACTTCAGCGACGACAACATCCTGCGCGGCATCGCCGTGGACCTGTTGGTGATCGCCAGCCTCAACACCGAGCAGCCGGTGCAGCGCGGGCAGATCCGCCTGATGCCTTGGGCGCGGGCCTACCGTACGGTCCTCCACACCCCCAACAGCGTGCTGTTTGCCACCACCCGCACCGCCGAACGGGAAAAACTCTTCAAGTGGGCCGGGCCCATCGCCGCCACCCGCGTGGTGCTGCTGGCGCGCAAAGCCGACCAGATCCGTATCCAGTCCGCCGCAGACCTGCAACGCTACCGCATCGGCGTGATTCACGAAGACATCGGCGAACAATCGGTACTGGCCCTCGGCGTGCGCAAGGAACAGCTGCACGTCTCGGCCAATGCCGATGCGCTGATCCGCCAACTGCACGCTGGACGCATCGACCTCTGGGCCTACGAGGAAAACGTCGCGCACTGGTTCCTGCGCAATGCCAACTTCAACCAGGAGGACTTCGAAAGCGTCTACCAGCTCCAGCAAGGCGAACTCTGGTACGCCTTCAACCCCAAGGTCAGCGACGAAAAAGTCCAGCAACTGCAAAAGGCCATAGACGCCCTGCGCAAGACGCCAGGCAAGTTCGGCAAGACCCGTTACGAAGATATCCTGATCGACTACCTCTAGTGCGCCCTGATGGGGAGGCTCGCCACTGGCGCGCACCAATCTCAGGCAACAGCGGGACAAAAAGCAGACAAAACCCGCGAAATACAGCCAATAAATGCCCTTCTTGCGAAAACCTGCCAATTGGCACAGAGCATGCTTTTGACCTTGCAGACAACTTCTCTGCGAGGACCACTCCATGGCCACACAACTCAAAGCCAGCCTCGGCACCCTGCACCTCTGGGGCATTGCCGTCGGCCTGGTGATTTCCGGCGAATACTTTGGCTGGAGCTACGGCTGGGGCAGCGCCGGCACCCTGGGCTTTCTGGTCACCGCGCTGCTGGTGGCGACCATGTACACCTGCTTTATCTTCAGCTTCACCGAGCTGACCACCGCCATCCCCCATGCCGGCGGCCCCTTCGCCTACAGCCGCCGCGCCTTCGGCCCCAAGGGTGGGCTGATTGCCGGCCTCGCCACCCTGATCGAGTTCGTCTTCGCCCCACCGGCCATCGCCCTGGCCATCGGCGCCTACCTTAACGTGCAGTTTCCGGGGCTGGACCCCAAGCACGCGGCGGTGGGCGCCTACTTTATCTTTATGACCCTGAACATCCTCGGCGTCAGCATTGCCGCCACCTTTGAGCTGGTGGTGACCGTACTGGCGGTGGCCGAATTGTTGGTGTTCATGGGTGTGGTGGCACCTGGCTTCAGCTTCAGCAATTTCGCCCTCAACGGCTGGTCCGGCGCCAGCGAGTTCAGCAGCGCCTCGATTGCCGGCATCTTTGCCGCCATCCCGTTTGCCATCTGGTTCTTCCTCGCCATCGAAGGCGCCGCCATGGCGGCCGAAGAAGCCAAAGACCCCAAACGCACCATCCCGCGCGCCTACATCAGCGGCATCCTGACCCTGGTATTCCTTGCCCTCGGGGTGATGATCATGGCCGGCGGCGTTGGCGACTGGCGTCAACTGGCAGGCATCAACGACCCATTGCCTCAGGCGATGAAAACCGTGGTTGGCGACAACTCCACCTGGCTGCACATGCTGGTGTGGATCGGCCTGTTCGGCCTGGTGGCCAGCTTCCACGGCATCATCCTCGGCTACTCACGGCAGTTCTTCGCCCTCGCCCGCGCCGGCTACCTGCCTAAAGGCCTGGCCAAACTCAATCGTTTCCACACCCCACACCGGGCGATCATCGCCGGCGGCGTGATCGGCATCGGTGCGATTTACAGCGACAGCCTGATCAACTTGCAAGGCATGACTCTGACCGCGGCAATGATCACCATGGCGGTGTTCGGCGCCATCGTCATGTACATCATGAGCATGCTCAGCCTGTTCAAACTGCGCAAAAGCGAGCCGCTGCTGGAGCGCAGCTTCATGGCACCTGGCTATCCCTATGTGCCGGCAGTGGCGCTGGCCCTGGCGCTGGTATGCCTGGCCGCAATGGTCTGGTTTAACTTCACCATCGCCCTGGTATTTGTCGGCTTCATGGCAGTGGGCTTCGTCTACTTCCAGTTCACCTCACACCACCGTGCGGCTGCCGCCGAGGATGTTCTGCTGACTGGCCAAGCTGTATAACAACAGCATGCTGAACCCAAGGCCCGGTTCGCCGGGCCTTGTCTTTTCTGCCCCAGGATTACGCCATGCCCTATCAAACCACTGTCGGCCACCTGACCTACCGCTTCGCGGATCTCAAGACCCTGCTGGCCAAAGCCAGCCCGGCGCGCTCAGGCGATTACCTGGCAGGCCTGGCTGCGGCCACCTATGAAGAGCGCATGGCAGCCAAGATCGCTCTGGCCGACGTGCCGCTGAGCACTTTCCTCAACGAGGTGCTGATCCCTTACGAGGCCGATGAAGTCACCCGCCTGATCATCGACCGCCACGACCAAGTCGCCTTCGCCCCGATCAGCCACCTGACGGTTGGCGACCTGCGCGACTGGCTGCTGCTCGACGCCACCGACAGCCTCACCCTGGCCGCCGTCGCCCCCGGTATCACCCCGGAAATGGCCGCCGCCGTGAGCAAGCTGATGCGCAATCAGGACCTGATTCTGGTGGCCAAGAAGTGCCAGGTGATCAGTCGTTTTCGCAACACCCTCGGCCTGCCCGGCCATCTGGCGGTGCGCCTGCAACCCAACCACCCCACTGACGATGTGCGCGGCATCGCCGCCAGCCTGCTGGATGGCCTGCTGTATGGCTCCGGCGACGCCACCGTCGGCATCAACCCGGCCAGCGACTCACTGCCGACCCTGATGCGCCTGTGGCAGATGCTCGACGAGGTACGCCAGCACTTCGAGATTCCCATGCAGAGCTGCGTGCTCACCCACGTCACCACGCAGATCCAGGCTATCGAAGCCGGCGCGCCGATCGACCTGGTGTTCCAGTCGATTGCCGGCAGCGAGAAAACCAACAGCAGCTTCGGCGTCAGCCTGAGCATTCTCAAAGAAGCCCACGAAGCCGCCCTTAGCCTTAAACGCGGCACCGTTGGCGACAACTGCATGTACTTCGAAACCGGCCAAGGCAGCGCCCTGTCGGCCGGCGGCCACCTTGGTGTCGACCAGCAAACCTGCGAGGCCCGCGCCTATGCCGTGGCCCGCGAGTTCAAGCCGCTGCTGGTCAACAGCGTGGTTGGCTTTATCGGTCCGGAATACCTCTACGACGGCAAGCAGATCATCCGCGCCGGGCTGGAAGACCACTTCTGCGCCAAACTGCTGGGCCTGCCGATGGGCTGCGACGTCTGCTACACCAACCACGCCGAAGCCGACCAGGATGACATGGACACCCTGCTGACTCTGCTTGGTGCAGCCGGGATCAACTTCATCATGGGCATCCCCGGCGCCGACGACATCATGCTCAACTACCAAAGCACCTCGTTCCACGACGCCCTGTACCTGCGCAGCGTACTCGGCCTCAAGCGCGCGCCGGAGTTCGACGCCTGGCTGACGCGCATGGCCATCACCGAGCCAAACGGGCGCCTGCGCGAGATCGGCCGGGGTCATCATCTACTGCAGCAACTGCCGCATCTTTCTGGAGCTGCCTGATGAGCGATCTGACCCAAAGCAACCCCTGGGATGAGCTGCGCGCTCACACCTCCGCACGCATCGCCCTCGGCCGCGTTGGCTCCAGCCTGCCCACGAGCGAAGTGTTGAAATTCGGCCTGGCCCACGCCCAGGCCCGCGATGCCGTGCATCGCCCACTGGACTTTGCCGGCTTGCGCGAGCAACTGGACAGCGCCGGCTTTCGCACCCTGCACGTGTGCAGCGACGCCCCAGACCGGCCCACCTACCTGCTGCGCCCGGACAAGGGCCGGCACCTGCAGGACGACTGTTATGCCCGCTTAAGCGCGCAAGCGCCCGCACCCGAACTGGCCATCGTGATAGCCGACGGCTTGTCCTCGATTGCCGTGCAGCGTCACGCCTTGCCGCTACTGGAGTTGTTTCGCCAGCGCTTCGACACCGACTGGGCCAACACCCCGGTGGTGCTGGCCGAACAGGGCCGCGTGGCGATTGGCGATGGCATCGCGGTGGCGTCGCGCGCGCGCTTGGTGATCGTCTTGATCGGCGAGCGACCAGGCCTGACCTCACCCGACAGCCTGGGCCTGTACCTCAGTTATCAGCCGCAAGTGGGGATGATGGACAGCCAACGCAACTGCATCTCCAACGTGCGCCCCGAAGGCCTGCCCTACGATCTCGCCGCGCACAAACTCGACTATCTGGCGCGCCAGGCCCTACGCCTGCAATTGTCCGGGGTGGCGCTGAAAGACGACAGCGACCTGCTGCAGATCAAACAAAGCGACTGAGCCGCCGAACTAAATGCCCGCTACGCCGCCAGGGGCATACACTGGGGCTCAACCTCATCTGCGGAGTGCTTCCCATGCCTTGGTACGCCTGGCTCATCATGGCCCTCGCCCTGGGCTCAATTCTTGGCAGCCTGCTGCTATTACGCGACAGCGCCGGCAAGCTGCCGCTCAGCGAAGAACAACTCAAGCGCGTGCACGAACGCAACGCGGAGATGGACGCCAAAGACGCCGATCAGCGTTGAGGCAAGCCCCCTACTGCCTAATGGCATCTGCAAAACTGAGTGCAGCTAGCTGATTGAGCGGATTAGATACAGTGCCGCCAGATGCCCAGGGTAGAACCCATAGCCCCAGCGTTTGACTGGCCAGATCCGGAAGTTTCCCGGTCGACGCAGCAGCCATAACCCAAGCAAGGGGGCGACGAACGCTGTGGCCAGGATCAACAAGGTATGGGGCTGCAACCCCCATTCCGCCAGCCAGCGGTTGCGACTGTTGGCCAGCACACACAGTGCGGCAGGCAATAGCCAGGCAAAACCAGGGCGCTGAATGGCCAGGAGCAATGCGGTCGGCAGCAGTGTGCCGAAAACGCCGTACATCAGGCGTTCTTGCATCAGCACCGCGACAGTCACGCCGGCCAGAGCCAGGACCAAACCGTCGCGGCCACGGTGGTGTGCTCCCCAGGCGATCAGCAGGCCCAACAGCAGTGAAGGCATCACGTTGAGCGTGCTGCTGTCAGAAAGCAGGCGATAGGGCAACTCCGAGATCAGCGCAAACGCCGCCATCCAGCCCAGGTAGCGAGCGTTGGCATCGGTGTACAGCACTGTCGATTGCGAGCGCGCGACGTTGGCCGCAATGCCCAGGCAAAACAGCGGAAAGGCTAAGCGCCCGACGATGAACAAGCATGGGGTGTCAGGCCAGAGGTTACGCAGGTGATCCAGTAGCATGGTCAGCATGGCCAGCCACTTGAGCAGATCCAGGTTGGCATCGCGCCCATGCCGGCTCACCCAAGCCACCCCAGCGTCAGGACAGCCAGCGCCAGATAGCGAGTGGCTTTAGCCAGCGTCACAATTAACAGGAAGCGCCAGAAGGGTTCGCGCATGATGCCGGCGACGACCGTGAGCGGATCACCAATGATCGGCACCCAGCTGAGCAGCAACGACCAGCGACCGAAACGGTGATACGCCTGCTGAGCCTTTTCCAGTTTGCTTTCGCTGACGGGAAACCAGCGTTTATGCCGGTAATGCTCGATAGAGCGCCCCAGCAGCCAGTTCAGCGCCGAGCCCAGCACATTCCCCGTGGTAGCCACCGCCAGCAGTGCCCAGGCGGCATAGCGGTCGGTCAGTAGCAAGCCGAGCAGCACCGCCTCCGACTGCATGGGCAACAGCGTGGCGGCACCGAAGGCGGCGAGAAACAGGCCTAAATAACCGGACAACTCCCACATGACACTAGGCGCTCAGGCCGAGCCAGCCATGGACGCCGACGTAAAGCCCCACACCGATGATCAACAGGCTGGACAGGTAAGGGGCGCGACGCGCCACAGTGCCAAACCAGGGCCAGCGATTGGAGGCCTGGCGTGCGCCGATAGCGGCGGCAGCACCCACGCTGACCAGGGTGATGGCCAGACCAATGCTGAAGCACAGCACCAGCACAGC
>JAIERF010000396.1 GCA_019747075.1 Pseudomonadaceae bacterium
CGTGAGCGCAGGCCGAGTTTGTGCAGCAGGTTTTTTACGTGGACCTTGACCGTGCCTTCGGTGATGCCCAGTTTGCGGCCGATCATTTTGTTGCTGTTGCCGCCGGCAATCATCTTCAGCACCTGGCGCTCCCGTTCGGTCAGTTCCACCTGCGGTGCGCCTTGCGGTTCACGTAGGGCTTGGGCCAGGACGCGGGTTAGGGTTGGGCTGATCACCAGCTCACCCTGCAGAGCCTCGCGCACTTGCTGGATGAGTTTTTCCGGTTCCATGTCCTTGAGCAGATAGCCGTCGGCGCCAAAGCGCAGGGCATCGCGCACATCCCGTTCCGCGTCAGAGACGGTGAACAGCAAAATCTTGCCGGTGTAGCCGACCTGGCGCAGGCGCTTGAGGGTTTCTACCCCGTTCATCTGCGGCATGTTGTTATCCAGCAGGATCAGTTGCGGTTGCACGCTGTCGATCAGGCTCAGGGCTTCTTCGCCGTTGTTGGCTTCGCCGACGATGAGGAAGTCGTCTTCCAGCTCCAGCAGCTGACGAATGCCGCGGCGCATCATCGGGTGGTCATCGACCAGGAGAATGCGAGCGCGCGGCGGGGTTTCGGCGGATGGCGTGTTCATGCGGGTGATTCCTCTGCATGGCGACCGAGAAATCCCGGTTGAAAACTCAGGTGGATACGGGTGCCGTGGGGCGTGTTGCGGCTCACATCGAGCTGGCCGTTCAGGCTGCGGGTGCGCTCCTGCATGATGGTCAGACCGTGATGCTGGCGCGGGTCAGGGCTGGCACCGATGCCGCAACCGTCGTCTTCAATCAGCAGCTCAATATGTTCGCCCTGTTGGCTGAGGTGGACTTTGACGTGTTTGGCCTGGGCATGGCGGGCGCAGTTGGACAGCGCCTCGCGGGCGATCTGCAGCAGGTGAATCTGTTCGCTGGCGTCGAGGGTGAAGGCCAGCGGCTCGACCTGCAGTAGCACCTCGAACGCGCCGCGTTCGGCAAATTCGCGCACCGTGTCATCCAGGGCCTGATCCAGGCCGCTACCGTGGATTTGCAGGCGGAAGGTGGTCAGCAGCTCGCGCAGTTGGCGGTAGGCATTGTTGATGCCTTCGCGAATTTCCTCGCTGACGCTGAACAGCATCTCGGTGTTTTCGCCACGGCGCATCAGGGTTTGCAGGCGGCTGACCTGCAGCTTCATATATGACAGCGCCTGGGCCAGGGAGTCATGCAGCTCACGGGCGATGATGGTGCGCTCTTCAAGCAGCAGCAGGCGGTGGTCCTGCTCGCGTTGGCGCTCCAGCGACAGTGCTGTGCCGACCAGGTCGGCGAGGGCCTGGATCAGCTCGTTTTCCCAGTGTTGCGGTGGGTGGCCGTCGAGAAAGTTGGCGCTCAATTCGCCGAGGGTGTTGCCCTGGTTGCTGACCGGGTAGATCTGCAGGTTGGGCTTGTGCTGGCGTTCGCAGGTGGCGCAATTGTTCCGCGAGCAAATTTCTCGCGACTCGCTGCCGTGCAGGGCGATCAGTTGCTCCGCGGGTTTGTGCGGGTTGCCGTGCAGGCACAGGGTCAGGCGCAGGCCGGGGATCAGGGCTTGAAAGTTGTCGATCAGCAGGTCCAGCTGTTCGGCGCTGGTCAGGTGGCTGGCCAGCTGGCGGCTGCTGAAAAACAGCAATTGCAGGGCGCCATTGGCCTGGTTGAGGGTGGCGGTTTTCTGCGCGACACGGCTTTCCAGGGTGCGGTGCGACTCTTCGATGGCATCGGCCATGGCGTTGAAGCTCAGGGCCATTTGCCCTAACTCGTCTTCCGACTGGAACTCCACCCGTGCCGAATGATCGCCATCGCGAAAGCGCTCGGCGGCGCTCATCAGGTATTGCAGCGGGGTGATGACGTTGGTTTGCAGCTCGTACATGCCGATCAGCAGGATCAGCACGGTAATGAACAGTGACGCGCCCTGAATGTTCTGCTGCCAGCTTTGCTTGCGTTCGCTCTTTTGCTGCAGCAACAGCACGAAGTGGTTGAGTTGCTCGACGAAGCCATCGGCCTGGTCGAGAAAGTGCCGGCGGTCATCACTGGCCAGGGCCGGGCGCAGGTTGTTGCGCCAGTTGCTTTGCAACTGCAGGTAGGCGCTTTGCAGCGGTGCTTGCGGGTCGCTTTCCAGCACCTTGTGCAGGTCGGCGCTGTCCAGGCGTTGTTCGAAGCTGGCCACCAGGCTGTCGATCTGTTCGCGCGGCGCCTGGGCTTCGAGCTTCCAGCTCAGTTGGTAGGTGGCCATGCGCAGGGAGCCGGCGGTGTTGATGGCGGCGGCATCGTCCTGGCTGAGCCAGGCAATCACCCCGGCACTGAGGGCGCTGGCCAGGGCGAGGACGGCAATCAGCAGCACGGCAAAGCCGGCACGGGCCGGTAATGAGCTGCGCATCCACTTCAACATGGCACTACTACCTCCAAAGAACCTGGACGGCCAACGAGGCGCCCATCGAACTCAGCCTAATTGGCTAAGAGCCTGTTATTTATAGACTTATTGGAGCATTTAGGCGCTATCACTTAAGAGGTAGAGGGGCGCAGGGTAGGGGTTTGCCCCCTGGGTCCGACTTGACCCAGGTCAATTTTGCTCGGCCTCTGACTACCTAGTGTGCGAGCCATGGTAACCGGATTAGGAGTCCGTCATGGCGAGTGTGAAGGTTCAACAAGGCTTGGTGTTGGGGATGAGTACCCTGGCATTTACGGTCTGTTTCATGGTCTGGATGATGTTCGCCGTCCTCGGTGTGCCGGTTAAGGAGCTGCTGCAACTGAACGAAACCCAGTTCGGCCTGCTAGCCGCGACACCGGTGTTGACCGGCTCGCTGATCCGCCTGCCGCTGGGCCTGCTGACCGACAAGTTCGGTGGGCGCATCGTGTTCTTCATTCTGATGCTGGTGTGTGTGCTGCCGATCTACATGATCAGCCTGGCCACCGAGTACTGGCACTTCCTGGTCCTCGGCCTGTTTGTCGGCCTGGCCGGCGGCTCGTTCTCGGTGGGCATCGCCTACGTCGCCAAGTGGTTTGATAAATCCACCCAGGGCACGGCCATGGGCATCTTCGGTGCCGGTAACGCCGGTGCCGCGGTGACCAAGTTTGTCGCCCCGGCGATCATCGCCGCCGCCAGCTGGCAGATGGTGCCCAAGGTGTTCTCGGCCGTGATGTTTATCACCGCGCTGCTGTTCTGGTTCCTCACCTACGAGAACAAGGCACACCGGGTGCCAAGCTCGGTGTCGCTGAAAGAGCAACTGCTGACCCTCAAAGACCCGAAAGTGTGGCGTTACTGCCAGTACTACTCGATCGTCTTCGGCGGCTATGTGGCCCTGGCCCTGTGGATGACCAAGTACTACGTGCAGGAGTACGGCTTCAACCTGCAAAGCGCGGCGCTGCTGGCGGCCTGCTTCTCCCTGCCGGGCGGTGTGCTGCGTGCCATCGGCGGCTGGATGTCGGACAAGTGGGGCGCCCATAGCGTGACCTGGTGGGTGATGTGGGTGAGCTGGATCTGCCTGTTCCTGCTGTCCTATCCGCCGACCGATCTGGTGATCCAGACCGTCAACGGCCCGCAGAGCTTCCACATCGGCCTCAGCCCTGTGCTGTTCACCGTGCTGCTGTTTGTCATGGGCATCGCCTTCGCCTTCGGCAAAGCCTCGGTGTTCAAGTACATCTCCAACGACTACCCACAAAACATGGGCGCCATCTCCGGCATCGTCGGCCTGGCCGGCGGCCTGGGTGGTTTCGTCCTGCCGATCATGTTCGGCGCCCTGGTGGACCTCACCGGCGTGCGCTCGTCCTGCTTCATGTTGATGTACGGGGTGGTCTGGGTCTCGCTGATCTGGATGTACCTCAGCGAAGTGCGCAAAACCCCAATGATGGGTAGTGGGGCAAACAGCCCGCTGCCTGGCGACGCCTGATTCGTTCTAGGAGAAAGACCATGTCAGCCACAAAAAATGCGGTGACGGGCGCAGTGCCCAAACAGGGGCCGGTGATTACCGACTGGCGCCCGGAGGACAGTCACTTCTGGGCTGCCGGCGGCAAGGCGATTGCCACCCGCAACCTGTGGATCTCGATCCCGGCGCTGCTGCTGGCGTTCGCGGTATGGATGGTGTGGAGCACGGTGATCGTCCGTCTCAACAGCATCGGCTTCACCTTTACCACTGACCAGCTGTTCTGGCTGGCGGCCTTGCCGGGCCTGTCCGGTGCCACCTTGCGGATCTTCTATTCGTTTATGGTGCCGATCTTCGGCGGCCGCCGCTGGACGGCCCTGAGCACCGCGTCCTTGCTGGCGCCGGCGCTGTGGATGGGGTTTGCCGTGCAGGACCCAAGCACCTCCTACAACGTGTTTGTGCTGATCGCCCTGTTGTGCGGTTTCGGTGGCGGCAACTTCGCCTCGAGCATGTCCAACATCAGCTTCTTCTACCCCAAGGCCCAGCAGGGCACTGCACTGGGGATGAACGCGGGCCTGGGTAACCTCGGTGTGTCGGTGATGCAGTTCGGCGTACCGCTGGTGATCTCCCTCGGCATCTTCGGTGCCTTGGGTGGCGCCCCGCAGAACCTGCCAGACGGCAGCCAGCTGTGGTTGCAGAACGCCGGCTTTATCTGGGTGCCGTTTATCCTCGCGGTGACCATTGCCGCCTGGTTCGGCATGAATGACCTGTCCAGCGCCAAGGCCTCGTTCAGCGAGCAGGCGGTGATCTTCAAGCGCAAGCACAACTGGTTGATGTGCTGGTTGTACCTGGCCACCTTCGGTTCGTTTATCGGCTTTGCCGCCGGCTTCCCGATGCTGATCAAGACCCAGTTCCCGGGCGTTGATCCGCTCAAGTTCGCCTTCCTCGGCCCGCTGGTGGGTGCGTTGATTCGCCCGGTCGGCGGCTGGCTGGCCGACAAGATGGGCGGCGCCCGCGTCACCCTGTGGAACTTCGTGGTGATGATCGCCGCGGTGTTCGGCGTCCTGCACTTCCTGCCGCAGGCCGGCAGTGAAGGCAACTTCTACGGCTTCCTGGCCATGTTCATGTTGCTGTTCGTCACCACGGGTGTGGGCAACGGTTCGACCTTCCGCATGATCCCGGTGATCTTCCGCACCCTGCACGAGCGCCTCAGCGCCGGCAAGAGCAAGGACGTGCAGGAGCAGGCCGGCAAGAACGCCGGTAAGGAAGCCGCTGCCGTACTGGGCTTCAGCTCGGCGATTGCCGCCTACGGCGCCTTCTTTATCCCGAAATCCTTTGGCTCCTCGATGGCCCTGACCGGCGGCCCGCAAATGGCCCTGTATGTGTTTGTCGGCTTCTACGTCAGCTGCATTTTGCTGACCTGGTGGAGCTATGCGCGCAAAGGCGCAGAGATGCCTTGTTAAGAACCTGGGTCAACGCCTGAACCGTTATTGACTGTGCCGGTGGCGGCTATTTCGCCGCCGGCCTGAGAGGAAAGAAAATGAGCCACTTACTCGACCAACTGCGCTTCTTCAATCGCAAGCAGGGTGAATTTGCCGACGGCCACGGCGAGACTCGTCAGGAGTCTCGCGACTGGGAAAACGTCTATCGCGCCCGCTGGCAGTACGACAAGATCGTGCGCTCCACCCACGGGGTGAACTGCACCGGTTCCTGCTCGTGGAAGATCTACGTGAAGAACGGCCTGATCACCTGGGAAACCCAGCAGACCGACTACCCGCGTACCCGTAACGACCTGCCTAACCACGAACCGCGCGGCTGTCCTCGTGGTGCCAGCTACAGCTGGTACATCTACAGCGCCAATCGGTTGAAGTACCCGAAAATCCGCAAGCCGCTGCTCAAGTTGTGGCGCGAAGCGCGCCTGACCATGGCGCCGGTGGAGGCCTGGGCCAGCATCGTCTCCGACCCGGTCAAGGCCGAGTCGTACAAGAGCAAGCGCGGCATGGGTGGCTTTATTCGTTCCAGCTGGGACGAAGCCAATGAAATCATCGCCGCGGCCAACGTCTACACCGTCAAGCAGCACGGCCCGGACCGCGTGGTCGGCTTCTCGCCGATCCCGGCGATGTCGATGGTCAGCTATGCCGCCGGCTCTCGTTACCTGTCCTTGATCGGTGGCGTCTGCCTGAGCTTCTACGACTGGTACTGCGACTTGCCGCCAGCCTCGCCACAAGTCTGGGGCGAGCAGACCGACGTGCCGGAATCGGCCGACTGGTACAACTCCAACTACATCATCGCCTGGGGCTCCAACGTGCCGCAGACGCGCACGCCAGACGCGCACTTCTTCACCGAAGTGCGTTACAAGGGCACCAAGACCGTCTCCATCACCCCGGACTACTCCGAGGTGGCCAAGCTCACCGACCTCTGGCTGAACCCCAAGCAGGGCACCGATGCGGCGCTGGCGCAGGCGTTCAACCACGTTATTTTCAAAGAGTTCCACCTCGACAAGCCGAGCGCCTACTTCAAGGATTACGCCAAGCGCTACACCGACTTGCCGGTGCTGGTGCTGCTCAAGGATCACGCTGAGGGTAGCTACCAGCCGGATCGCTTCCTGCGTGCCTCCGACCTCGCCGACAACCTCGGTCAAGAGAACAACCCCGAGTGGAAAACCATCGCCCTGGACGCCAACAGCAATGAGCTGGTGTCGCCGCTGGGTTCGATCGGTTACCGCTGGGGCCAGAAGGGCAAGTGGAACATCCAGGCCCTGGAAGGCGGCGAGGGCCGCGAGATCGACCTGCAACTGAGCCTGATCGGCGAAGGCGTGGCCGAAGTGGCCTTCCCGTATTTCGGCGGCCAGACCCACGAGCACTTCCAACACGTGGCCGGCGAAGCCGTGCAACTGCGTCGTGTGCCGGTGCGCACCATCACCCTGGCCGACGGTAGCCAGGCGAAAGTCGCCACCGTGTTCGACCTCTCGGCCGCCAACCTGGCCATCGACCGTGGCCTGGGTGGCAGCAACGTCGCCAAGGACTACAACGATGCCAGCGTACCGGGCACTCCAGCCTGGCAGGAACTGATCACCGGCGTCAGCCGTGAGAAGGCGATCCAGATCGCCCGTGAGTTTGCCGACAACGCCGACAAGACCAAGGGTCGTTCCATGATCATCGTCGGTGCGGCGATGAACCACTGGTACCACATGGACATGAACTACCGCGGCCTGATCAACATGCTGATGTTGTGTGGTTGCGTAGGCCAGACCGGTGGTGGCTGGGCTCACTATGTAGGGCAGGAAAAACTGCGTCCGCAGTGCGGCTGGTTGCCATTGGCCTTCGGCCTGGACTGGAGCCCGGCACCACGGCAGATGAACGGCACCAGCTTCTTCTACAACCACAGTTCGCAGTGGCGCCACGAGAAGATGAGCATGCACGAAGTGCTCTCGCCGCTGGCCGACAAGTCGCAGTTCCCCGAGCACGCCCTGGACTACAACATCCGCGCCGAACGTGGCGGCTGGTTGCCAAGTGCGCCACAGCTGAACCGCAACCCGTTGCAGATCACCCGCGACGCCGCAGCGGCTGGCATGTCGCCGGTGGATTACGTGACCAAGTCGTTGCAGGACGGTTCGCTGCGCTTCTCCTGTGAGCAGCCGGATCACCCGAACAACTTCCCGCGCAACATGTTTATCTGGCGTTCCAACCTGCTGGGCAGCTCGGGCAAAGGCCACGAGTACATGCTCAAGTACCTGTTGGGCACCAAGAATGGCGTGATGAACGAAGACCTCGGCAAGCGTGGTGGCTTCAAGCCCAACGATGTCGAGTGGGTGGACGAAGGCGCGATCGGCAAGCTCGATCTGGTCACCACCCTGGACTTCCGTATGTCCTCCACCTGCGTCTACTCGGACATCGTGTTGCCGACGGCAACCTGGTACGAGAAAGACGACATGAACACCTCGGACATGCACCCGTTCATTCACCCGCTGTCGGCGGCGATTGATCCGGCGTGGGAATCGCGTTCCGACTGGGAAATCTACAAGGGCATCGCCAAGCGCTTCTCGGAAATGTCGGTCGGTCACCTCGGCGTCGAGCAGGATTTGGTCACCACCCCGTTGCTGCACGACAGCCCGGGCGAGCTGGCCCAGCCGTTTGGTGGCATCGATTGGAAAACCGCAGGCGAAGCGCCGATTCCGGGCAAGAACTGTCCGAACATGCGCGTCGTCGAGCGTGACTACCCGAACGTGTACAAGAAGTTCAGCTCCCTCGGCCCATTGCTGGACAAGAACGGCAACGGCGGCAAGGGCATCAACTGGAACACCCAGCACGAGGTCGACTTCCTCGGCGAGCTGAACCACAAGGTCCGCGACGAAGGCGTGAGCAAGGGCCGTCCGCACATCGACACGGCCATCGACGCGGCGGAAGTGATTCTGTCCCTGGCCCCGGAAACCAACGGTCACGTGGCGGTCAAGGCGTGGGCGGCACTCTCCGAGTTCACCGGCCTCGATCACAGCCACCTGGCGCTGCCGAAAGAGCACGAAGCGATTCGCTTCCGCGACATCCAGGCACAGCCGCGCAAGATCATCTCCAGCCCGACCTGGTCCGGCCTGGAAGACGAACACGTGAGCTACAACGCCGGCTACACCAACGTTCACGAGTACATCCCGTGGCGCACCATCACCGGCCGCCAGCAGTTCTATCAGGATCACCCGTGGATGCAGGCGTTTGGCGAGCAGCTGATGAGCTACCGGCCACCGATCAACACCCGCACCATCGACTACGTGAAGGGTAAGCGCACCAACGGCAATACCGAGATCGTTCTCAACTGGATCACCCCGCACCAGAAGTGGGGCATCCACAGCACCTACAGCGACAACCTGATCATGCTCACCCTGAGCCGTGGCGGGCCGATCATCTGGCTCTCGGAAACCGACGCCAAGCGTGCCGGTATCGAGGACAACGACTGGGTCGAATGCTTCAACGCCAACGGTGCACTGACCGCCCGTGCGGTGGTCAGCCAGCGGGTGAAAGACGGCATGGTGATGATGTATCACGCCCAGGAACGGATCGTGAACGTTCCTGGCAGTGAAACCACCAAGACCCGCGGCGGCCACCACAACTCGGTGACCCGTGTGGTGCTTAAACCCACCCACATGATCGGCGGCTACGCGCAGCAGGCTTATGGCTTCAACTACTACGGCACCGTGGGCTGCAACCGCGATGAGTTTGTGGTGGTGCGCAAGATGGCCAAGGTCGACTGGCTCGACGGCACCGATGTTGGCGGCCTGGGCGGCGACGCTCTGCCACAACCCCTGCCAAAAGACCTCTGAGGAGAGCTGACATGAAAATTCGTTCACAAGTCGGCATGGTCCTGAACCTCGACAAATGCATCGGTTGCCACACCTGCTCGATCACCTGCAAAAACGTCTGGACCAGCCGTGAAGGCATGGAATACGCCTGGTTCAACAACGTTGAAACCAAGCCCGGTATTGGTTACCCGAAAGAGTGGGAAAACCAGGACAAGTGGAAGGGCGGCTGGGTGCGCAACAAGGATGGCTCGATCAACCCGCGCATTGGCGGCAAGTTCCGCGTGCTGGCGAACATCTTCGCCAACCCGGACCTGCCGACCATCGACGACTACTACGAGCCGTTCGACTTCGACTACCAGCACCTGCACACCGCACCGCTGGGTGAGCACCAGCCGACCGCACGACCGCGTTCGGTGATCACCGGCAAGCGTATGCAGAAGATCGAGTGGGGCCCGAACTGGGAAGAAATTCTCGGCACCGAGTTCGCCAAGCGCCGTAAGGACAAGAACTTCGACCAGATCCAGGCCGACATTTATGGCGAGTATGAAAATACCTTCATGATGTACCTGCCGCGTCTGTGCGAGCACTGCTTGAACCCGGCGTGCGCGGCCTCCTGCCCGAGCGGCGCGATCTACAAGCGTGAAGAAGACGGCATCGTCCTCATCGACCAGGAGAAGTGCCGCGGCTGGCGCATGTGCATCAGCGGCTGCCCGTACAAGAAGATCTACTTCAACTGGAAGAGCGGTAAATCCGAGAAGTGCATCTTCTGCTACCCACGGATCGAAGCCGGCATGCCGACCGTCTGCTCGGAAACCTGCGTAGGGCGCATCCGCTACCTCGGCGTGTTGCTGTACGACGCCGACCGTATCCACGAAGTGGCCAGCACGCCGAACGAGCAGGACCTGTACCAGAAGCAGCTGGATATTTTCATGGACCCCCATGATCCCGCCGTGATCAAGCAGGCC
>JAIERF010000140.1 GCA_019747075.1 Pseudomonadaceae bacterium
GGCAAGCCGTTCAACCCGCGTGAATTGCTGGCGCGGATCAAGGCCGTGCTGCGCCGTCAGGCACCGGTGGTGCCGGGCGCGCCGACCAGCGCCGACGAAACCGTCAGCTTCGGCGACTACGTGCTGTTTCTCGCCACCCGCGAGCTGAAGAAGGGCGACGAAGTACACATGCTCACCACTGGCGAGTTCGCCGTGCTCAAGGCGCTGGTGCAACACGCCCGCGAGCCCTTGACCCGCGACAAGCTGATGAACCTGGCCCGCGGCCGCGAGTGGGACGCCTTGGAGCGTTCCATCGACGTGCAGATCTCGCGTCTGCGCCGGCTGATCGAACCGGACCCGTCCAAGCCGCGCTATATCCAGACGGTCTGGGGCGTGGGCTATGTGTTTGTGCCGGATGGCAATAAGTAGGCACTGACGCGACGCAACAGTCCTGTTTCCTCCGCTCTTTGTGGTTAGGCATTAATGAAAACCCCGCTGTGGTTCCCGCAAAGCTTCTTCGCCCGCACCTTGTTGCTGGTGCTGGGCGTGGTGCTGTTCTCCAAGGCGCTGACCCTGGTTTATCTGATGATGAACGAGGATGTGCTGGTGGACCGCCAGTACAGCCACGGCACCGCCTTGACCCTGCGCGCCTATTGGGCGGCGGATGATAAATCGCGGGTGGCCATCGCCAAGGCGTCGGGGCTGCGCATCGCGCCCGCTGAGAGCGTGCCGGCCGGCGAGCACCATTGGCCCTACAGTGAGGTGTTCGAGCGGCAGATGCAGGACGAGCTGGGCAGCGACACCGAGGTGCGCGTACGGGTGCAGAGCCCGCCGGCCCTGTGGGTGCGGGCGCCGAGCCTGGGCCCGGAGTGGTTGATCGTGCCGCTGTATCCGCACCCGCTGCGGGGCCAGCGGATCTGGAGCGTGCTGGGCTGGTTCCTGGCCATTGGCGTGTTGTCCACCGGCGCCGCCTGGATCTTCGTGCGCCAGCTCAGTGCGCCGCTCAAGCGCTTGGTGTTCGCCGCTCGCCAACTCGGCCAGGGGCGCAGTGTGCGCCTGCCGGCCAGCGATACGCCGAGCGAGATGGCCGAGGTGTACCGCGCCTTTAACCAGATGGCCGAAGATGTTGAGCAGGGTGCCCGCGAGCGTGAGTTGATGCTGGCCGGCGTGTCCCACGACCTGCGCACACCGCTGACGCGCCTGCGCCTCGCTCTGGAGTTGCTGCACAGCGATGCCGAGCTGACCGAGGACATGGTCCGCGACATCGAAGATATGGACGCCATCCTCGATCAGTTCCTCGCCTTTATCCGTGATGGGCGCGACGAGGCGCCGGAAGAGATCGATCTCGGCGCCCTGATTCACGACGTGGTGGCGCCCTACAACCAGCAGCAGGAGCGCGTGCGCCTGTGCCTGGAAGCCATGCCGCCACTGCCGCTGCGCCGCGTGTCGATCAAACGCCTGCTGGTCAACCTGATCGAAAACGCCCTGCGCTACGGCGGCCATGGGGTCGAAGTGGCGGCTTACGTGACCGGCAGCTGCGGCGCGCCCTATGTGGTGCTGAGCGTGCTGGATCGCGGTGCCGGCGTCGATCCGGCGGAGCTGGATGCGATCTTCAATCCGTTTATCCGTGGCGACCGTGCCCGCGGCGGCAAAGGCACGGGCCTTGGCCTGGCCATCGTCAAACGCATCGCCGCCCTGCACGGCGGCAGTGTTGAACTGCGCAACCGCTCCGGCGGTGGCATGGAAGCCCGAGTGTGCCTGCCGATCGGCCTGATGCTGCCGCGCGACGCGGTGTGAGGGTTAGGGCGGGCGTTTAGCCCTTGCCCTTGGTGCGGGTCAGGTGCGGGCCGCCGTTTTTCTCGATGTACTGGATGATCATCGAAGCCACGTCTTTGTTGGTGGTGACTTCGATGCCTTCCAGGCCCGGCGAGGAGTTCACTTCCATCACCAGCGGGCCGTGGTTGGAGCGCAGGATGTCGACGCCGGCCACCGACAGGCCCATGACCTTGGCGGCGCGGATGGCGGTCATGCGTTCTTCCGGGGTGATCTTGATCAGGCTGGCGGTGCCGCCGCGGTGCAGGTTGGAGCGGAATTCGCCGGGCTTGGCCTGACGCTTCATCGCTGCGATCACTTTGTCGCCGACCACGAAACAGCGGATGTCGGCGCCGCCGGCTTCCTTGATGTACTCCTGCACCATGATGTTCTGCTTGAGGCCCATAAAGGCCTCGATCACCGACTCGGCCGCCGTTTCGGTTTCGCACAGCACCACGCCGATGCCCTGGGTGCCTTCCAGTACCTTGATCACCAGCGGCGCGCCGCTGACCATGCGGATCAGATCGGGGATGTCGTCCGGTGAGTGGGCAAAGCCAGTCACCGGCAGGCCGACGCCGCGCCGCGACAGCAGTTGCAGGGAGCGCAGCTTGTCGCGCGAGCGGCTGATGGCCACCGACTCGTTGAGCGGGAACACGCCCATCATCTCGAACTGGCGCAGCACGGCGCAGCCGTAGAAGGTCACCGAGGCGCCGATCCGCGGAATCACTGCATCGAAGCCTTCCAGCGCCTGGCCGCGGTAGTGGATCTGCGGTTTGTGGCTGGCGATGTTCATATAGGCGCGCAGGGTGTCGATCACCACCATCTCGTGTCCGCGTTCGGTGCCGGCTTCGACCAGGCGGCGGGTGGAATACAGGCGCGGGTTGCGCGACAGCACAGCGATCTTCATTGAACACCCGTAACGGTAGAGTTGGCAGCCGGGATCGCCGGCTTGTCCTGAATATATGAAAGTGCCGGATTGACCACCAGCTGTCCGTCCACCAGGGCATTGGCGCCGATCAGCAGGCGATAGCGCATGGCCTTGCGACAGGTCAGTGTGAAGTCCACCGGCCAGCTGCGGTCACCCAGGCTCAGGGTGGTGCGAATCACGTAGCGGCTCTGGGTATGGCCGTTGGAGCTTTTGATGGTTTTCAGCGTCAGCAGCGGTGCCTCGCAGTGGCGATGGCGCAGTTGCATGACGGTGCCGAGGTGGGCGGTGAAGCGCACCCAGCTATGGCCGTCGCGCTCGAACGGCTGAATATCGGTGGCATGCAGGCTGGAGGTGCTGGCGCCGGTGTCGATCTTGGCGCGCAGGCCGGCCACGCCGAGGTCGGGCAGGGCCACCCACTCGCGCAGGCCAATCACACTGAGTTGATCGAATGTTTTCAAAACGCTTTCCGCATGGCAGCCATGACCTTGGACCTAGCGCCAGGCCGTGGCAGGAATCTCGGCCAGGGCTTTGAACGCCGGTTTGGCAAACCAGTAACCCTGCATCAGGTAGATGCCGGCGTCCGCGAGGAAGTCGCGTTCGCCAGCGGTTTCAATGCCCTCGGCGATCACGGTAACAGCCAGATCCGCACAGATTGTGACAATCCCGCGGACTATCGCCTGGCGCGCCTTGTCGCGGTCGATGTCGCGGATCAGCGCCATGTCCAATTTGATCAGGTCTGGCTGGAAGTCGGCCAGTAGATTGAGGCCGGAATAGCCGGCGCCAAAGTCATCGATGGCGGTCTTGAAGCCGAACTCGCGGTATTCACGGAGGATGTTGGTGAGGTGGCTGTTGTTGTCCACTTGCTCGGTTTCGATGGTTTCGAAAATCAGCCGATCGAGGGGGAAATTGTGGGTGCGCGCGGCTTCCAGCGTGCTGCGGATACACAGCTCCGGGCGGTACACGGCATTGGGCAGGAAGTTGATCGACAGATAAGAGTCCATGCCCAGCCCCTTGGCCTGAGCAATCGCGGTGGTCCGGCAGCGCTGGTCGAAACGGTAGCGGTTATCATCGTTGACCCGGCTGAGCACCGACAGCGCGCCTTCACCGTTGCTGCCGCGGACCAGTGCCTCGTTGGCGAAGATGGACTGGTCACGCAAATCGACGATCGGCTGGAAGGCAAAGGCGAAATCAAAATCCAGATCCTGGCCCGTCTGGCAGCCCGTGCAGGGACCGGTTGAGGTTAGGGATTGAGGGAATTTAGTCACAACGACTCCGGCGCAATACGCTTCTCAAACTTAAGGGATATTCGCTAGTGTGAGCCTAGCCAGTGGCTTTGACTAATGGCGAGATATTCTCGCCCAGCCGTTTACTGACAGAGTAGTGCCAATGACCGCCAAACCGTCCCTGGATGACAAGATTCGCCTGGATAAATGGCTGTGGGCCGCGCGTTTCTTCAAGACCCGCGCCCTGGCCAAGGAGGCTATCGAAGGCGGTAAGGTGCACTGCCAGGGCGAGCGCTGCAAGCCCGGCAAAGAGCCGAAAGTCGGCGATGAGCTGAGCATTCGCCAGGGCTTCGATGAGCGCCGAATAAAGGTTGAAGCGTTATCAGCGGTGCGCCGTGGCGCCGCCGAGGCCCAGGCGCTGTATACGGAAACGCCTGACAGCGTGCTCAAGCGCGAGAACGCTGCCGCCCTGCGTAAGGCCGGCGCCCTCGGCATGACCACCGACGGCCGGCCGAGTAAGAAACAGCGCCGGCAAATCGAGCATTTCCGCGGTGCGCAGGAGCAATAGATTTTTCCCGCAACACCGATAGACAACCGGCGCTTGGTGCCACTGCGGGTTTGCGCCTAAAATCGCCGGCCCTGACTGAACACGGCGATTGCGGCATGGCTGATTTCTCCCAGCGTTTTCTTTTTGATGACAGCGATGTGCGTGGCGAGCTGGTCGCGCTGCAGGAAAGCTATCAGCACGTACTGGCCAAGCACGACTACCCGCCGGCTGTGGCCCAGTTGCTGGGCGAACTGATGGCCGCCGCGGCCTTGCTGGTTGGCACCCTGAAATTTGACGGCCTGCTGGTGCTGCAGGCGCGCTCCAGCGGTGCTGTGCCGTTGCTGATGGTCGAGTGTTCCAGTGCCCGTGAGTTGCGCGGCATCGCCCGCTACGAAAGCGCACAGCTTGGCGAGCTGTCGACGCTGAGCGAACTGATGCCCGATGGCGTCCTGGCGATTACCGTTGAGCCCACCCAGGGCCAGCGCTACCAAGGTATCGTCGATCTGGACGGTGCCGACCTGGCTGCCTGCCTGACCAACTACTTCCAGACCTCTGAGCAGCTGGCCACCCGTTTCTGGTTGCACGCCGACGGCCTTCGCGCCCGTGGCCTGCTGTTGCAGCAGCTGCCGGCCGATCGCTTGCTCGATGCCGATGAGCGTCAGGAGAATTGGCTGCACCTGCTGACCCTGGCCAACACCCTGAGCGCCGAAGAGCTGCTGGCGCTGGATAACGAAACCCTGTTGCACCGCCTGTATCACGAAGAGGCCCTGCGCCTGTTCGAGCCGAACGGCCTGAGCTTTCGCTGCAGCTGCTCACGGGAGCGCTCCGCCAATGCCCTGGTCAGCCTGGGCCTGGAAGATGCCGAGAATCTGGTGGCCGAGCAGGGCGGCGCGGTGGTAATCGATTGCCAATTCTGCAACGAGCGTTACTCGTTCGATGCGGCTGACGTCGCACAGCTGTTCGCCGGTGGCGGCAGTCAGGCGCCAGCGGATACGCGGCATTAAAAAACGCTCAAGCCCTCGGGCTAGAGCGCAAATTGAGTGTTTTTCGCCCAAGTCGGGCTTTTCTGGCATAATCGCCGGCACTTTTTCAGCTGTAGTGCTGCTCGTTGAGCACTACAAAACGTATGGAGGACTCGGCCACTGGCCGACGGGGACCCGCATGACTCAAGCCAATACCGCCGTGTACACCGACATTAGTGCCGCACAACTGATCGAAGAAGCGATCCGGCGTGGCGAAGGTGAACTGGCCGCCAACGGTTCGCTGGTAGTGAAAACCGGTCACCGTACCGGTCGTTCCCCGGCTGACCGTTTCATCGTGCAAGAATCCACCACCGAGGCGGCCATCGCCTGGGGCGGCATCAACCGTCCGTTCCCGGCCGACAAGTTCGCCGCCCTGTGGGAACGCGTTGAGGCTTATGTGGCCGGTCGCGAAAGCTTCGTCTCCCACGTCCATGTAGGTGCCCACCCGGAGCACTACCTGGCGGTCAAGATGACCACCGAAACCGCGTGGCACAACCTGTTTGGCCGTTGCCTGTTCATCAACCCGGAACAGTTCAACCCCAGCACCAAGCGTGAGTGGCAGATCATCAACGCGCCGTTTTTCGAGTGCGTGCCTGAGCGTGACGGCACCAACTCCGATGGTTGCGTGATCATCAACTTCGTCGACAAAAAAGTGCTGTTGGCGGGCATGCAGTACGCCGGCGAAATGAAGAAAGCCATGTTCTCGGTGCAGAACTTCCTGCTGCCAGACGTTGACGTGCTGCCGATGCACTGCGCTGCCAACGTTGGCGAAGACGGCGACACCACTCTGTTCTTCGGTCTGTCGGGCACCGGCAAAACCACCCTGTCGGCCGACGAGAGCCGTTACCTGATCGGTGACGACGAGCACGGCTGGGGCGTGGGCACCGTGTTCAACATCGAAGGCGGTTGCTATGCCAAGTGCATCGACCTGTCGGCCAAGAACGAGCCGGTGATCTGGAAAGCTATCCAGTTCGGCGCCGTGCTGGAAAACGTGGTGCTCAACCCGATCACCCGTCTGCCGGATTACGCCGACGCCAGCCTGACCCAGAACAGCCGTGCCGCTTACCCGCTGGAGCTGATCGAGAAGCGCGTCGAGGCCAACCGTGCCGGCGAGCCTAACGCGGTCATCTTCCTGACCTGCGACCTGACCGGCGTATTGCCGCCCGTGTCGATCCTCAACAACGAGCAGGCGGCTTATCACTTCCTGTCCGGCTACACCGCCCTGGTCGGTTCCACCGAAATGGGTTCGGGCAGCGGCATCAAGTCGACCTTCTCCACCTGCTTCGGCGCGCCGTTCTTCCCGCGTCCGGCTGGCGAGTACGCTGAACTGCTGATCAAGCGCATCCAGGGCTTCGGCTCCAAGGTGTACCTGGTCAACACTGGCTGGACTGGCGGTGGCTACGGCGTCGGCAAGCGTTTCAATATCCCGACTACCCGTGCAGTGATCGCGGCAATCCAGAGCGGCGCGCTGATCGGTGCTGAAACCGAACACCTGCCACTGATCAACCTGGACGTGCCCAAAGCCGTACCGGGCGTAGAAACCAACCTGCTCAACCCGCGCAACACTTGGGCAGATTCGGCAGCCTACGATGCAGCAGCCAAGGAACTGGCGGCCAAGTTCATCGACAACTTCAAGAAGTTCGATGTTTCCGACGCCATCAAGAACGCCGGCCCGCAGTTGTAAGCCATAGCGCCTTGAGTGAAAAAACCGCCTTCGGGCGGTTTTTTTGTGGGCGCGTCTAGCGTACTTGGTTGAATCTTTTGATCATGGAGTGAGCGCCGATGTTGGCTACCCTTTCCCGCGTATTCGGCTTCACCCAGTTGCGCCCCGGCCAACAGCGCGTGGTCGAGGCGGTGCTGGCCGGCCGCTCGGCGGCAGCCATCTTCCCCACCGGTTCGGGCAAGTCGTTGTGCTACCAGCTGCCGGCGCTGCACCTGCCGCACCTGACTCTGGTGGTGTCGCCACTGCTGGCGCTGATGCAGGACCAGCTGGCCTTCCTGCATGCCCGCGGCATCAGCGCGGCCAGTATCGACTCGGCGCAGAGCCGCGAGCAAACCGCCGAGACCATGGCCCGCGCCAAATCCGGCGAGCTGAAAATCCTGATGATCTCGGTTGAGCGCCTTAAGAACGAGCGCTTCCGTAATTTCATCAGCCAGGTGCCGATCTCGTTGCTGGTGGTCGATGAGGCCCACTGCATCTCCGAGTGGGGCCACAACTTCCGCCCCGACTACCTCAAGCTGCCCGACTACCAGCGCCAGTTCGCTATCCCGCAGGTGCTGCTGCTCACCGCCACGGCCACCCCGCCAGTGATCGCCGACATGCAGAAGAAGTTCGCGATTGCCGCGGACGACGTGGTCACCACCGGCTTCTACCGCGCCAACCTCAATCTGCTGGTGGAGCCAGTGGCCGGGCGCGACAAGCAGCGGCGGTTGGTCGAGTGGCTGGGGGCCAAGGCCGGTGAACCGAGCATCGTCTACGTCACTCAGCAGAAGACCGCCGAACAGGTGGCGGCGCAGCTCAGCCAGCGTGGCATCGCCGCCAGCGCCTACCACGCCGGCATGCCACATGAGGCACGCGAGGCGATTCAGCGCCAGTTTATGGCCGGGGCGATCAACTGCATCGTCGCCACCATCGCCTTCGGCATGGGCATCGATAAAGCCGATATTCGCAACGTGGTGCACTTCGATTTGCCCAAATCCATCGAGAACTACAGCCAGGAAATCGGCCGCGCCGGCCGCGATGGTAAGCCTTCGGATTGCCTGGTGTTGGCCAACCGCGACAGCCTCAACGTGCTGGAAAACTTCGTCTATGGCGACACGCCAGAGCTGGCCGGTATCCGCTGCGTGCTGGATGAGCTGCGTGGCGCAGGCGAAGGTGGCGAATGGGAGCTGATGCTCAATCAGCTTTCCGAGCAGAGCAATATTCGCCAGTTGCCGCTGAAAACCCTGCTGGTGCAGCTGGAACTGCGCGGCATCATCGCCCCGCGCTATGCCTATTTCGCCGAATACCGTTTCAAGTACCTGATCGAGCCCGAAGCGCTGCTGGATAAGTTCGAGGGTGAGCGCCGCCAGTTTGTCGCAGCCATCGTCGCCACCTCGGCGCGGGCGCGGACCTGGTGCACGGTGGATTTCGCCAGCCTCTACAGCCAGCATCAGGCCGAGCGCGGTCGGGTGGTCAAGGCCCTGGATTGGTTTCAGGAGCGCGGCTGGATTGAGCTGGAAAGCAAGCAGATGACCGAGGTCTATGCCGTGCTCGACGCGCGCTTTGATCTCTCCGCACTGAGCGCCGAGCTGCATGGCTATTTCCAGCAGCAGGAAGTCAGCGAGATCGCCCGCATTCACGCCATGCTCGACCTGTTCGCCACCGAGCAGTGCCTGAGTCAGCGCCTGGCCGCGTATTTTGGCGATGCCCAGGCGCCGCAGCGCTGTGGGCATTGCTCGGTGTGCCATGGCCAGGTCGCCCGATTGCCTGCGCCGCCCACCTTGGCGCCATTGAGCGAGCACAGCCTCAGCGCCCTCTGCGGGGTGTTCAGCCAGCGGCACCTGGAATTCAACGGGCTGGCGCCGAGTGGCGAATGCCTGACCCGCTTCCTCTGCGGCATCAGCGTGCCGCTGCTGAGCAAGCTCAAGGCGCGCGGCATGCCCGGCTTTGCGGCGCTGGAAAACTATCCCTACGCCGCTGTGCGCGCCTGGGTGCAGGAGCAGTCAGCGGTCGGTTGAGGGTCTCGGGCGCTGGGCTAAAGCGACGTAGCCATCGGCTCGCTCGATGATTCCGATCAGCAATCGCGGATGGTTTTGCCGGCGCCTGCCCCCTACCATTAAGGCCAATTACTTCCCGCGATCCGGAGCCAGCATGCATATCGAAGAAGCCATCAGCACTCGCCGCGCCATCAAGGGTTTCGACCCGGCCTTTGCCCTCAGCCGCGAGCAGAAAGACGAACTGCTGCAACTGGCCTTGTTCGCCCCTTCGGCGTTCAACCTGCAACACGTGCGTTTTGTCGAAGTCAGCGACCCGGCCCTGCGCGCGCAGATCCGCGAAGCGGCCTGGGGCCAGGCGCAAGTGACCGATGCCTCGATGCTGGTGGTGGTGTGCGCCCAGCTCGACAGCTGGAGTGCGAATGTTGGTCGCGTCTGGGAAGGTGCCCCGGCTGAGGTGCAGAGCTATATGGCCGGCGCCATCGACAACTATTACCGCGACAAGCCCCAGGTGCAGCGTGACGAGGTGATGCGCAGCAGCGGCCTGATGGCTCAGACCCTGATGCTCGCTGCTCGTGGCAAAGGCCTGGACTCTTGCCCGATGGATGGCTTCGACTTCGACGCCGTGGGCAAGCTGATCAACCTGCCGGCCAACCATGTCATCGCCCTGATGGTGGCCGTGGGCAAGAAGGTGGTCGAGGCCAAGCCGCGGGTCGGCAAGCTGCCGCTCAGCGAAGTGGTTATTCGCGACCGCTTCTAGGTGCGCCGCAGGTCAGGCGGGCAAGCCGCCTTGCCTTAGTGAACGAGAACACCCAGCCAGGCCGCCAGCAGTGCAACAAGCACCACGGCGGTCAGGGGTTTGCGCAGCGCGGTGTACCAGCGTGGTGCCAACTCCAGTTTGACCGCGTGCACATCGGCCAGGTACAGGCCGATAAAGCCGCTGATCAGCAAGGCCAGCGC
>JAIERF010000379.1 GCA_019747075.1 Pseudomonadaceae bacterium
GGCAGTTCGAAACGCACGCCATCCTTGTGGATGAAGTAACGGTCGTAGAGGGTCTGCAGGCCCAGGTAGGTGAACTGCTGGTCACGCTCGTGGTTGATCGCCTTGCCGAGCTTCTCCAGGTCATAGGAGGCCAGCACTGGGTTGAGCAATTCGAACTCGATACCTTTGGCGATGTAAGCCGGCAGGGCCTTGGCGTAGAACTCGCTCATCTCGTGGTGAGTGGCGCTGGCGGCAACACCGAGGAAACCCAGGCCTTCGGCGCGGATGTTGTCCATCAGCAGGCGTGCGGTCACGTAGCTGTAGTTCGGCTCACGCTCAACCAGGGTGCGGGCGGTCATCACCAGTGCGGTGCTGACGTCGCTTTGCGCCACGCCGTCGTAGAGGTTCTTCAGGGTTTCGCTCTGGATCAGCTCGCCATCGACTTCAGCCAGGCCTTCGCAGGCTTCGCTGATGATGGTGTGCATGCGGCCCAGGTCCAGCGGCGCAACGCTGCCGTCCAGGTGGGTGACGCGAATGCTTGGGTGGGCTTGAGCCGGCACCTGGGTACCGCGGGTGGCACGCTCCTTGGAGCGCTCGTTGCGGTAGATCACGTAGTCGCGGGCAACTTTCTGCTCGCCGGCACGCATCAGGGCCAGTTCAACCTGGTCCTGGATTTCTTCGATGTGGATGGTGCCGCCGGACGGCATGCGGCGCTTGAAGGTGGCGCTGACCTGTTCGGTCAGGCGCTCAACGGTTTCATGGATACGCGACGAGGCAGCAGCGGTGCCGCCTTCAACTGCGAGAAACGCTTTGGTGATGGCCACGGTGATCTTGTCATCGGTATACGGCACCACGGTGCCGTTACGCTTGATCACGCGCAGCTGGCCTGGCGCGGTGGCAGCCAGGTCAAGGCTGTCGCCGGCTTGCGGCGCGTTGGCCTTGAGCGTCTCGCGAGTGCTGTCGGTATGCATTCAATGTCTCCGTGTTCTGTATTTATTAGGTTGGACACTTGGCGTGCTGGCCGTTCGTTCATCATTTCAACAACGCCACGCGCCAGGCTCAACGCCAGGCGCACGGGAAGTTGTAATTGAGGTCGGAAAGGGCACGACTCAAGCACCTTCCTGGCTCAAAAGTCACTGGTGCTGGCCTTGGGCCAGAACCACAATACCTAGTGGTGTGTGCGGTTTCGCATTACACCGAATCAAAGCCGCCGTCACGCATTTTTTGGGGCTTCGTTAGCATCCCGCGCATGGGCGCTGGATGGTTGATGCAAAGAGCGGTTTGAGCTACCGGGGCTGGCCTGCGAAGAGGCCTGAGCGGTTCATTCTATTTGTGTCCGGTAAGTCACCAAAACCCAACATATAGGTGTTTGGCGTGATGGGGATACAAGATAGAGCGCTAGGCAGATCATTGCAAGACGACAGTTTGCTCCAGCCTGTGGATAACCCTGTGGGTTAACCTTGGGTAACTTTGGCTAACCCGCATGGGCCTTGGGATTGCCCTGGGGTGACCACTCGTCGCCAGTTAAATGGCTTTGACAATGGCCTTTGAAGATGCTGCAGGCGTCACAGCTCAACACTATATGTTGTGTTTTGCTCAGGCGCTGGCATGCGCTGTGCAGAACGCCGGGCGTTGTTACAATGCCGCGCGTTTCGATCGGGGCGCGGCGGTCGCAGGAGTGAGTGTGGTGGAGCAGCAAGGCTGGCAAATTCTTATCGTGGAAGACGATCAGCGTCTGGCCGAGCTGACCCGCGAGTACCTCGAAGCCAACGGCTTGCGCGTGGCCATTGAGTCCGACGGCGCGCAGGCGGTGGCGCGGATTCTGCGCGAGCAGCCGGCCCTGGTGATTCTCGACCTGATGCTGCCCGGCGAAGACGGCCTGTCGATTTGCCGCACGTTGCGCAGCCAGCATTATCCGGGGGCGATCCTGATGCTGACGGCGCGCACCGACGACCTCGATCAGGTGCTGGGGCTGGAGTTGGGCGCCGATGACTATATGTGCAAGCCGGTGCGCCCACGCCTGTTGCTGGCCCACATCCGCGCGTTGCTGCGCCGCCATGAGGGCAGCAGCGAGACGCCGGCGACCGACGCCCAGCGCCTGGAGTTCGGGCCCCTGCACATCGACAACCGCATGCGCGAGGTGTGGCTGCATGGCCGTGGCATTGAGCTGACCAGTGCCGAGTTCGATCTGCTCTGGCTGCTGGCCTTCAACAGTGGGCGCATCCTCTCGCGCGAGGAAATCTTCACCGCCCTGCGCGGCATTGGTTACGACGGCCAGGACCGTTCCATTGATGTGCGTATCTCGCGCATCCGCCCGAAAATCGGCGACGACCCCGAGCATCCGCGTCTGATCAAGACCGTGCGCAGCAAGGGCTACCTGTTTGTGCGCGAGGCGGCGCAGGCCCTGTGAATTCAATCTTCCTGCGCATCTATGGCGGCATGTTGGCGGCCCTGGTGCTGGTGGCGCTGCTCGGCTTTCTGACCCTGCACCTGGTCAATCAGGTGCGCGGCGACGAGTACCGCGAAGGCCTGGCCCGCGGCACCTTCCGCCTGATGGCCGATAACCTCCAGCCGATGAACCGGGTCGAGCGCCACCGCGCCTTGCTGCAGTGGGAGCGCCTGTTGGGCATCCCCCTGGATGTGCAGGCATTGGACCAGCAACCGCTGGACAGCCATGCCCGCGAGCGCCTGCGCCGTGGCCAGGTGCTGGTGATCAAGGACGGGCACAAACCGTCGCTGGTTTACAGCCTGCTCAGTGGACCCGAGGCGCTGGTGCTGGTGGGCGAGGTGCAGCAGATTAGCGAGCAGCTGGCGCGCGCCACTGTTTACCTGCTTAGCGATGAGCTGGTGCGCTACCCGGTGGCCGAGCAGCCGGCACGCTTGGCACAGATCAAGGAGGGCAAGCAGTTCGGCTTCGAGCTGAAACTGATCACCCTGCAGGAGGCGCAGCTGGATGACGACCAGCGCCGCCGCGTCGATGAAGGCGACACGGTGATGGCCCTGGGCAAGGGCGGCGAGTCGATCCATATCTTCGCCGGCCTGCTGGACACGCCCTGGGTGCTGGAGCTGGGCCCCTTGCACCTGATGAACCCGGCGCCACCGCAGCTGCTGGTGTTGATCGCCGCCATGGCCCTGAGCTTGATTGGCCTGGCCGTTTACCTGCTGGTGCACCAACTGGAGCGCCGTTTGCGCGGCCTGGAAGGGGCGGCCACGCGGATTGCCGCGGGCAGCCTGGAAACCCGCGTGCCGACCCGCGGCGCCGACTCAGTGGGGCGTTTGGCCGCGGCGTTCAACCACATGGCCGGGCAGTTGCAGCACTTGCTGACCATCCAGCGTGAGATGGTGCGGGCGGTGTCCCATGAACTGCGCACACCGGTGGCGCGCCTGCGTTTTGGTCTGGAGATGATCAGCGATGCACAGACCGACCAGGCCCGGCGCAAGTACATGGACGGTATGGACAGTGATATCCAGGAACTCGACCGCCTGGTGGACGAGATGCTCACCTATTCGCGCCTGGAGCAGGGCGAGCCGGCGCTGAAGTTTCAGCGCGTCGACCTTGACGCCTTGCTCGATCAGGTGCTCAGCGAGCAGGCGCCGCTGCGTCCGGCCATTCGGCTGCTGTGCGGCACCACGCCTGCGGCCGAGCCGGCGCTGGTGGATGGCGAGCTGCGTTACCTGCACCGCGCCCTGCAAAACCTGGTGAGCAACGCCATGCGCCATGCGGAAACCCGCGTGCGGGTCAGTTACTCCCTGCAGGGTGAGCAGTGCCGGGTGGATGTCGAGGACGACGGCCCCGGCGTGCCCGAGGCGGACTGGGAACGGTTGTTTACCCCGTTTCTGCGCCTGGACGACAGCCGTACCCGCGCCTCCGGTGGCCACGGCCTGGGCCTGTCGATTGTGCGGCGGATCATCTACTGGCATGCCGGCCGGGCGCTGGTTGGTCGCAGTGCCGACCTGGGGGGCGCCTGCTTCAGCCTGGTGTGGCCGCGTCAGCAAACGCAGCGCGAAGCGACGGTTTAAGCGCCAATACTGATCAGGCTCAGCACCTGTGTGCCAAGGTCGACGAACTGCCCCTGGCAGCGGCTGCCTGCCGGCCAATGGGGGCCGAGGTCGCGGAGCAGTTGCAGCTCGGCCTGGCCGTCGGCGGCGCGCAAGACCTCTGCGTCATGGAAGTAGAAGCGCTGCTGAACCAGCGGATAGAGCGCCTTGAACAGGCTTTCCTTGAGGGAAAAGCTCAGGCTGATTTGGGTCGCGCGCTGACTCTCGGGCAACTGCGCCAGGCGCAGCAGCTCTGCCGGAGTGAGCAGTTGCGCCGCCAGCCGCTCGGCGCGTTCGTGGCTTAACCAGGTTTCCACATCCAGGCCCAGGCCCTGATAGTCGCTGGCATGGGCCACTACGGCGGCGGCCCAGCCGTCGCCGTGGGTGATCGAACCCACCACTCCGGCCGGCCAGCACGGCGCCCGGTCGGCGCCGACTGCGGGCACCGAGGCTGCGCCGGTCAATTGCAGCAGCGCTTGGCGCGCACACAGGCGGCCGGCGAGGTACTCGGCCTGGCGTTTGTTGGCGCCTTTTACGGAGGCAATGCCGCTCAGGGCGGCGTCGTCGTGCTGCAGTTGGGCGGGGTCAAAGTGACAGCTGACCAACTGCGCGCCGGCCAGCGCCTGGGGCAAGGGCCAATGGGCGTGCAGGGGCTGGCAAAAGCGCGGCGGGTGGGGGATTGGGTTCATGCCGGCATTCTGCCGGGTTGCTGGCGGGGCGGCCAGCGGGACAGGCTGTTTACATTTTGTTGCAGAGCAGTAACAAAGCGCTACGCCGGCTGGCGCCCGCATTTGCCAGACTAACCAGGCGTTTCTTGTGGAGCGCAGGTGGGGTTGTATACCGCTGGTGGGCTTTAGCTTAAGCCCCGGCGGTTGTTTTTAACGGGAGCCCACGGGCTCCCGTTTTTTTTTGCGCTGCGCTTACCCGTTATAGATTGCGCACTTGGCAACTACCGGTTTCGGTTTTACGCCGAGTCACGTTCTCTTCGCCCGCTGCACGACGGTTATTCGTAGGAGCGGCTTTAGCCGCGAAGCTTCACTCAGCACCAGCGAGGTTCGCGGCTGAAGCCGCTCCTACAAACGCGGATACGCAGGTGCTGTGTTCTTGGCGTTCAGTGGCTAACCGAGTGTGGCTGCACAGTTGTCCTGCGAATCCACGCGCAACTGTTCTGGGGCGCGTCCACGTGCCTCCCTATACTGGTGGCCCCGGCGCATCGTGCGGCGGGGTCGGGAGGTTGTGGTGCGCGGGTTGAGCGAGCGGGTTCAGGTTATAGGTTGCTTGGTGTTGGCGATGGCCTTGTGGGGTTCGTCGTTTATCGCCCTCAAGCTGGCCTTTAGCGAGCTGCCGCCGTTGTGGGTGATCTTCGGTCGCATGGCCCTCGGTAGCCTGGTATTCCTCCTTGCCTGGCGCTGGCGCGGGCAGATGCGCTATCAAGCCGGTGACTGGAAATACCTGCTGGTGTTGGCGGTGTGTGAGCCCTGCCTGTATTTCATCTTCGAGGCCCTGGCCCTGCAGAACACCAGCGCCGCGCAAGCGGGGATGATCACCGCGCTGATGCCGTTGCTGGTGGCCATGGGCGCCTTTGTGTTTCTGCGTGAGCGCATCAGCCGCACCACGTTGCTGGGCTTTTTACTGGCCGTGGCGGGGGCGGTGTGGCTGAGCCTGGCCGGTGAGGCCGACGCCCATGCGCCGGCGCCGCTGTTGGGCAACTTCTACGAGTTTCTCGCCATGCTCTGCGCGATGGTTTACACGCTGCTGTTGAAGTTGCTCAGCGAGCGCTATTCGGCTTTTTTGCTCACGGCCATGCAGGCCTTTGTCGGCACGCTGTTTTTTCTGCCTGTGGCGCTGTGGAGTGCGCCGCTGCCGCAAACGGTCAGTGCCCAGGGCCTGTGGGCAGTGGTTTATCTGGGGCTGGTGGTTACGGTCGGGGCCTATGGCCTGTACAACTATGCCGTCAGCCGGGTGCCGGCCAGCCAGGCGTCGGGCTTTATCAACCTGATCCCGGTGTTCACCCTGCTGTTTGCTGTGCTGTTGCTCGGCGAGCGCTTGGTGGGCCAGCAAGTGTTGGCCGCCGCGCTGGTGTTTTTCGGCCTGGCCCTAAGCCAGTGGCGTCGGCCGACGCCACTGGTGGCTGGAGTGCTCGACTGAGCGGCTGACTACAAGCCGACGGCGCGCAGGTCGAGTTGGCCGTCTTTCAGTGGCGGGCACCAGAAGTAGCTGCCGGTCAGCGGCCGGGTGAACTGAAACAGGCCATCGCGGATGCCATCTTCCGCACCGACCATGCGCTTGAGCTGGGCCTCGAAGGCGTCGAACGAGCAAGCGAAAGCGCTGAACATAAAGCCGGCCTGGCTGCCGCTGGCCCAGGGCATGGAGCGGCGCAGGACGAAGGCTTCGGGGGCGAAGCTTTCCTGGGCGGTGCGCTTCACGTGGGCTGACTCCGGGGCATCGTCGAGTTCTTCGTTGTCGCTTTTGCGCCGGCCGATGGCGTGGTCCTGCTGCTGGCTGGTCATGGCCTCGAAACGCGGCATGTCGTGCAGCCACTGCTGCAGGGCGAGGAAGCTACCGCCATCCAGACCAGGGCCCTGATCGCTGACCACCGCGGTGGCCACTGCGGCATCGGCCACCGGGTTTTCCGTGCCGTCTTCGTAGCCAGTGAGGTCTAGACCGTGGCGGTATTTGAACGCCTCTACCTGTTGCTCAAGGCGGAAGGCGCCGGCCAGGGTCTGCTCAATCTGCCGGGTTTGCTCAATCAGGTCGCCGCGCTCATCGCTGCGCAACCAGCAGCACAAGGCGCTGGGTGTGGAGGGGATGTCGCAACCGGGCAGGGCATAGCTAGGAAACGCATGCAGGCCGGCAATTGGCCGGCCTAGGCTGAGCACCAGGGATTCGCCCAAGCCGACCACCAGCCGCTGGCCATCGGCCAACGCTGCCAGACGTTGCAGGGCGGGCGCCAGCTCAGCGCCGGGCAGGGCGTGAAAGAACAGGTAACTGGCGAACTTGGGGATGGCGGCGAGGATGCCAGGTTGGACGTGGTGCATCGGTGCTCCTTGCTTGATCAGTGGGTGACGCCGCGCCGGAGCGCGGCTGGCAAGCCTCAGGCCTGGGGCTGGGCGAGCATGTCGAGGATCACCGCTTCGGCGATGCGGATGCCGTCGACCCCGGCGGAGAGAATTCCGCCGGCATACCCGGCGCCTTCGCCAGCCGGGTACAGGCCCTTGGTATTCAAGCTTTGCAGGTCGGCGCCACGGGTGATGCGCAGCGGCGAGGAAGTGCGCGTTTCGATGCCGGTGAGCACCGCGTCGTGCATGGCAAAGCCACGGATCTGCTTGTCGAAGGCCGGCAGCGCTTCGCGGATCGCCTCGATGGCGAAGTCCGGCAGGGCGCTGGCCAGGTCGACCAGGTGCACTCCGGGTTTGTACGACGGTTCGACACTGCCCAGGGCGGTAGAAGCCTTGCCGGCAATAAAGTCGCCAACCAGCTGGCCAGGCGCTTCATAGGTGCTGCCGCCGAGTACATAGGCGTGGGATTCCAGGCGTTCCTGCAGCTCGATGCCGGCCAGCGGCCCGCCGGGGAAATCCTGCTCCGGGGTGATGCCGACCACGATACCGGCGTTGGCATTGCGCTCGTTGCGCGAATACTGGCTCATGCCGTTGGTCACCACCCGGTTGGGCTCGGAGGTGGCCGCCACCACGGTGCCGCCTGGGCACATGCAGAAGCTGTACACCGAGCGACCGTTCTTGGCGTGGTGCACCAGTTTGTAGTCGGCGGCGCCGAGCTTGGGGTGGCCGGCAAACTTGCCCAGGCGCGCGCGGTCGATCAACGATTGCGGGTGCTCGATACGGAACCCCACCGAGAACGGTTTGGCTTCCATGTACACGCCACGGCTGTGGAGCATGCGGAAGGTGTCGCGGGCGCTGTGGCCGAGGGCCAGGATCACATGGCGGCTGGCCAGTTGCTCGCCACTGTCGAGAACCACACCGCGCAGCTGACCGTCTTCGATCAGCACATCGCTGACCTTCTGCTCGAAGCGCACTTCACCGCCCAGGGCTTCGATCTGCTGACGCATGTCGGCAACCACGCCCGTCAGGCGGAAGGTGCCGATGTGCGGCTTGCTGACGTACATGATTTCTTCCGGCGCGCCGGCTTTGACGAACTCCTGCAGCACCTTGCGACCAAGGTGCTTGGGGTCCTTGATCTGGCTATAGAGCTTGCCGTCGGAGAAGGTCCCGGCGCCGCCTTCACCGAATTGCACATTGGACTCGGGGTTGAGCACGTTTTTACGCCACAGGCCCCAGGTGTCCTTGGTGCGTTCACGCACTGACTTGCCGCGTTCGAGGATGATTGGCTTAAAGCCCTGTTGCGCCAGCAGCAGCCCAGCGAAAATTCCGCAGGGGCCAAAACCCACCACGATCGGCCGCTCGCTCAGCTCGGCCGGGGCCTGGCCAGCGGGCTTATAAGCCGTGTCCGGGGCGATGCTCAGGTGGCGGTCATCAGGGAAGCGGGCCAGCAGGGCGGCCTCGTCTGTCACCTGGAAGTCGATGGTGTAGATAAAGCACAGCTCGGCATTTTTCTTGCGCGCATCGTAGCTGCGCTTGAACAGGGTGAAGTCGAGCAATTCATCCGAGGTCAGGCCCAGGTGGGCGAGCAAGGCAGGGCGCAGTTGCTCATCGCTGTGGTCGATGGGCAGCTTGAATTCGGTGATACGCAGCATGGTGGTAATCCAGATAGGGCCGGAGGCAACCCGGCAGAGTTGTGCAAGCGGGCGATTATAAACGCCGGGGCGGCCTGTGGGCAGGTTAAAGCGAGAGGTCGGTGCCGCATGGGTACAGGTGGGGAACCTGTTCAAGGTCGTCGCGAGCGCAGATCAGGCAAGGCGAAAACGGGCGAGGCCGCGGAGTTTACTCCGGTAAATGAGCAGGCCGAGCCTGTTTTCAACGCAGCATGATCAAGCGCAGCAGACCTTGGGCAGGTTTCGGGGCCGCAGCCAGGCGACCAGCACATCTAGCATGCGGTTGGCGAAGGCCCATTCGTTGTCGTACCAGGCCAGGACCTTGACCAGTTCGCCCTGCACACGGGTGTGGTTGAGGTCGACCACGCAGGACGCGGGGTAGCCGTTGAAGTCGCAGGACACCAGTGGCAGCTCGTTGCATTCCAGTACGCCCAGGGGCAGGGTTTTGGCGCTTTCCTGCAGGCCGGCGTTGATCGCCTCGACCGAGGTGGGGCGCTCGCTGGTGAAGGTCAGGTCGAGCAGCGAGACGTTGGCGGTCGGTACGCGAATCGCCAGGCCATCCAGGCGTCCGGCCAGGCGCGGTAGCACCAGGCCGATGGTTTTCGCCGCGCCGGTGCTGGTGGGGATCATCGACAGGGCGGCGGCGCGGGCGCGGTAAGGGTCGCTGTGACTCTTGTCGAGCAGGCTCTGGTCGTTGGTGTAAGCGTGCACGGTGGTGATCAGGCCTTGGCGGATGCCGACGGCCTGGTCCAGGACCATGGCCAGCGGCGCCAGGCAGTTGGTGGTGCAGGAGGCGTTGGAGACGATCTGCTGGCTGCCTAGTTGTGCGTGATTGACGCCATACACCACGGTCAGGTCGGCGCTTTCCAGCGGGTGGGAAAGCAGCACCCGTGGTGCGCCGGCGGTCAGGTGCTGCTCGACCTGCAGACGGCTTTTCAGCTTGCCGGTGCATTCCAGCACCAGGTCGACACCCAGGCGGTCCCAGGGCAAGTTGACCACTTCCCGCTCGCGCAGCAGGCGGATGGATTGGCCGTGGATCTGCAGGATGTCGTCGTGCAACAGCACCTGGCCGTTGAAGCGGCCGAAGGTCGAATCGAAGCGGGTCAGGTGGGCGAGGGTAGCGAAGTCGCTGAGGTCATTGATCGCCTCGATATGGATCTGCTTCTGCAGGCCCCGTTCAAACAGGGCCCGCACCAGCGCGCGACCGATGCGTCCGTAACCGTTGATGGCAATGCGCAGCATGGTCAATCTCCCGGGTGTTTGTCCTAAGCATAGGAGTCACCCGGGGGCGCTGCCGTGGGCTTACTCCTCAGGCAGGGCGATGGCTTCCTGGCGGGCACCACCGTAAGCGCCGCAGCCCTTGAGGATCTGGCCATTGAGGCGCAACTCGGCCCGCAGGTGCTGGACGCTGCCGCTCATGCTGTCGACGCAGCGCTGCGGAGCGACCCACAGTTCCAGCTGCTGGCCATTGGCGGCGCTGCTCAGGCTGAAGCGGCCTTCGGGCAATTGTTCTTCCAGGTACGGCACGACCAGGTCGGCCTGGCCTGGGCGTTGCAGGATCAGGCCTTGGCTGTTGGCGTCGAGGCGCCACTCTGGTTCATGGCCGCTGGCGCGCAGGGTCTGGCGCTTGAAGTTGAGGTCGTCGCAGCCATGGCCTTCGCGCTGGATGCGATAGAGCGTGGTCAGTTCGATTTGCCCGTCGGTGCCGGTTACCTGGCTGGCCGTCATGCGTCCGCTGAGGTCGGCGAACAGTACGTCCTTGCCGCCCTTGAGCAGGGTCACGGCCTCTTGCAGCAGGCCGGTGTTGCC
>JAIERF010000353.1 GCA_019747075.1 Pseudomonadaceae bacterium
TCTTCTGCTCGACGCAAGTCCATGAGGTCACAGCTCCTGTTCATCTAACTATAAATAGACCCCAAGTGGGGTAATAACGCTTTTGCGGGTGTGGTGGATAACATTCCTTGTCCTCTCGGCTATCCCTGTCTAGACCGGCTTTGGTAGCGGGCGATGGTCGCTGAAGGGTGTTATGCACCATGTACGCAAGGCCATGGTTGTTTGATCAGCCAGGTGATCAGATTCGGCTCAGACACTAACCCATCGAGGTCTAGCGGGTCTATTGCGAGTGGGGCAAAGAACTCAGCCTCTGCACTGCTGGGGTGTTTGCTTGCAGCGGGCGGTTTGGGGGAGTTGTGGAGGCCGGCAGGTTGCCCATAAACAATCAGGCCCGCATAAGCGGGCCTGATTGGGTGGGGCGGGGCTTAGTAGTCGTAGCCTAGGTTTGGCGCCAGCCAGCGCTCGCTAACGGCCATGTCCTGGCCTTTGCGGGCGGTGTAGCTCTCGACCTGGTCTTGATCCACCTTGCCGACGGCGAAGTACTGGGCCTGCGGGTGGGCGAAGTACCAGCCGCTGACCGAGGCGGCCGGGAACATGGCGTAGTGTTCGGTGAGGAACACGCCGCTGCGGCCGGCTTGGTTGTGGGTGGCGGCCGGGTCGAGCAGGTCGAACAGGGTGCCTTTCTCGGTGTGGTCCGGGCAGGCCGGGTAGCCGGGGGCAGGGCGGATGCCTTTGTACTGCTCCTTGATCAGGGCGTCGTTATCCAGCGCTTCGTCCTTGTCGTAGCCCCAGAAATCGGTGCGCACCTGCTTGTGCAGCCACTCGGCGCAGGCTTCGGCCAGGCGGTCGGCCAGGGCTTTGACCATGATCGAGTTGTAGTCGTCGCCGGCGTTTTGGTAGGCCTTGGCCACTTCCTCGGCGCCGATGCCGGCGGTGGTGATAAAGCCACCCACGTAATCAGTCAGGCCGCTGTCCTGCGGGGCCACGAAGTCGGCGAGGGCGAAGTTCGGCTTGCCGTCCGGCTTGATGGTTTGCTGGCGCAGGTGATGCAGTTTGGCCAATGGCTGGCCGTCGTCGCCGTACAGCTGGATATCGTCGTCCTGCACTTGGTTGGCCGGCCAGAAGCCGAGCACGGCACGGGCACTGATGAGTTTTTCGTCGATCAGCTTCTTCAGCATCGCCTGGGCATCGGCGAACAGCGCGGTGGCGGCTTCGCCGACCACTTCATCGGTGAGGATGCGCGGGTACTTGCCGGCCAAATCCCAGGAGATAAAGAACGGTGTCCAGTCGATGTACTCGGCCAGCACGTTGAGGTCGATATCGTCCAGCACGCGGGTGCCGGTAAAGCTTGGTACTGGCGGCTGGTAGGTGGCCCAGTCGAATTTCGGCTTGTTGGCGACCGCAGCTGCGTAGGGCAAGCGCTCGGTGCGCGAGCTGCGCGCGGCGGTGCGTTCACGCACTTCGATGTAGTCGAGGCGGGTGCGCTCGACGAAATCAGCTTTCAGCTCTTTCGACAGCAACTGGGTGGCCACGCCCACGGCGCGCGAGGCGTCGGTGACGTAGACCACGGCGTCGTTCTGGTACTTGGGCTCGATCTTCACTGCGGTGTGGGCTTTGGAGGTGGTGGCGCCGCCGATCATCAGTGGCAGGTGGAAGCCCTGGCGCTGCATTTCGCGGGCGACGTGCACCATCTCGTCCAGCGACGGGGTGATCAGGCCGGACAGGCCGATGATGTCGCACTTCTCGGCGATGGCGGTTTGCAGGATTTTCTCCGCCGGCACCATCACGCCGAGGTCGACGATGTCGTAGCCGTTGCAGCCGAGCACCACGCCGACGATGTTCTTGCCGATGTCGTGCACGTCGCCTTTTACCGTGGCCATCAGGATCTTGCCCTTGGCTTCCGGCTTGTCGCCTTTTTCCAGCTCGATAAAGGGGATCAGGTGGGCCACGGCCTGCTTCATCACACGGGCGGATTTCACCACTTGCGGGAGGAACATCTTGCCTTCGCCAAACAGGTCGCCGACCACGTTCATGCCGGCCATCAGCGGGCCTTCGATCACTTCGATCGGGCGCGCGCACTGCTGGCGGCATTCTTCGGTGTCTTCGACGATAAAGGCGGTGATGCCTTTGACCAGTGCGTGCTTGAGACGCTCGACCACTGTCCAGGTGCGCCACTCTTCGGTTTCTGCTTCTTTGACGCTGCCGTCGCCCTTGTAGTTGTCGGCAATGGCCAGCAGGGCGTCGGTGCCTTCCGGCGTGCGGTTGAGGATCACGTCTTCAACGCGGTCGCGCAGCTCTTTGGGGATCTCGTCGTAGATCTCCAGCTGGCCGGCGTTGACGATGCCCATGGTCAGGCCGTTCTTGATCGCGTAGTACAAGAACACCGAGTGGATGGCTTCGCGCACCGGGTTGTTGCCGCGGAACGAGAACGACACGTTGGACACGCCGCCCGAGGTGAGGGCGTAGGGCAGGTGGTCGCGGATATAGGCGCAGGCGTCGATAAAGTCGACCGCGTAGTTGTTGTGCTCCTCGATGCCGGTGGCGACGGCAAAGATGTTCGGGTCGAAGATGATGTCCTGGGGTGGGAAGCCCACTTCATTGACCAGAATGTCGTAGCTGCGCTGGCAGATTTCACGCTTGCGCGCGGCAGTGTCGGCCTGGCCGGCTTCGTCGAAGGCCATCACCACCACGGCGGCGCCGTAGCGCTTGCACAGCTTGGCGTGGTGCTTGAACTGCTCGACGCCTTCTTTCATCGAGATTGAGTTGACGATGCCCTTGCCCTGAATGCACTTGAGGCCGGCCTCGATCACATCCCACTTCGAGGAGTCGATCATGATCGGTACGCGGGAGATGTCCGGCTCGCCAGCGATCAGGTTGAGGAAGGTGACCATCGCCGCCTTGGAGTCGAGCATGCCCTCGTCCATGTTGATGTCGATGATCTGCGCGCCGGCTTCTACCTGTTGCAGGGCGACTTCGAGGGCTTCGGTGTAGTTGTCTTCACGGATCAGGCGGGCGAAGCGGGCCGAACCGGTGATGTTGGTGCGTTCGCCGACGTTCACAAACAGCGAGCTGCGGTCGATGGTGAACGGCTCCAAGCCCGACAGGCGGCAGGCCTTGGGAATGTCCGGAATAGCGCGCGGCGGGTACTTGGCCACGGCCTCGGCAATCGCCTTGATATGCGCCGGCGTGGTGCCGCAGCAGCCGCCGACGATGTTCAGGAAGCCGCTGGCGGCGAATTCTTCGACCACCACGGCCATTTCTGCCGGGCTTTCGTCGTATTCACCGAAGGCGTTCGGCAGGCCGGCGTTGGGGTGGGCGGACACGCGGGTGTCGGCCTTGCTCGACAACTCTTCCAGGTACGGGCGCAGCTCTTTGGCGCCGAGGGCGCAGTTGAGGCCCACGGAAATCGGCTTGGCGTGGCTGATGGAGTTCCAGAAGGCTTCGGTGGTTTGCCCGGACAGGGTGCGGCCGGAGGCGTCGGTGATGGTGCCGGAGATCATGATCGGCAGCTCGAAACCCAGCTGCTCGAAGACTTCCTGCACGGCAAAGATCGCCGCCTTGGCGTTCAGGGTGTCGAAGATGGTTTCGATCAGGATCAGGTCGGCGCCGCCCTCGATCAGGCCGCGGGTGGCTTCGACGTAGTTGGTCACCAGCTCATCAAAGGTGACGTTGCGGTAACCCGGGTTGTTGACGTCCGGCGACAGCGAGCAGGTCCGGCTGGTTGGGCCGAGTACGCCAGCAACGAAGCGTGGCTTGTCTGGGGTTTCCAGTGTCTTGGCATCGGCGACGCGGCGGGCCACGCGGGCGCCTTCGACGTTCAGCTCATACACCAGGGATTCCATGCCGTAGTCGGCCTGGGACACCTGGGTGGCGTTGAAGGTGTTGGTTTCCAGAATGTCGGCGCCTGCGTCCAGGTAGGCCTTCTCGATGGCGGCAATCACGTCCGGGCGACTCAGCAGCAGCAGGTCGTTGTTGCCCTTCACATCGCTCGGCCAGTCGGCGAAACGCTCGCCGCGGTAGTCCTCTTCCTCCAGCTTGTAGCTCTGGATCATGGTGCCCATGCCGCCGTCGAGAATCAGGATGCGTTGCTGCAGCGCTTGCTGCAGGGCGTGAAGGCGGGCGGTGCGATCGGACATGGCGGACATGACAACTACCTGGAAGCAGGGGAACAGAAAGGCGGCGATGATAGCAAAACTGTATGGTTTCTGAGCATGTCAGGCATTTGCATGAAAATCGTTCATGTTGGCGGCATTGGCTTTGCGGCCACCATGGCGACTAAAATCGCCGCCTTTGTCGTCTCCACGTCATTCAGGGATCAGAACCATGTCGCTCCGGGCGCTTGTCAGCACGCTGTTCATCTTTATTGCGCCTTTGCTGCAGGCCGAACCGATCTCCTACAGTCGCGATGTGCAGCCGATTTTCACGGCCAAGTGTGTGGCCTGCCATGCCTGTTATGACGCGCCGTGCCAGCTCAACCTGGGCAGTGGCGAAGGCGTGCAGCGCGGGGCCAATAAGTTGCCGGTGTACGACGGCGGCCGCACCGATGAGCAGGCCCACACGCGGCTGTTTCTCGACGCCCACAGCGAGGCGGCCTGGCGGCGCAAGGACTTCTACTCGGTGCTCAATGCTCAGGGCAGCCAGGCTGCGTTGATGGCGCGCATGCTGGAACTGGGCCACGCCAAACCGCTGGCAGCCAACGCCAAGTTGCCCGCCGAACTGGAACTGGGCATCGCCCGCAAGAACCAGTGCGCACTGCCCGAGGAGTTCGCCAGTTACGCCGCCAAGCGCCCGGCCGAAGGCATGCCCTTTGCCGTCACGGGGTTGGAGCCGCAGGAATACCAGACCCTGCAGGCCTGGCTGGCGGCGGGTGCGCCGGTGGATCAGCAGGCCCTGCAGCCCAGCGCCAGCGAAGCGGGGCAGATCGTCGAGTGGGAAGCACTGCTGAATGCCAACGGTGCCCGCGCCAGCCTGGTAAGCCGCTGGCTATATGAGCATCTGTTTATTGCCCACCTGTATTTTGCTGGCGGCGAGCCGGGGCATTTCTTCCAGCTGGTGCGTTCGCGCACCCCCAGCGGCCAGCCGATTGATCCGATTGCCACACGCCGGCCCAACGATGATCCGGGCAATACCTTTTACTATCGCCTGTCGCCGGTGCAGGGCGTCATCGTGCACAAGACCCATATCACCTATGGCTTGAGTTCGCAGAAGCTGGCGCGGGTCAACGAGCTATTTTTCAGCGGCAACTGGACGGTCGACGCGGTGCCCGGCTACGGCCCGCAGCGCCGTGCCAATCCGTTCGAGACCTTTGCCGCGATTCCGGCCCAGGCCCGTTATCAGTTCATGCTGGATAACGCCGAATACTTTGTGCGCACCTTTATCCGCGGGCCGGTGTGTCGCGGGCAGATCGCCACCGATGTGATTCGCGATCAGTTCTGGGCGCTGTTCCAGGCCCCGGAGCAGGATCTGTTTATCACCGATGCTGACTTCCGCGAGGAGGCCACGCCGCTGTTGGCCATCCCAGGGCAGGTGGCACAGTTGCGCAACCTGCCGCTGGTGTGGGGCGACTACAAAGACCTGCGCAACCAGTACGAGGCGCTGCGCAACGAGGCCTACGCCGATGCGCCAGCGCCAGACTGGTCGAACATCTGGGCCGGCAACGACAATGCGTTGCTGTCGGTGTTCCGCCACTACGACAGCGCGGCGGTGGAAAAGGGGCTGATCGGCGCGGTGCCGCAGACCCTGTGGCTCCTGGATTACCCGCTGTTTGAGCGCGCTTACTATCAGCTGGTGGTCAACTTCGACGTGTTTGGCAACGTCTCCCACCAGGCACAGACGCGCATGTATTTTGACCTGATCCGCAATGGCGCCGAGCAGAACTTCCTGCGCCTGATGCCGGCGCAAAGCCGCCAGGCACTGCGCGATGACTGGTATCAGGACAGCGGCCAGTTGAAGCTGTGGTTGTCCTATCCGCCGCTGGATACCGACACGCCCAGCGCCCTGGCGCTGGAGCCGCTGCGGCCTAAGCAGAGTTTTGTCAGTGGCTTACTGGCCCGCTATGGCAGCCTGAATGCCAAGCCTGACCCGATCAACCGTTGCCTCAGCGGCAGCTGTTATCGCGCCAACATCAGCCCGCAGTTGCAGGCGGTCGAGCAGCGCCTGAGTCGTCTCGCGGCGCGGCCGGCGGCCAGCCTCAAGGTCATCGATCAGTTGCCGGAGGCCAGCGTGCTACGTATCGAACTGGCCGATGGTCAGCGCCAGGTCTACAGCCTGTTGCGCAACCGGGCGCACAGCAGCGTGGCGTTCATCATGGGTGAGTCGTTGCGCTATCAGCCGGGCCTGGATGACCTGACGGTCTATCCGGGGGTGCTGAGCAGCTACCCCAACTTTATCTTCAATGTGCCGGCTGCCGAGGTGCCGGCGTTTGTTGCCGCGCTGGAGCAGAGCAAGGATGCCACGGCTTTTGAACGCATCACCCAGCGCTGGGGCGTGCGCCGCAGCCATCCGCAGTTTTGGTATTACTTCCACGACCTGGCGCGCTATATCGAGGAAACCGAGCCGCTGGAGACTGGGGTGCTGGATATGAACCGTTACCAGAATCTCTAAGCGCTTCTGAGGGAGTTGGCGTAGTTACAACCGCGCCCAGCTCTCTGCCTTAGCAGTATTTTTTATTCCTACCAAATTACTAGGACTTTGCCGGCGCCGGGGCAGTGGCGTACACTGCGCCCATGTTCGCGAGGAGTTGCCATGAGCGCCATCAATATCACCGAAGCTGCCCACGATTATCTGGCTGACCTGTTGAGTAAGCAGAGCACCCCAGGCATCGGCATTCGTATCTTCATCACCCAGCCGGGTACCCAGTACGCCGAAACCTGCATTGCCTACTGCAAGCCGGGCGAAGAAAAGCCGGAAGACACCGCGCTGGCACTGAAGAGCTTCACGGCTTATATCGACGCCTTCAGCGAGACCTTTCTCGATGACGCCGTAGTCGACTACGCCACTGACCGCATGGGCGGCCAACTGACCATCAAGGCGCCGAATGCCAAGGTGCCAATGGTCAACGCCGACAGCCCGGTCAACGAGCGCATCAACTACTACCTGCAGACCGAGATCAACCCAGGCCTGGCCGGTCACGGCGGTGAAGTCAGCCTGATCGATGTGGTCGACGACGGCATTGCCGTATTGAAGTTCGGCGGTGGCTGCCAGGGTTGCGGTCAGGCCGATGTGACCCTCAAGGAAGGCATCGAGAAGACCTTGCTGGAGCGCATCCCCGAGCTCAAAGGCGTGCGTGATGTGACCGACCACAGCATCAAGGAAAACGCTTACTACTAAGCGTTTTCCAGCCTGTGTTGGTGAAAACAAAAAAGGCGACCCGAGGGTCGCCTTTTTTATCTGCTGCGCGTTACGCCGGCATCGTCCAGGGTTCCAGCGCGTAGCCTTGCTCGCTCAGGGCGGCGCGCGATTGTTGCAGGACGCTGGCCAGTTGTTCGGCATCGCTGTAGGTGCTGGCGCTCAGCTTGGTGCGACCCAGCAGGCGGGTGCTGCTGCGGTCGATCACGCTGATGCTGAGTTCGCCGCTGCCCGGCTGCGGTGCCCAGGCCACGCATTGAAACGGTCGGAACGCGCGGTCGGTGATCAAGAGTGCGTCGTTGAAGCGCAAGGTGCTGCTCATGGAAGTGTCTCTCCGGCTATCGGCCCAATTCACGTTGGGCTGACAGCGAAAGCTGCGCTGTATTGCCCATTCATAAGTATTGATGGCGGCAGCTGACCCCTAAGTCACACGCCGTCGTGAAAATGATCGAGGCTGTCGCAAAAAATCAATAAGTGGACGCGCCGGACAGCTTTCAGGCGGCAATCGGCGGCTGCCCGGAAGGCTCGCTGAGCAGGTAGGCCTCGAAGCCCAACTGGTTCAGCAGGTGCACCGCCAGTTCGCTGCGTACGCCACCTTCGGCCAGTACCGCATACAGGCTGTCCTGAGCGAGGCCAGCAGCCTGCTGGCGCAACTGGCCAATGGGCAGGTTGAGACTGCCTGGCGGGTGGCCGAGGCGGTACTCCATCGGCAGGCGTACATCCAGCAGCAGGCAGTTCTTTTTCCCGTGTCCGCTGAGTTGTTGCAGCTGCCGGGCGCTGATCTGCGGGATCAGGGTCGGACGCACCAGTTCGACAAACAGCTCGCGGCTCAGGCGGGCCAGCACGCCGTCGGTCAGCATGGTTACGCTGGCGCCCCGTACTGCACCGCTGACCAGCGCTTCCTCGCCAAAAAAGTCACCACTGTGCAGCTCTTGTCGCGGCTCTTGCGCATCGCTGCCGGGCAGGCTGACCTGTGCGCGGCCCTGTTTGAGCACGTAGAAGTGCTCGCCGGGCTCGCCATAGCGCACCACGCTGGCACCGGCCGCGACCTCGATAAATTCGAAGCGGCCCAGTAGCAGGTGCAGGTGGGCTGGCGGCAGGCGGCCGAACAGCGGCGAGCGCAGTAGCTTGCTCAGCCAGTCATCGCTGGCCTCGGCGACTTCATCGACCTGCAGGCTGCCGACCTCATAGGAGGCGGCCTCGCTCCAGTTCAATAGGCGTTCCAGCAGGCTGCGTTCGACGGCAAACAGGCGCACATCGCTGCGCGCCCCGATGTCCTGGTCTTGTGGCTGGTTTTCATTGAGGGCGCGGCAGGCTTCGGGGCTGCCGGCTTGCAGGTGGCGGTTGCGGTTTTCCGCGCCCAGCCAGACTTCACCTTCGAGCAGAAAATACAGCGCCAGGGCATGTTCGCCGCGGCGCAGGATCAGGCTGCCGGCCTTGTGTTCGATGTATTGCAGGCTGTCGAGCAGCTGTTGCAGGTAGTGGCTGGAGAGAAAGTCGATCGGGCTGAACCGGCGCAAGTGCTGCAGGGTCAGACGCTGGCTGGCGGACATGGCAATCCCCTCGACGAAGGTGCAGGTACGTCCGTTCATCCTGCACCTGATACCGCCGGTCAGATAGGAACTTTTGGTTATTTGCCCGGTGCTGTGTTCGCGAGCTTGGTGCTTACAACTGAGCGCTGTGCAGCCAGGCGTCTACCTGGGTCAGCGCCTGCTGCTGACGTTGCGACCAGTCGCCCTGGATGTCGACATAGGCTTGCTGGTGGTGCTGCAACCAGTCACGGCAGGCCTGGTGGAATTGCTCGCGCTGGGGCAGTTGCGGCTGGCAGCGTTGGCCGTCATCGACCCAGGGCACGGCGTTGGGGTCGAGGAGCAGGTGCAGGTCGTAATGGCGGGCGAGCAATTGCTGTTCAAGCCATAGCGGGCAGGCGCCGAATAGGGCCTCGCTCCAGAGCATATTGCTCAGCAGGTGGGTGTCGAGAATCAGCAGTTGCGGCGCCACTGCCCGCGCCGCGTCTTCCCAAGCAAGCTGGCCCTGGGCGATGGGCGCGATGTCGGCATAGCAGGTGTCGCGCTGGTGCTGCTCGATAAAGTGGCGCACGTACTCGCCAACGATTACACCGCCAAAGCGCTTCTGGATGCTCGCAGCCAGCCAGCTTTTACCGCTGGACTCGGGGCCAGTGAGAACCAAGACCTTCATGAATAAGCAGCAACCGGCTGGCGCTGCCACTGACGCCAGCCATGTATCGCCAGCAAGGTGAACAGGGCATACAAGCCGGCGGTCAGGTACAGCTCTTTATGGATAAACAGGCCGACAAAAATCACGTCGAGGATGATCCACAGCAGCCAGTTTTCCAGGCGTTTTTGCGCCATCCACACCTGTGCTACCAGGCTGAAGGCGGTCAGGCTGGCGTCCAGCCAAGGAGCGGAAGCGTCGGTGTAGGTGGCCATGCCGTACCCCAACAGCAGGCTGCCGGCGGCGCCGATGGCCAGGCTCAGGAGCAAGCCGTTAACCCCCAGACGGCTGATCTGCCGACCGCTGTGTTGGCTGCCGCCGCGCGTCCATTGCCACCAGCCGTAGAGTTGCAATACGGCGTAGATGCCTTGCAGAAGCATGTCGGAATAGAGTTTTACGTCGTAAAAAATCCAGCTGTAAATCAGCACCATGACCAGGCCGATGGGCCAGCACCAGAGGTTTTGGCGGATGGTCAGCCAGACGGCCAACACACCGAGTGAGGCGGCAATCAGTTCAATTACGGACATCGGTCGTTCTCGTGGGGCGCTTGTCGGTGGTCGCCTGCGCTTATGGGTATTCGATGGCGACGATATACCAGGCTTTTTCCCCGGTGGGCGTCTGTACGCGTACTTCGGCATCCAGTGCCTTACCGATCAGGGCGCGAGCCAGTGGGGCATCGATGCTGATTTGCTGGGTCTTCAGATCCAGTTCGTCGGGACCGACAATCCGGTAGCGCGATTCGTGGCCATCGTCATCCTCCAGGCTCACCCAGGCGCCGAAGTACACCTTGTTAGGGTCGCTGGGGCGGCTGTCGACGACCTTGAGGTTCTCCAGACGCTTGGTTAGAAAACGCACCCGGCTGTCGATCTCACGCAGCATCTTTTTGCCATAGGTGTATTCAGCGTTCTCGGAACGGTCCCCTTGGGCGGCTGCTTCGCTGACCGACTGGGTCACTTGCGGGCGACGCACATGCCAGAGTTCGTGCAGTTCGGCGCGCATGCGCGCCTCGCCTTCGGGGGTGATCAGGGCAGTGCCGGCGGAGCGGGGTGGGCG
>JAIERF010000038.1 GCA_019747075.1 Pseudomonadaceae bacterium
TCGGCCAGTTCGTCGTGGTGCTCCTTGAGCAGGTGCTGATAACGCAGCATCAGCCGGGCACGGTCCGACACCGGTACCTCGCGCCAACTGAGAAAGGCCTGCTTGGCGCTGGCGATGGCGGCTTCGATCTCTTCGTGGGTGGCTTTCGGCGCCAGGGCCAGCACGTGCTGGGTGGCCGGGTCGGTCACTTCGATCAGCTCGCGGGAGCGGCTTTCGACCCAGTCGCCATCGATCAGTTGCAGGATTGTCTTCGCCATCGTCTGCTCCAGTGGCCCGTGGATCGGGCCTGATGGCACTTTTATAGCCTGGGCTGCCGCTGTTGTGGATTGACGATCTTGCTCAATGGATGGACGATCTTGGCATTGAAAGTGGCAGGCAATCCTTATGAGCAGCCGTGTACAAACCTCCAACTGGCCGCTGCCGGCTAATGGCTTGCGCTTTGTCACGCCGCCGCGCCTGCGTCGTACCTTGGCCACTCATCCCTTGACCCGCGGCTGCTATCCGCTGGCCATGGGCTTTTACCCCGAAGCCAACGGCCACCAGATGCAGCGGGCGCAACCGGACGATTATTTGCTGATTTATTGCCGTGCCGGTGGGGGTTGGTTGGACGTTGGGGATGGACGATTAGCGGTTGGTGGCGGCGACCTCTTACTCCTGCCAAAAGGTCTTGCCCACGCCTACGGCGCCGATCCGCAGCGGCCCTGGACCCTGTACTGGGTGCACTTTGCCGGTGAGCTGGTGGCTGAGTTTTTGCGCCCGCTGGGGACTGCGCCGATTCTCTCGATTGGCCTGCAGCCGCGCCTGCTGGCGGAGTTCGACAGCCTGCTCAATCTGCGTCGCCAGGGTCTGAGCCTGCCGCACTTTATCCATGCCGCCCAGCAGTTGCAGAGCTTGCTTAGCGGGCTGGCGGTGCTGCCGGCGCGGGCCACCTTGAAGTCCGGGCGGGTGCTTGATGTTGAGGCGGTGCAGGCGGTGATGCGTGCCCATTTGCACGGCAGCCTGCAGCTCGATCAACTGGCGGCGCAGTTCAAACTGTCGCGCTTTCACTTCGCCAAGACCTACCGGGCACTGACCGGGCGTGCGCCGATTCAGGACTTTATCCAGCTGAAAATGGCCCATGCCTGCCGGCTGCTGGACGAAGGCGCGGCGAGCATTGGCCAGGTGGCGCAGCAACTGGGCTACGAGGACATGTATTACTTTTCTCGCTTGTTCCGCCAGGTGGTAGGCATGGCGCCCAGTCATTACCGGGCGCTGCACAAGGGTTAAAAGAGGGCTATGTAACTTGCAGCGTTAGCGTCACGTTGTGGGAGCGGCTTCAGTCGCGAATTTCGCGGATAAATCCGCTCCTACAACAGCCACGTCGCAGCATCACCACACCGCGTGGAGATGGCCTAAAAGAGTGTTGCAATGATCCCTGTGTCAACACTGGGGCATTGAGGTGCCGATGTGCTTGTGGGAGCGGTCTTGACCGCGAAGCGTTGCACTTGCCTTGACTTGCCCAGGGGGCTTGTCTAGCGTGCCGCCTCCATTCTTTGCCCGAGGGCTCAGCCATGCACGCTGCCGATAACGTCAAACTTGAAGCCAGCTGGAAGGCGGCACTGCACGATGAGTTCGACAAGCCTTATATGCGCGCTCTGGGGGAGTTTCTGCGGGCGGAGAAGGCCGCGGGTAAGGTGATCTTTCCGCCGGGGCCGCTGATCTTCAATGCCCTGAATTCCACCCCGCTGGCACAGATGAAGGTGGTGATCATCGGTCAGGACCCCTATCACGGGCCGGGTCAGGCCCATGGCTTGTGCTTCTCGGTGCAGCCCGGAGTGCCGACGCCGCCGTCGCTGCAGAACATCTACAAAGAGCTCAAGCGCGACCTGAATATCGATATTCCCGCCCACGGTTGCCTGCAATCCTGGGCCGATCAGGGTGTGTTGCTGCTCAACACGTCGCTGACCGTGGAGCAGGCGAACGCCGGCTCCCATGCCAAGGCCGGCTGGCAGCACTTTACGGATCGGATTATTGAGGTGGCCAGCGAGCGCGGCGAACACCTGGTGTTCATTCTTTGGGGCGCCCATGCGCAGACCAAGGAGAAGCTCATCGACGCCACCAAACACCTGATCCTGAAGTCGGTGCATCCGTCGCCGCTGTCGGCCCATCGCGGTTTTATCGGCAATGGGCACTTCAGTCGAGCCAACAAGTTTCTCTTGCAACACGGCCAGACGCCGATCGATTGGCGCCTGCCGCTGCTCTGAGCACTGTGTCAGTGGGGCGGATGTTTTTATCGTGAGCTGCGTTGCCATAGGCGGAACAGCGGTTCGGCGAGAAACATGACCAGAAACAGGCGCAGCACCTGCAGGGCGGTGACCAGTGCCACCGAGAGTTGCAGGGCTTCGGCGGTCAGGCACAGCTCGGTGATGCCGCCGGGCATCATGCCGAGCATCAGGGCATTCTGGTTTTCTTCGGCCAGCCAGCCTAAACCCTGACCCAGCGCGGCGGCAGCGAGCATGGCGAGCAGGCAGAACAGCAGGATGCGGGCGAGAAAACCCGGTGCGCTGCGAAAGAACTGACGGTCAAAGTGACACCCCAGGGCGCAGCCGATCAGCCACTGGCCGGCCTGGCTCAGGCCCGCGGGCAGGCTCAGGTGCAGATCGAAGCTCACACTGGCTACGGCGCAGACGGTTAGCGGGCCGAGCATCCACGGGTTGGGTTGGCCCAAACGCCCCCACAACCAGGCCAGCAGCGCGCCACCCGGTAGCAACAGCGTCAGCCAGGGCCAACTCACCGGCGCAGGTGCGGGCGGTGCGATGGGTGGCAGGCTCCAGGTGAAAATCGCTGGAATCAGTAATACGACCAGCAGCAGGCGCAGGCTATGGGCGGCGGCCACCTTGGCCGTTTCGGCGTGGTGCCGTTGGGCCAGGTTGACCATCTCGCTGGCGCCGCCGGGCATGCTGGCGAAGAACGCGGTGGCGCGATCGAGGCCGGCGCGACGCAGCACGATGATGCCGATCAGGCTCAGCAACAGGGTGAGCAGGGCGCCGAGCAGGATTACGCCGAAATGACTGAGGAGTTGGCCCAGCACTTCACTGGTGAAATGCAGGCCGATGGTGCTGGACACCAGCCACTGGCCGGTTTTGCGCCCGCCCGGCAGTTCGGTGATCAGCCAGCCGCTGCAGCGGGCGGCGATCACCGCCAGCAGCGCGCCGATGATCCACGGCAAAGGCCAGCCGATCAGGCTGGCCAGGGCGCCGCCGGCAAGCCCCACCAGTGGTGTGGCCCACCAGCCTTGCCAGCCGCTGAGCACAGGCCGTTTAGGCACTGACCAACTGCGCCGCGCGGCGTGCCCGCCACCAGCGCAGACCTGGCAGACCGAGCATCAGCGCGGTAAGTGCCCACAGGCACAGGCTGATCGGGCTGTTCCAGAGGATGCCGAGATCGCCAGCAGAGATCGACAAGGCGCGGCGCAGGTTGTCTTCCATCAGCTCTCCAAGGACGAAGCCGAGAATTAACGCCGACAGCGGGAAGTCTAGCTTGCGCAAGATGTAGCCAAATACGCCAAGGCCGACCATCAGCACCAGGTCGAAGGTGGTGCTGTGCACCGCGTAGACGCCGACCATGCTGATCACGGTGATCGCGGGCACCAGCACCCAGTTGGGTACGCTGAGCATGCGGGCGAACAGGCCAACCAGTGGAATGTTCATTACCAGCAGAATCACGTTGCCGATGAACAGCGAGGCAATGAGGCCCCAGACCACGTGAGGTTGTTGTTCAAACAGCAGCGGACCCGGGGTGATGTTGTACAGCGTCAAGGCGCCGATCATCACTGCCGTAGTGCCTGAACCCGGCACGCCGAGGGTCAGCATGGGGATCAGTGAGCCGCAGGCCGAGGCGTTGTTGGCGGCTTCTGGCGCTGCCAGGCCGCGTAGATCGCCTTCACCAAATTTGCCCGAGCTCCCGGCCAAGCGCTTCTCGCTCATATAGGTCATGGCACTGGCGATGGTCGCGCCGGCACCCGGCAGCACGCCGATGACGAAGCCGGCCAGCGAGCTGCGCACCATGGTCCAGAAGGTGAAGCAGAACTCCTTGAAGTTGAACAGCAAGCGGCCGCTGGTTTTCACCGCTTTCTGCCCGCTGTGGGTTTTTTCCAGCATCAGCAGCACTTCACTGACGCTGAAGAAGCCGATTACTACGATGACGAACTGGATGCCGTCAGACAGGCTGACGCTGCCAAAGGTGAAGCGGTACACGCCGGTGGTCGAGTCCACGCCGACGGTAGCCAGGGCCAGGCCGATCAAGGCCGCCATCAGGGTTTTCACCGGCTTGTCGCCAACCATGCCGCCGAGGCAGGCGATGGCGAAGATCATCAGCACAAAGTATTCGGCCGGGCCAAAGGCCACCGCCCATTTCGCCAGCAGCGGCGCGAACAGCACCACGCCACAGGTGGCGATCATGCTGCCGATGAACGAGCTGACTGCCGACAGCGATAGGGCGATCCCGGCCTTGCCTTGACGGGCCAGCGGGTAGCCGTCGATGGTGGTCATGACGGCGGCGGCATCGCCCGGTACGTTGAGCAGAATGGCGGAAATTCGTCCGCCGTACTCGCAGCCAAGGTACACGGCGGCGAGCAGGATCAGGGCGGTTTCCGGAGGCAGGCCAAGGGCAAAAGCCAGCGGCAGCAGCAGTGCCACGCCGTTGATTGGGCCCAGGCCCGGCAGCAGGCCGACGATGGTGCCGACAAAGGCACCGAACAGCGCCACCAGCAGGTTGATCGGGCGGGTGGCGACATCAAAGCCTTGCAGCAAGAAGTTCAGGGTTTCCATTTCAGCTCTCCACAAAGGCTTCGAACAGGCCGAGGGGCAGCGGCACATCCAGCAGCAAATCGAACAGGACATACAGCGACACGCCCATCACCACCGCGCTGATGGCGCAGGGCATCAGGCGGCCGGTAAACAGCAGGCCGAGGGCAAAGGCCGCCAGGGCGGTGCTGAGCACAAAGCCGAGCACTTCAAACAGCAGCGCATAGGCCAGCAGCGTCAGTACGCAAAGTGTGGCGCGCACAGCCGCGCGGGTATTCAGCGTCTGCTCAAGCAAGCCGGGCTTGAACACCAGCCACAGGCTGCCAGCGGCCATCAGGCTGAGCAGCAGCAACGGATAGGCGCGCGGTCCCACCGGGTCATAAGCGAAGGGTGCCTGGAAGCCCCAGGCGATGACGGCGAGACAGGCGCAGAAAAGCAGCCAGCTCGCAGCGAACAGGCGAACGTACATGGCGGATTACCTAGTCGAGGGTCAGGGAAAGACCTTGGGCCGTAGGATGGGTCGGGCCACGCAGGTATCGCTGCGCTCAACCTGCGTGGCCCGACCCATCCTACGAATTGCGGTGTGGCCGCTTACTGCATCAGACCGAACTCGCCAGCCAGCGCCTTGTATTCCTCAACTTGCTTGAAGACCAAGGTTTTTAGCTCGTCGCCAGTCACCGACAACGGCAGCAGGTCGCGTTGTTCACGCAGGGTGGCGAAGTCTTCACGGGCGAGCAGGCTGTCGAACTGCTGTTTCCACCAGGTGTACTGCTCGTCACTGACCTCTGGGCCCATATAGAAGCCGCGGATCACCGGCCAGACGATGTCGTAGCCCTGTTCCTTGGCGGTGGGGATATCGGCCAGCTTGCCGGGCAGACGCTCATCGGAGAGTACGGCGAGGATGCGCACTTTCTTGGCTGCCAGTTGCGGGGTGACTTCGCCAAGGCCGCTGGAGGTGACCTGAACGTGACCGCCGAGCATGGCGGTGAGAGTTTCGCCGCCGCCTTCGAAGGCCACATAACGCAGATTTTTCGGGTCGATTCCGGCGAGTCGGGCGATTAGCGCGGTCTGCATCCAGTCCTGGCCGCCGATGGTGGCGCCAGCGCCGAAGACGATGCTGGTCGGATCTTTTTTCAGTGCCTGCACCAGGTCATCCAGGCTCTGATACGGCGAGTCGGCACGCACGGTGATCGCGCCGTAGTCGGTGCCCACGGCTGCCAGCCAGCGCACACCGGTTTCGTCGTAACGGCCGAACTTGCCTTGCGCCAGATTGAGCAACGAGCCGCTGGAAAACGCGGTGATGGTGCCCGGGTCATCGGCACGCTGGGCAATTACGGCGTTGTAGGCCACCGCGCCGACACCGCCGGGCATGTAGGTGACGCGCATCGGGGCTTTCAGCAGGCCGCTGTCTTTCAGGCCGATTTGCGCCAACTTGCAGGTCAGGTCGAAACCGCCGCCGGGCTTGGCCGGCGCAATGCATTCGGGGTGCTTGGGCTCAGCGGCCAGCAGCTGGCCGGCGAAGGCTATGCAGGCGGTGGCCAGGGCGATACGGGTGAAGGCAGTTTTCATGGTGTGTTCCTCTGAGTTCTTATTGTGGGTTACCAGATCGGCAAGGTGTAGCCGACAATCACGCGGTTCTCGTCCGCATCGCGGGCGAAGTCGGAGCGGAAGCTGGCGTTGCGCAGGCGTACATAGGCATTTTTCAAACTGCCGGTCTGCACCACGTACTTGACCTCAATATTGCGCTCCCACTCGCCACCGGTGTCGTCCGAACCTGTGATCTGGGCGTCACTGCCTTTGACGTAGCGGGTCATAAAACTCAGGCCAGGGACGCCGAGCTTGGCGAAGTCATAGTCGTAACGGGCTTGCCAGGAACGCTCGTCGGCGTTGGCGAAGTCGTTGATCTGTACGAAGTTGACCAAGAACGGATCGCTGCCATCGAGGTAGGCGTAGCCGGTATCGCCGTGCATCTGTTGATAGGCCAGGCTGAGTTTGTGGCCGCTGATGGCGTAGCCGAGCATGCCGTTGAGCGCGCGGTTATCAACCTCGCCAGCGTTGGCGGCGCCACTGTCGTCGCTGAGCATCAGGCGCAGGTCGGCACTCAGGGTGCCGTCACCCAAGGGCTGGCTGGCCAGCAGGCCGAAGAAGTGCTGGCGGTAGATGTCGTCGAGGTCGGCGTAGTAGTAGCGCCCGGTGAGGCCTTTGGCGACCTGGTAGTCGACGCCTGCCAGGCCCAGTTGATCGGCGCTCACGCCGCTGCTGAAACGCTTGTTCTTACTGTTGAGGATCAGCTCTTCGGAGTTGGTCGAGGCACGGTCAATCACCTTGTTTAGGCTGCCACCGGTAAAGGTCAGGCCGTCGAGTTCACTGGAGGTCAGCAGACCGCCCTCGAATACCTGCGGCAGCAGGCGGCTGTCACTGGCCTTGACCACTGGCAGTTCGGGTATATGCGAGCCGTAACGCAGTTCGCTGGCGGAGACCTTGACCTTGGCCGTCAGGCCCAGGCGGCCGAACTGGTCCGGGGTGCCGCCGTCGTCCTGTACCGGCAGCAGGTCGGTGCCGGTGCGGCCGCCGCCGGAATCCAGCTTGACCCCGAGCAGGCCCAGGGCGTCGAGGCCAAAACCGACGGTGCTTTCGGTGTAGCCGGACTGCAGATCGAGCCAGAAGCCCTGACCCCATTCTTCCCGCTTGTTTTGTCCCTCGCCTTCACGGAAGTCGCGGTTGAGGTAGATGTTGGTGGTGCTCAGGCTGGCCTTGCTGTCGGTGACGAAGTCGGCGTGGGCTGCGGGGGCGAGCAGAGCGGTACTGATGGCAAGGCTAAGCAGATGAACAGGCGCTAGCGCCCGAGACGATGCAGTTGGCATCTTGTGGTCTCCATTGTTGTTTTTGTCACGGCTGCGCACCACTGCGTCAGTCGTTCAGGTCGGTGGGTCGAGCCACCTGAAACCGATCCTAGGGGGGCAAGCTTTCGCCAGGCTTTCAGCGCTGAAAGTTTTCCTGGGTGGCTCGTGCTCTGGCATTTGGGCAATTCACATCGGCTTGTGCGCCTGTAAACTCCAGCCTTCGAATGGCGCAGGAACATCGCTGCATGCAGCGTGCGTCGGGGTTTTGCGGGAGGTGGTGGTGCGTATTCTGCTGGTTGAAGACCATCTGCAACTGGCGGCCAGTGTGGCTCAGGCGCTGAAGAGCGCCGGTTGGACGGTGGACGTGCTGCATGATGGGGTGGCCGCCGATCTGGCTTTGCGCGGTGAGGAGTACGCCCTGGCGATTCTTGATGTTGGCTTGCCGCGGATGGACGGTTTTCAGGTGTTGGCGCGCTTGCGTGAGCGCGGTCAAAGCGTGCCGGTGTTGATGTTGACGGCTCGTGGTGAGGTCAAAGATCGCGTGCATGGCCTCAATCTGGGCGCGGATGATTACCTGGCCAAACCCTTTGAATTGACTGAGCTGGAAGCGCGGGTCAAGGCGCTGCTACGGCGCACGCGATTGGGCGGTGAGCGCCAGCAGCATTGCGGCAATTTGCGTTATGACCTGGAAACCCGGCGTTTCACCCTGGCCGATAGTTTGCTGACCCTGACCTCTCGCGAGCAGGCGGTACTGGAAGCGCTGATCGCCCGGCCGGGGCGGGTGATGAGCAAGGAGCAGCTGGCCGCTCAGGTGTTTGGGTTGAACGAGGATGCCAGTAGCGATGCCATCGAAATCTACGTGCATCGTCTGCGCAAGAAGCTTGAAGGCAGTGGGGTGAAAATCGTCACCTTCCGTGGTCTGGGCTATTTGCTGGAGGCAGCAGGTGACTGAACCGGGCAGCTTGCGTGGGCGGCTGATCCGCCGATTGGCGTTGTTGCTTGCGCTGATTTTGCTGGTTAGCAGCCTGAGTGCCTACTGGAGTGCTCGCCATGCCGCTGATACCGCCTACGACCGCACCTTGCTGGCATCGGCGCGAGCGATTGCGGCAGGTCTGTACAGCGAATCAGGGCAGCTGAAAGCCAATATTCCGTATGTGGCGCTGGATACTTTTGCCTACGACAGCGCTGGGCGCATCTATTACCAGGTGCTCGGCGTGCAGGGGATGCTGGTCTCTGGTTATGAGGGCTTGCCCGTCGCTCCAGCAGGTACTCGGCGTACCGAGGATTACCCGGCGCTGGCGCATTTCTATGATGGTGAATTTCGCCATCAGGGCGTGCGGGTGGTCAGTCTGTTGCAGCCGGTCAGCGAGCCGGGGCTTAGCGGCATGGCCGAGATTCGTGTGGCGGAAACCCAAGGCGCGCGTGAGCGCATGGCTCGTGAGCTGTTGCTCGGCACCTTGTTACGCATGGGCGTGCTGGTGTTGAGTGCTTTGCTGTTGGTGTGGCTGGCCGTCAGTGCGGCATTGCGGCCGCTGGAGATCTTGCGGCGCAGCGTGGCAAGTCGCGACAGTGATGACCTACGTCCGCTGCCAGAGGCGGGCATGCCGCGGGAGTTGGGGCCGTTGATTGTGGCCTTGAACCACTTTAATGAGCGTCTGCGAGGCCTGTTCGAGCGTCAGGCGCAATTTATTGCCGATGCGGCCCATGAGCTGCGTACACCGCTGGCGGCGCTCAAGGCGCGGGTCGAATTGGGCTTGCGCGCCCAGGATGCCGCGGTGTGGCGCAGTACGTTGGAGGACACGGCGCAGCACACCAACAAGCTCACGCATCTGGCCAATCAGCTGCTTTCCCTGGCGCGTATCGAAAGCGGTGCGCGGGCGATAGCTGAAGGCGGGGCGCAGCGCCTCGATCTCAGTCAATTGGCCCGCGAACTGGGGTTGGCCCTGGCGCCACTGGCTCACGCGCGGGGTATCTCCCTGGCGTTGGAGGCCGAGCAGGCGGTGTGGGTTCGCGGCGAACCGACGTTGCTCAACGAGTTGTTGTGCAACTTGCTGGATAACGCCCTGGCGCATACCCCTGTCGGGGGCAATGTGATTCTGCGGGTGTTACCGGCCGGGGTGCTGGAGGTCGAGGACGACGGTCCGGGGATTCCGCTGGAGGACTGCGATCAGGTGTTTGCGCGCTTTTATCGGCGCAGCAACAAGGGCTCTGGAGCGGGGTTGGGGTTGGCGATTGTTGGTGAGATTTGTCGCGCCCATCAGGCCCAGATCAGCCTGCATCAGGCTGATCCACACGGTTTGCTGGTGCGGGTCGCATTTGCCGTTGAGGCTGACTAAACGGCTGTGTACAGCACCCTGGCAGCTCTCTAGTGCCCTGCAGTCACTGATAAAGCAGCCCGAATAACAGTTATTTCAACGCTCATAAGGCTTTTCGTAGGAGCGGCTTCAGCCGCGAATTGCCCCCGCTCCCGACTTACCGCTCGGTCGCCTTACTGCAGCATGCACATGGCCGCTTCCATGGCGGCATTGAGGTCTTCGTCTTCGCTGATGTCCTGGGTCGGGTCCAGGCCCAGCTTGGCGAATGCCGGGATTTTGCTCCAGTCCAGCTTGGTGTAGGGGTGTTCGGTGCCGATGTAGCTCTGCAGCGTGGCGACCTGAACGATGTCGACATAGTCGACTTTGGCGGAGTCGCGGCTGAAGTCTAGGTACTGACTGGGGATCATGGCGATCTGCTCGGGGAACTCCCAGGTGCGCAGGATCTTGTCGCCGATGATCGGGTGAATCTGCTCGATCACATGGTTGAGGCTGATGGAGTCGGACAGCAGCTCGTTGTGGTCTTCGGCGTAGGTCAGGATCGGCAAGGCGCCAATCATGTGCACCAGGCCGGCGAGGGTGGCCTGGTCAGGCAGCAAGCGAGTGAACTGTTTGCACAGTACGTGGCAGATGCCGGCGATTTCGGTGCTTTTGTTCCACACTTCGCGCATTTTGTGATCGACCACGTCTGAGGTGGCCTGGAACATCTGCTCCATGGCCAGGCCCGTGGCCAGGTTGCAGGTGTAGTTGATGCCTAGGCGGTTGATGGCCATGGACAGGTCGGTGATTTCCTTGTTGGTGCGCAGCAGTGGACTGTTCACCACCTTGATGATGCGCGCGGTTAGGGCCGCGTCGTTACCGATCACCTTGCTCAGTTGCGGAGTGCCGACATTCGGGTCTTCGGCGGCTTCGCGTACTTTCAGGGCCACTTCCGGCAGGGTAGGCAGGACCAGGTCGTCGTTGTCGA
>JAIERF010000084.1 GCA_019747075.1 Pseudomonadaceae bacterium
CAACTGCAATCCTTCGGCCTGCAGGCGCAAGCCCTGGACACCGCCAACGGCTTTCGCTCGGCGATGACCGAACGCCACCCGGCGGCCATCCTCATGGATATCGACTTTGCCGGCCAGGGCTGTGGCCTGCGCCTGGCCGAAGAAGTGCAAAACAGCCTGGAGCAGAAACTGCCGCTGCTGTTTTTCAGCCAGGAAGAAACCGATACGCCGACCCGCCTGGCCGCCGTGCGCGCCGGTGGCCGCGAGTTCTTTACCGGCATGCTGGATGCTTCCAGCCTGCTGGAGCGGATCGAGACCCTGACCCACGTCAGCCAGTACGACCCCTACAAGGTGCTGATCGTCGACGACTCGCGGGCCCAGGCGACGCACACCGAACGGGTACTCAACAGCGCCGGGATCCTCACCCACACCCTGACCGAGCCGCTGCAGGCGATGACCGTGCTGGCCGATTTCCAGCCCGACCTGATCATTCTCGACATGTACATGCCGGCCTGCAGCGGCACCGAACTGGCCAAGGTGATCCGCCACAACGACCGTTACGTCAGCGTGCCGATCATCTACCTGTCGGCCGAGGACGACCTCGACAAGCAGCTCGACGCCATGAGCGAGGGCGGCGACGACTTCCTCACCAAGCCGATCAAGCCACGCCACCTGATCGCCACGGTGCGCAACCGTGCCGCCCGCGCGCGCAACCTGCGCGCACGCATGGTGCGCGACAGCCTGACCGGCCTGTACAACCACACCCACACCCTGCAGTTGCTCGAAGACGCGCGCTCGCGGGCACGGCGCAGCGGCACGCCGCTGAGTTTTGCGATGCTCGACATCGATTTCTTCAAGAAGGTCAACGACACCTACGGCCACCCCATGGGCGACCGGGTGATCAAGAGCCTGGCGCTATTTCTCAAGCAGCGCCTGCGCAAGACCGACCATATCGGCCGCTACGGCGGTGAAGAATTTGCCGTGGTACTGCCCGACACCGACGCCGCCACTGCGCTCAAGGTGCTCGACGAAATCCGCCAGCGCTTTGCCGAAATCAGCTACCCGGCCCAGCCCATGGACCTGTCCTGCACCTTCAGCTGCGGCATCGCCGAACTGCACGACGGCGTCGACAGCAAGGCCCTGTCCAAACGCGCCGACGAGGCCCTGTACGAAGCCAAACACAGCGGCCGCAACCGCAGTGCGGTGTATCCGGCCTGAGTTCTAGCGGCGCCCCTGTAATCAAGCTGCAACAAAATAGTCATACGGTTACTGGCCTAACGCCACTTCGCGTGCCGAGGTCAGGATGCGCCTGAAACTGCTTACCAATCTTAATACCCTGCTACTGATCAGCGTCTGCCTGGCGCTGGGCGCCACCCTCTGGTGGTCGCAGCAGGCCCTGGAGCGTCCCTATCAGCTGATGGCGCGCTACCTGAGCCTGTCCCAGAGCTTCCAGCAGGACGTGGCCCAGAACATCCACGACTACCTGGCCAGCGGCGATGCCCTGCGCCACAGCGCCGCCACCCAGGCCATAGGCCAATTTGCCGGCGACCTCGACAGCCTGCCGCGCGACCTGGCCACCGACCTGCAGCCCAGCCTGCTGGAGCTGCAGGACTTTACTGCCAACGACTTGCTCGCCGCCGGCAAACTGGCCGGCGACCCGCAAGGCTTGCTGCTGCAGGCGGAGCGGGAGATGAGCGGCGCCCTGGAGCAATTGGCCGCTTACGCAGACAGCAGCAACGCCGGCAGCGCCTACCACGCCCCGCTGTTTCAGGCCGCCCAGCACCTCAGCCGCCTCGGCCATGCCCGCGGCAAGCTGGTCAGCAGTGGCCGCAGCGAGTTGCGCAGCGAGGTCGAGCACGAACTGAGTCAGCTCAACCAGCAGGCCCAGCGCCTCAATGACCTGCCGCTGCTCGGCGTCAGCACGCAGAAAAGTGACGACAGCACCGATTTCAGCGCCCTGCTCGGCCTCGACAGCGAGGCCAGCAGCCAGCCCGTCGAAGACCAGGGCATCGCCCTCAAGCGCGAGTTCAGCAGCCTGCTACAACGCTACCCCGGCGAACTGCAACGCACCCGCGCACTGATCGAACAGCGCCAGGAACTGGCCGGCAGCACCCAGGCCAAGGTCGGCGCCCTGCAACAGGCGCTGGCCGCCATCGAGCCGCAGGTGCGCGCCCAATACGGCCAGATCCAGGGCCAGGTGCAACTGCTGCAGGGTGTGATGATTGGCTTGATCCTGCTGATCGCCTTGACCATCGACACCATCCAGCGGCGCCTGACCAATGTTCTGCATCGCCTGGTGCCAGCGTTATCGGCCTGGGCCGCCGGCGACTTCAGCGGCGAAGTGCAATTGCAGGCGCAAACCCGCGAACTGCGCGATATCGAAGAGTCCCTCAATCGCCTGCGCCTGTACCTGGTCGACCTAGTCGGCACCATTCGCGGTCACGCCGAACAGGTGGCCGGCAGCAGCCGCACCCTGGCCGACCTCAGCAGCGGCCTGCACAGCGGCGCCGAGCGCCAGGCCGGTGACACCGCGCAGATCCGCGATGCCCTCGGCGAGCTGGAAGGCACCATCCTGCAAGTGGCCGGCGACGCCAGCCAGGCCGCCGACGCCAGCCGCGACGCCGGGCGCGCCGTGGAGCAAGGGCAGACTGTGATCGGCCACAGCCTCACCGGCCTGCATGGCCTGGTCGGCGAAGTGCAGAGCAACGCCCAGGCGATCGAACGCCTGGCCGAAGAAACCGCCACCATCGGTAAGGTACTGACGGTGATCCGCGGGATCGCCGACCAGACCAACCTGCTGGCCCTGAATGCCGCCATCGAGGCCGCCCGCGCCGGCGAAATGGGCCGCGGCTTTGCCGTGGTGGCCGAGGAAGTGCGCTCCCTGGCCCTGCGCACCAGTGGCGCCACCGAGGAAATCCAGCAGCTGATCGCCCGCTTGCAACAAGCGGCGCACAGCTCCCTGGAGGCCATGCGCAGCCAGGTTGGCCACGCCCAGAGCACGGCTAATCAGGCCGCTGCGGCGGACAGCGCCCTGGCCGAAATCGTCGCTGCAATTCGCACCATCGCCAGCATGGCCGAGCGCATCGCCGACGCCACCGCCCAACAGAGCGGCGCCGTCAGCGAAATTCGCGGCCACAGCGAGCGCATCCACAGCCTCGGCGGCGACAACCTACGGCGCATCGGCCAGAGCCGCCAACAAGGCGAACAGCTATTACTGCTAGGCGGTGAGTTGCATACCGCGGTGCAGGCGTTCCGCGTCTGAGAGCCGCCGCTGGGCCGGCTGTAACGCCCTCTTACAGCCTCGACCCTGCTCCCCGGCAGCAGTCTCCGTTATCATGCCGGCACATTTGCCGAGCGAGACGTGCATGCGCCGCCTGTTGAGTCTGATCCTGCTACTCGTCGTCCTGCCGGCCAGCGCCGGCCTGCTGGATGCCCTGCCCAACGCCAAGCTGGGCGCGCCGCTGAATAACAGCAGCGATTTTCTGCCAGTACGCGAAGCGTTTCGCCTGAGTCTGGTGAACAGCGACGCCCGCGCCATCCAGCTGCAGTTCGTCGCCGCCGACGGCTATTACCTCTACCGCCATCGCTTCCAGTTCCGCACCGAACCGGCCGACATCGCTCTGGGCGACGCCGTGCTGCCGGCCGGCGAGGCCAAGACCGACGATTACTTCGGCGATGTCGAGGTCTACCACGGCGTGCTGGATGTGCAACTGCCGCTGAACAATCCGCAGCAGCGCCCCTTTACCCTGCAGGTGACTTACCAGGGCTGCGCCGACAAGGGCCTGTGCTACCCGCCGGAAACCCAGAGCTTCGCCATTGGCGACGCCCCAGCGACGGCGAGCGCAAGCCCAGCGAATGCCTGGAGCTGGCGCGAGCTGGCGCTGTTCTTTCTCGCCGGTTTAGGCCTGACCTTTACCCCGTGCGTGCTGCCGATGCTGCCGATTCTTTCCGGCGTGGTCCTGCGCGGCCAGGTCGGCGGCCTGCGCGGTTTCAGCCTGTCCAGCGCCTACGTATTGTCGATGGCCGCCTGCTTCGCCATGCTCGGCGCCCTGATGGGCGTGTTCGGCGCCGAACTGAACCTGCAGGCACGCCTGCAATCGCCGTGGGTGCTGGTGCCCTTCGCGCTGTTTTTCGGCGTGTTTGCCCTGGCCATGTTCGGCCTCTACGAGCTGCGCCTGCCGCATTTCATCAGCGACCGCCTCGACCGCGTCGCCGGCAACACGCGCGGCGGTTCGCTATGGGGCGCGGCGCTGCTGGGCGTGCTGTCCAGCCTGCTGGTCTCGCCCTGCGTGTCCGCACCCCTGGCCGGCGCCCTGCTGTATATCAGCAGCAGCGGTGATGCCTTGGGCGGCGGTCTCAAGCTCTTTATCCTCGGCCTGGGCATGGGCACGCCCATGGTGCTGTTTGCCACCGGCGGCGGCGCCCTGCTGCCCAAGTCCGGGACCTGGATGGTCAGCGTGCGCAACGGCTTTGGCGTGCTGCTGCTGGCAGTGTCGGTATGGCTGCTTGAGCGCGTCCTGCCGGGGCCGTTGACCCTGGCGCTGTGGGGCCTGTTGGCCGGCGGCGTGGCGCTGTACCTGGGCGCCCTGGAGTTCACCCCGAAAACCCACCGACAGAAGCTCAGCCAACTGGTCGGTCTGCTGTTGCTGGTCTACGCCCTGAGCAGTTGGACGGGTGCCCTACAAGGCCATAGCGACCCACTGCGCCCCCTCAACGGCCCGGTCGCTGCGACTGCAACCAGCGGCGTTACTGAGCAAAGCGCCTGGCAGACCATTCGCACCCCCGGCGAACTGACCCAGGCCCTGGCCAGTGCCAAGGCTGCCGGCCAGCCCCTGCTGCTGGACTGGTATGCCGACTGGTGCATCAGCTGCAAAGTAATCGAGCGCGAAGTGCTGACCGCGCCGGCCGTGACCGCACAACTGGGCAATTACCGCCTGATCCGTTTCGACATGACCGAGAGCAATGCCGAGCAACGCGCCCTGCTCGACCATTACCAATTGTTTGGCCCGCCCGCCTTGCTGCTGTTCGCCGGCAACGGTGACGAACACCAGGCCTTGCGTGTCATAGGCGAGATCAACGCCGAAGACTTTGCCCAGCGCCTGCGCCAGGCCAACGCCAGAAACTAAACGCTAGTTTCATGCATCTGTCTTAAACAGCGGCCATCGTGATGGCTATTGCTGGCAACTGGACAGGCCGGCAGGCATTCGGCATAGTCCCCGCACGACCATAAAGGACATTCCCATGGCCACCCTACTGGTGCTCCACGGCCCCAACCTGAATCTGTTGGGCACCCGCGAGCCAGGCGTCTACGGCGCCACCACCCTGGAACAGATCAACCTCGATTTGGAGCGCCGTGCTCGCGAAGCCGGCCACCACCTGCAGTACCTGCAGAGCAATGCCGAGTACGAGCTGATCGAGCGAATTCACGCCGCGCGCAACGAAGGCGTCGACTTTATCTTGATCAATCCCGCCGCTTTTACCCATACCAGCGTCGCATTACGTGACGCATTGCTGGCGGTGAGCATCCCATTCATCGAAGTGCACCTCTCCAACGTGCACAAACGCGAAGCTTTCCGTCATCACTCCTACTTCTCCGATGTGGCTGTGGGAGTGATCTGCGGTCTGGGTGCCACCGGCTACCGCCTGGCCCTGGACGCGGCAATCGAACAACTTGAACGCCCCTGACCTCACTTTGGGAGTCGCTGCTGAATGGATATCCGTAAAGTTAAAAAACTGATCGAACTGCTGGAAGAATCTGGCATCGATGAACTTGAAATCCGCGAAGGCGAAGAGTCTGTGCGCATCAGCCGCCACAGCAAGCAACCCGCCTACGCCCAGCCGATGTACGCACCGGCCATGGCACCGGCTCCGGCCGCTGCACCTGTGGCCGCGGCTGCACCCGTCGCTGCCGCTGAAGCTGCAGCACCGAAGCTGAACGGCACCGTGGCCCGCTCGCCAATGGTCGGCACCTTCTACCGCACCCCGGCACCGACTTCGCCTGCCTTTGTCGAAATCGGCCAGAGCGTGAAGAAGGGCGACATCCTTTGCATCGTTGAAGCGATGAAAATGATGAACCACATCGAGGCCGAAACCAGTGGCGTGATCGAATCCATCCTGGTGGAAAACGGTCAGCCGGTGGAATACGACCAACCGCTGTTCACCATCGTTTGAACCGCGGAGTGCCTGCAATGCTGCAAAAAGTCCTGATCGCCAACCGCGGCGAAATTGCCCTGCGCATCGTTCGCGCCTGCAAGGAAATGGGCATCAAGACCGTCGCGGTGTACTCCACCGCCGACCGTGAATTGATGCACCTGGGCCTGGCAGACGAAACCGTGTGCATCGGCCCGGCGTCAGCTGCCCAGTCGTACCTGCACATCCCGGCGATCATCGCTGCGGCCGAAGTGACCGGCGCCACCGCCATTCACCCCGGCTACGGCTTCCTCGCCGAGAACGCCGACTTCGCTGAACAGGTGGAGAAATCCGGTTTCGCCTTTATCGGCCCGACCGCTGACACTATTCGCCTGATGGGCGACAAGGTGTCAGCCAAGCACGCCATGATCGCCGCCGGCGTACCGACCGTACCCGGCTCCGACGGCCCGCTGCCGGAAGACGAAGAAACCGCCCTGGCCATCGGCCGTGAAGTCGGCTATCCGGTGATCATCAAAGCCGCTGGCGGCGGCGGTGGTCGCGGTATGCGCGTGGTGCACAATGAAGAAGACCTGATCAAGTCGGCCAAGCTGACCCGCACCGAAGCCGGTGCTGCGTTCGGTAACCCGATGGTCTACCTGGAAAAATTCCTCACCAACCCGCGCCACGTGGAAGTCCAGGTACTGTCGGACGGCCAGGGCCACGCCATTCACCTCGGCGACCGCGATTGCTCGCTGCAGCGCCGCCACCAGAAGGTATTGGAAGAAGCGCCAGCACCGGGCATCGACGAGAAGGCCCGCGCCGAAGTGCAGGCTCGCTGCGTTAAAGCCTGCATCGACATCGGCTACCGTGGCGCCGGCACCTTCGAGTTCCTCTACGAGAACGGGCATTTCTACTTTATTGAAATGAACACCCGCGTACAGGTCGAACACCCGGTTTCCGAGATGGTCACCGGCATCGACATCGTCAAGGAAATGCTCAGCATTGCCGCCGGCAACAAGTTGTCCTTCACCCAGGACGACGTGGTCATCCGCGGTCACGCCCTGGAATGCCGGATCAACGCCGAAGACCCGTCGACCTTTATGCCGAGCCCCGGCAAGGTCAAGCACTTCCATGCTCCTGGCGGTAATGGCGTGCGGGTAGACTCGCACCTGTACAGCGGCTACAGCGTACCGCCGAACTATGACTCGCTGATCGGCAAGCTGATCACCTACGGGGCAACCCGTGACGAGGCCATGGCACGGATGCGCAACGCCCTGGAAGAAATCGTCGTCGACGGGATCAAGACCAATATCCCGCTGCACCGCGATTTGGTCCGCGACAAGGGCTTCTGCAAAGGCGGCGTGAATATCCATTATCTAGAAAAGAAACTGGGTATGGATAAGCATTAAGCCGCAATGACCTGCTGCGCGTCGGCGATACTGCGTCAAAAACAGCCTCGGACAGCCGCTTGCGGCTAACGCGCTTTAGCGCGGCCCGAAGGGCGAGCGGAGCGAGTAATGCTCATTTACAGATGTAAACTCCGCTTCCTCGGCTGTTTTTTCCTTGTCTCGCTCTAGCTCGCGAGGTCATTCCAAAAGTTTTCGACAAGGGCTGCCATTCGGCAGCCCTTGTCGTTTCCGGCCCGCCACCGGTGGCAGCCGCACCACTGCTTCAAGTAAGCTGCGCGCCAATTTGCGCCATCACGCCACCGTGTTCACGAGGTTTCCCATGCCCTGGTTACAAGTCCGTCTCGCCATCACCCCAGAGCAGGCGGAAACCTACGAAGACGCACTGCTGGAAGTCGGCGCCGTGTCGGTGACCTTTATGGATGCCGAAGACCAGCCGATTTTCGAGCCGGACCTGGGCACCACCCCGCTGTGGTCGCACACCCACCTGCTCGCGCTGTTCGAGGCCGACACCGACGCCGACGCCGTGTTCGCTCACCTGCAACTGCTGACCGGCGCCGAACTGCCCGAGCACCAGGCCGAAGTGATTGCCGACCAGGACTGGGAGCGCAGCTGGATGGACAACTTCCAGCCGATGCGCTTCGGCCAGCGCCTGTGGATCGTGCCGAGCTGGCATGCCGCGCCGGAACCGGACGCCGTCAACCTGCTGCTCGACCCCGGCCTGGCCTTCGGCACCGGCACCCACCCGACCACCGCCCTGTGCCTGGAATGGCTGGACGGCCAGGACCTGCAGGACTGCAACGTGCTGGACTTCGGCTGCGGCTCGGGGATTCTGGCCATCGCCGCCCTGCTGCTCGGCGCCAAACAGGCGGTCGGCACCGACATCGACTACCAGGCCATCGAGGCCTCGCGTGACAACGCCGAACGCAACGGCATCGACGCCAGCCGCTTTCCGCTCTACCTGCCGGAACAATTGCCAGCCGAGCAGGCTGACGTGGTGGTCGCCAATATTCTCGCCGGCCCCCTGGTGGCTTTGGCCCCGCAGATCACCAGCCTGGTCAAGCCGGGCGGCCGCCTGGCGCTGTCGGGCATCCTCGCCGAACAGGGTGAAGACGTGGCCGCGGCCTACGCCGACGCCTTCGACCTTGATCCGCTGTGCATCCGTGATGGCTGGGTACGCATCAGCGGCCGCCGGCACTGATGCCCGCAGGGCATACAGCTTGCGTTAGACTAACGCCTCGTTTTGCACGGACCGCCGCATGACCGACAGCTTCGTCACCCAATGCCCCCATTGCCGCACCAGCTTCCGCGTCAGTCGCGCGCAGCTGAGCGCCGCCCATGGCGCGGTTCGTTGCGGAGCCTGTCTGCATGTATTCAATGCCGGCCAGCAGCTGCTTAGCCAACTGCCGCAGCAGGTGCGCACCAGCGCCCCAAGCCAACCGCCAGCACCACGCCCGACGCCAACCAGCGTCCAGCCGCCGACCCATGCGCCGACACCAGCGCCTGCGGCAAGTGCACCCGCGCCCGCAGCCACCGAACAAGCGACACCGGCAGGCAAGCAGCCGAGCAAAACCCTGTGGATTCACGACGACCTGGATCTGGACAGCATCGACCTCGATGACGCCCTGGCCAAACTGGAAGAGCAGGAACAACAGCTGTCCCAGGATTTCCTGGCTATTGCCCGCGCCCCGGATCCGACCGAACGCTTCCTCAACCCCCGCGAACCGGCCAAGGCCTACGACGAAGACTGGGCCGAAAGCCTGCTGCGCAATGACAGCAGCGCGGCACGCCCAACCCCGCCGGAGAGCCGAACGACCGTTGGTAGCGAAGCGAGTGCCGCAACAACGCCCATCGCCGAACCCGCCAGCGTCTTGCCAGTGGAGCCCATTGCGGCACAGAGCACGCCAGCGCGCAGCGAACCGACCCTGAACCTCAACAGCTTTCAGGTCGACAGCCACACCCCAAGCGCCGAGCCTGAGTCGGAGCCCCTGCACGCCGAGCGCGATGAACCGCCACTGAGCGCCATCGACCGCGAAGATGACGAGCAGGAGCGCGACGAGCCGCTAGAGCCGGCAGAACAACAAAACATCAGTGACAGCGACTACCGCAGCCCGCGCAACGAGCCCGGCCTGCGCGACGAAGGCCTGCTGCACCTGGAGCAGGAGCCGCTGCAACTGGACTGGCAGCAGCCGGCGAAAAAGCCCTGGGGGCGCACCCTTGGCTGGCTGGCGCTGAACCTGTTTGGCCTGCTGGCGCTTGGCGCCCAGTACACCAACTACCACTTCGACGAACTGGCACGCCAGGATCAGTACCGCCCCTGGTTTGAGCAACTGTGCCCAGAGCTCGGCTGCAAACTGCCGTCCAAGGTGGAAATCAGCCTGATCAAGAGCAGTAACCTGGTGGTGCGCAGCCATCCGGACTTTGCCGGCGCACTGATCGTCGACGCTATCCTCTACAACCGCGCGCCCTTCTCCCAGCCCTTTCCGCTGCTGGAGCTGCGCTTCGCTGACATGAACGGCCAACTGCTCGCCAGCCGCCGCTTCAAACCCAGCGAATACCTCGCCGGCGAACTCGCTGGTCAGGCCGAAATGCCGCCGCAAACCCCGATCCACATCGCCCTGGACATCCTCGACCCGGGCACCAAGGCCGTGAACTACAGCCTCAGCTTCCACTCCCCGGAATAAGCCGCAGGCGCTGTAATAGCGGCGCCTGCAGGCCAAACCAAACCCTTCGCGATAAGCCCTGCGCTGTTCATAATTTGTTCAAAACAGCCTTTATCCGGACATCTAGAGCGGGTATCATGCCCACCCTTTTTCGCACTCATCCGATCCAGCCAACTGCAGGGAAGACCCATGTCGGCGGTACGCATCGGCCCGTATACATTGCCCAATCAGCTGATTCTCGCGCCCATGGCCGGGGTCACTGACCAGCCTTTTCGTCAGCTGTGCCGACGCCTGGGCGCCGGCCTGGTGGTCTCGGAAATGGTCACCAGCGATGTCAGCCTGTGGAACACGCGCAAGTCCAGCCTGCGCATGATCCATAGCGGCGACGCCGAGCCGCGCTCGGTGCAGATCGCCGGTGGCGACCCGCAGATGCTGGCCGAAGCCGCCCGGCGCAATGTCGAGATGGGTGCACAGATTATCGACATCAACATGGGCTGCCCGGCCAAAAAGGTCTGCAACAAGGCCGCCGGCTCCGCGTTGATGAAGGACGAACAGTTGGTCAGCGCGATTCTGCAGGCTGTGGTCGCCGCCGTGGATGTGCCGGTGACCCTGAAGATCCGCACCGGCTGGGACCGGGCGAACAAGAACGGCCTGACCGTGGCGAAAATCGCCGAACAGAGCGGTATCAGCGCCCTGGCCGTGCATGGCCGCACGCGCGCTGACCTGTACACCGGCGAGGCCGAGTACGACACCATCGCCGCGATCAAGCAGGCCGTAACACTGCCGGTGTTCGCCAATGGCGACATCGACTCGCCGCAAAAGGCCCGGCAGGTGCTCGACGCCACCGGCGCCGATGGCTTGTTGATCGGCCGCGCGGCCCAGGGCCGACCGTGGATTTTCCGCGAGATTGATCATTACCTGGCGACCGGTACGCAACTGCCGGCGCCGAGTTTGCTGGAAGTAGAAGGCATTTTGCTGGAACACCTGGCCGCCCTGCACACCTTCTATGGCGAGGTGATGGGCGTGCGCATTGCGCGCAAGCATGTCGGCTGGTACCTCGCCACCCTGCCGGGCGCCAGGGAGTTTCGCGC
>JAIERF010000208.1 GCA_019747075.1 Pseudomonadaceae bacterium
CCAAAGCTTTGCGGCCTTGCCGGATATCTCCATTGACTATGCCTTGATGGAACGTTCAGACAAGGTTGCCGTCGTGCCTGCAGCCTTTGACTGGAGTGATATTGGCTCTTGGAATGCTCTGCGCGAATTGGTTGACGCCGACGCCCAGCAGAATCGTGTGCAAGGCGATGCGATTTTTATCGATAGCCGCAATACCTTCGTGCAGAGCCAGGGCCGTCTGGTCGCCACGGTGGGGGTCGACAACCTGATCGTGGTCGAGACACCCGATGCGATTCTGGTGGCGAACGCCGACTGTGCGCAGCAAGTGGGCCAGGTTGCCAAGCGTTTGAAGTTGGAAAACCATCAAGCCTATCGCTTGCATCGCACTGTATCGCGGCCTTGGGGCACCTACACCGTGCTCGAAGAGGGCCCGCGTTTCAAAATCAAACGCATCGTGGTCAAGCCAGGTGCCGCGTTGTCGCTGCAGATGCACCATCACCGCAGCGAGCACTGGATAGTGGTGCAGGGTATGGCCAAGGTCGTGAATGGTGAAACCGCACTACTGATCAACAGCAACGAGTCGACCTTTATCCCTGCCGGACATAAACACCGGTTGGAAAACCCAGGGGTGATTGATCTGGTGATGATTGAAGTACAAAGCGGCGAGTATCTCGGTGAAGACGACATTGTTCGCTTCGAAGACCAGTACGGCAGGGTGCAGTAATGGCCGTGGGGATAGCTCGTGCAGTATGGAATTATCGCGGCTTCGTACTGGGTAGCGTGCAGCGCGAGTTTCAGACGCGCTATCGCAATTCATTGCTGGGCGCGGTCTGGACGATCCTCAATCCGCTGTCGATGATCATTGTTTATACGGTGATTTTTTCCCAACTGATGAAGGCCCGCCTGCCAGGCGTCGACAACAGCCTGGCCTATGGCATTTACCTGTGCGCCGGCATTCTCGCGTGGGGCTTTTTCGCGGAAATCATTGGTCGCAGCCAGTCTGTGTTTCTTGAACACGCCAACTTGATCAAGAAGCTGAGCTTCCCACGCATATGTCTGCCGTTGATTGTGGTGCTGAATGCCAGCGTGAACTTTGCAATTATTTTTGCTTTGTTCCTCGGCTTCCTGGCAGTGACGCAGAACTTTCCTGGTTGGGCGGTATTGGCGGTGATTCCGCTATTGATGATCCAGGTCGCCTTTGCCATTGGCCTTGGAATCATTCTTGGTGTGCTGAATGTGTTCTTTCGCGATGTCGGTCAGCTAGTTGGTATTGTCCTGCAGTTCTGGTTCTGGTTGACGCCTATTGTTTACCCCGCCTCTATTCTGCCGGAAGGCATTCGTCCGCTGATTGAGGCCAATCCCATGGCAGCGCTCATCGCGGCCTACCAGGGGATTTTTGTCTACGACCAGTGGCCTGATTGGTCATCGCTCGGGCCGGTTACCGTGCTGGCGGTGATGATGTGCCTGCTAGGTATGCGCCTCTTTCGCAAACGCTCCGGCGAAATGGTGGATGAACTCTGATGGGCAGTATTCAAGTGGTTCAGGTAGGTAAGGCCTACAAACAATATCCCACGCGCTGGTCGCGGTTGGCCGAATGGCTGATTCCCTTTTCGGCGCCCAGGCACCAATTGAAGTGGGTGCTGCAGGACGTTTCGTTCACCGTTAATCCCGGCGAGGCGTTGGGCATTATTGGCATCAACGGCGCGGGTAAAAGCACGCTGCTGAAGATGATTACCGGCACCACTCAGCCCAATACCGGGCAGATTCATATTCAGGGCCGTGTCGCTGCCTTACTTGAGTTGGGCATGGGTTTCCATCCGGATTTCAGTGGTCGGCAGAATGTCTTTATGGCCGGCCAACTCCTTGGGCTGAGCATGGAAGATTTGCAGGCGCTGATGCCGGAAATCGAAGCGTTTGCCGAGATTGGCGATTACATGGATCACCCGGTGCGCACTTACTCGAGTGGCATGCAGATGCGTCTGGCCTTCAGCGTGGCCACGGCTCGACGCCCCGATGTGTTGATCGTCGATGAGGCTCTATCGGTGGGCGACGCCTACTTTCAGCACAAAAGCTTTGATCGCATCCGTGAGTTTCGTAAGGCAGGTACCACGCTGTTGATCGTTTCCCACGATCGTCAGGCGATTCAGAATCTGTGCGATCGCGCGATTCTCCTGGCGCAAGGGCGTTTGGCCCTCGAGGGCGCTCCCGAGGAAGTGATGGACTTCTACGGTGCGATGATTGCGGAAAAGGAGCAGCAGACGGTCCGTCAGGAGCGTTTGGACAACGGCAAAGTGCGGACAATTTCTGGAAGCGGCGAAGCCGGCTTTGCTGATATCGCCTTGCTTAATGCCCGGGGCCAGCGGGTCGAAGTGCTGGAGGTTGGGAGTCAGGCAGTGCTTGAGGTGACTGTCGACGTTAAGCAGTCCGTTCCTCGCCTGGTACTTGGTTTCATGATCAAGGACCGTATGGGCCAAGCCATTTACGGCATTAATACCCATCGATTACATCGTGCTCTTGAGAACGTATCTGCGGGCGAACGCATCGTTTATCGCTTTGCTTTCCCTGCGAATATTGGCAAAGGTAATTACTCCATTGCCCTGTCACTCTCACGATTCGACTCGCATCTGGACACCAACTACGAGTGGCGGGATTTCGCGCTGGTGTTCCATATGATCAATATCAACAAACCGGACTTTGTTGGTTGCAACTCGCTGGATGCCGATATAAGCATTGAGCGCTTGCAGCAGGCAGCCAGTGTCTGAATCTGTGTGAGAGCTGCATGCGTTTTTTGATTGAATGTACTTATGTCTACGAGCATCCGCAGGACAACTCCGGGATTCAGCGGGTTGTACGCAATATCATTCGCGAATTAGGGGCTTCTAAACCCGCTGTCGAGTGTGTGCCGGTGATGATGAATGGTGGCCAACTTTATCAGGTGCTGAGCCTGGCCCCGATAGAGGTAGACCATCGAGCCAGTCGTCGTCAGGCGCTTATCGTCAAGCTAGACCACTGGCGAAATCGCTACTGGTGGTGGCATTCACGGTTAGAGCGCCTTTGGCCTTTTAGTGCGTCTAAGACTGCGCGTCGCTTACTCTATTGGCCGTGCAAACTGGCCAGCCTGGCCATTAGCCTGCCGTTGCGCGGACTGCTTTGGTTGAACCGCAGCGCCCTCCCTGCGCCTCAGCGTGCAGTGCCGTTACAAGTGCAGGTCGGTGATCAACTGGTGCTGTTGGACTCATCCTGGCATGACGATATCTTCCCTCTGGCCGAAAAGCTCAAGCGCCAAGGCGTTGGCATCGTTTCAGTGATTTACGATTTGATCCCGCTGACCCATCCGCAGTTTTGTGATGCCGGTTTGGTCAAGGTGTTCGATCGTTGGTTTGACTGGATCGCAGCGACTGCCGATGGCTTTATGGCTATTTCCCAGACCATCAGTGAGCAAGTCGATAGTGAGATTCAGCGGCGTCTCGGCGAGGCCGAAGCCGCGAAGCGCTGGCATGGTTACTTCCACCTCGGTTCGGAGTTGGATTTACTGCGTAACGAGGCTCGTGTGCACCCTGATCTGCAGCGCATGTTTCGCGATCCAGCGCCGGTTTATCTGATGGTCAGCACCATTGAGCCGCGTAAGAACCATGCTTATTTGCTTGATGCATTCGAGTTGTTATGGGCTCAGGGCAGCAATGCGCGTCTGTGCATCATTGGCAAAATTGGCTGGAAGTGCGAAGCCCTGGTGGAGCGCATCAAGCGACACCCGCAATGGGATAAGCGCTTGTTTATGTTTAATCGCATTAATGACAAGAGTCTTGAGTTTGCCTACGCCAATGCGCGGGCGCTGGTTTTTCCGTCTTATGTTGAGGGCTTTGGCTTGCCGCTGGTGGAGGCGATGCAGCGAGGCCTGCCGGCGATGGCCAGCGACATTCCGGTGTTTCGCGAAATTGGCGGTGAATTTATGGCCTATTTCGATCTGGACGATCCGCAGACCCTGGCTGACAGAGTCACCCAATTCGAGTCGAGCAACGAGTTTCCGGCCAGTAGACCCGTCGCGGATTGGCAGTGGATCGGCTGGCGCGAAGCGAGCCAGCAATTGGTAAGCGGCACTCTAGAGGGGCTGCGTCACGGCCAGTCACTCCGTCAGGCCGATGCGACTCGCCCTTAACGCCAGCATCCTGCGGGCACCGCGCACCGGTATTGGCCAGTATTTGGTCGAGTTGGTGCGGGCGCTGGCAGTCGATCCTGAGCTGGAGCTGGCGCTGTTCAACGGCTGGAGTTGGCAGTCGGAATTACCTGGCGCAGCGCTGCCGGGCTATTCCCGAGCGAGCGGGCTGATCAAGCGCTGGGTGCCTAATGCTTATGTTTTGCGCCGGCTGATCGAGCAGCAGCGTTTCAGCCGTGGCTGTGCGGGTATCGATCTTTATCACGATCCGAGCCTGTGGCCATTCGAGTTCGACGGGCCGATGGTCATGACTCTGCATGATCTGACCCATGTGCATTTCCCCGAAACCCAGCCCAAGGATCGCCTCGTCGAGATTGAGCGACATGCCGCACGAAGCATCGCGCGGGCTGAGCGTATTCTGGTGGACTCGGACTTTATCGGTGCTGAGGTGTGTCGTTATTACGGGGTTTCGTCTGAGCGGGTGACGGTGGCGCCATTGGGCTGTGCAGCGCGGTTTCATCCCCGCAGTGCTGAGCAGTTGATCGCGCCGCTGCAGGCCTTGGGTTTGCAAGCGGGCGAGTACTTGTTGTGTGTGGGCACCGTGGAGCCGCGCAAGAACCTGCAACTGGCCTTGCGTGCCTACGAGCTGTTACCAGCGGCTGTGCGCTCGCGCTATCCGCTGGTGATCGTTGGCATGCCGGGCTGGCGCACTGAGCAATTGGCGGCACCGCTGCAACGCGCCATTGCCAGCGGGCAAGTGCGTCTGCTCGGCTATCAGAGCGATCTTGCTGTTGCCGAACTGCTGGCGGGCGCGCGCTTGCTGGTGTTTCCATCGCTGTATGAGGGCTTTGGCTTACCTGTGCTGGAATCCATGGCCAGTGGCACGCCAGTTCTGCTGACGCGCAGCTCGGCGTTGCCGGAGGTGGCCGGTGAGGCAGGCACTTACATCGAGGCGCAGGATGAGCTGGTGTGTGCCGCGGCCATGCAGCGGTTGATTGATGATCAAGTGTATTGGCAACAACAACGGGATGCCGGTCTGCTGCGCGCCCAAGCATTTTCCTGGCAGCGCTGTGCGCAGATCACTGCGCGCGTGTACCGACAAGTGGTGAATTCCTGATGCGCGTTTTGCACTTTTTCAAAACCTATATGCCTGAGTCGGTGGGCGGTATCGAGCAGGTGATTTATCAGCTCTGCCAGAGCGGTATTACTCACGGCATTCATGGTGAGGTGCTAACCCTGAGTGCCAACCCGCTGCCCCGTGAAGTCATGGTCGCTGATCACAAGGTGCATCGGGCCAAGCTGGACATTCAGCTGGCCTCAACCGGTTTTTCCTATAGCGTGCTCAAGCGTTTTCGGGTGCTGGCGGCACAGGCCGATGTGATCAACTATCACTTCCCCTGGCCGTTTATGGATTTGGTGCATTTCACTGCGCGCATGCACAAACCTACGGTGGTTACCTACCACTCGGACATCGTGCGGCAGAAGAATTTGCTGCGCCTCTACAGTCCACTGATGCACCGCTTTCTGGGGCAGGCTGACCGCATTGTCGCGGCCTCTCCTAATTACCTGGCCACCAGTCAGGTGCTCAAGCATTTCCGCAACAAGACCGTGGTGGTCCCGTATGGGCTGGATAAAAGCAGCTATCCGGTTCCGACGGACACCTGTGTCGAGGGTTGGCGTCAGCGTTTCGGCGATCGCTTCTTCCTGTTTGTTGGCGTGATGCGCTACTACAAGGGCCTGCATATTTTGCTGGAAGCGGCGCAGGGTACCGGTTACCCGATTGTCATTGTCGGTGCCGGGCCTCTGGAGCAGGAGTTGCGTGAGCAGGCGGCGGCGCTGGGGCTGGATCACGTGCACTTTGTCGGTCGCCTGGGTGAAGAAGACAAGGTGGCTTTACTGCAGTTGTGCACGGCCATTCTGTTCCCTTCTCACCTGCGCTCCGAGGCCTTTGGCATCTCGCTGCTGGAGGGCGCCATGTACGGTAAACCGATGATCTCCAGCGAGATCGGCACCGGTACCAGCTACATCAACATACATAACGAGACAGGCCTGGTAGTGCCGCCCAGCGATCCGTTGGCGTTCCGTGCAGCCATGCGCACGCTTTGGGACAACCCGCTGCAAGCTCTCGCCATGGGGCAGAAAGCGGCGCTGCGTTATGAACAACTCTTCACTGCTGAGCAGATGGGCCGGCAGATGGCGCAAATCTACCGAGAGGTGGTGGCCGCCAAATCGGCTCGCTGAGGCAAATCCAACAGACAAAAAACCCGGCACATGGCCGGGTTTTTTGCAGTTGCGGCGGTCGATTACTCGACGGCTTTAACCATGTCCTCGATAACCTTTTTGGCGTCGCCAAATACCATCATGGTCTTGTCGAGGTAGAACAGTTCGTTGTCCAGACCGGCGTAGCCGCTGGCCATCGAGCGCTTGTTGACGATCACGGTCTTGGCTTTGTAAGCCTCGAGGATCGGCATGCCAGCGATGGGCGAGGTGGGGTCGTTCTTCGCGGCCGGGTTGACCACGTCGTTGGCGCCCAGCACCAGCACCACGTCGGCCTGGCCGAACTCGGAGTTGATGTCGTCCATCTCGAACACCTGCTCGTAAGGCACTTCGGCCTCGGCCAGCAGGACGTTCATGTGGCCCGGCATACGCCCGGCAACCGGGTGGATCGCGTACTTCACGGTGACACCGCGATGGGTCAGCTTCTCGGCCAGTTCCATCAGCGCGTGCTGGGCACGGGCCACCGCCAGGCCGTAGCCCGGAACGATGATCACGGTGTCGGCGTTGGTCAGCAGGAAGGCGGCGTCGTCAGACGAGCCGGATTTCACCGGACGGGCTTCCTGAGCGCCGGCTGGGCCTGCGGCTGCCGGAGCACCACCGAAACCGCCGAGGATCACGTTGAAGAACGAACGGTTCATCGCCTTGCACATGATGTACGAGAGGATGGCGCCCGACGAACCTACCAGGCTGCCTGCGATGATCAGCATCGAGTTGTTCAGCGAGAAGCCGATACCCGCTGCCGCCCAGCCCGAGTAGCTGTTGAGCATCGACACCACGACCGGCATGTCGGCACCACCAATCGGGATGATGATCAGCACGCCAATGATGAAGGCCAGCGCCAGCATCACGGCGAATGCCTGCAGGTTGCCGGTGAACATGTACACCAGGCCCAGGCCGATCACGGTTAGGCCGATAGCCAGGTTCAGCATGTGCTGACCCTTGAACTGCACAGGTGCGCCCTGGAACAGGCGGAACTTGTACTTGCCCGACAGTTTGCCGAAGGCGATCACCGAACCGGAGAAGGTGATGGCGCCGATGGCTGCACCGAGGAACAGTTCCAGGCGGTTGCCGACCGGGATGGCGTCGCCGAGGCTGGCCACGATACCCAGGGATTGCGGCTCAACCACGGCCGCGATGGCGATGAACACGGCAGCCAGGCCGATCATGCTGTGCATGAAGGCGACCAGTTCCGGCATCTTGGTCATTTCCACGCGCTTGGCCATGATGGCACCGGCGCTACCGCCGACCAGCAGGCCGACCAGCACGAAGCCCAGGCCTTGAGCCAGGTCGATGCCCACGCCGCGCTGCTGGAACTCGCTCACTTTCATTGCGATCAGGGCAATGGTGGTGAAGGCGGCGAGGCCCATGCCGAGCATGCCGAACAGGTTGCCGCGGCGCGATGTCGTCGGGTGCGACAGGCCTTTGAGGGCCTGGATAAAGCAGATCGAAGCGATCAAATAGAGGACGGTGACGAGGTTCATGCTCATGTCAGTGCTTCTCCGCCGGCGCTTTGGGCGCTTTCTTCTTGAACATTTCCAGCATGCGCCGGGTGACCAGGAAGCCACCGAAGACGTTTACTGCGGCCAGGGCCACGGCCAGGGTGCCCATGGTTTTGCCCAGCGGCGTGACGGTCAGTGCCGCGGCCAGCATGGCGCCGACGATGACGATCGCGGAAATCGCGTTGGTCACCGCCATCAGCGGGGTATGCAGAGCTGGGGTCACGTTCCACACCACGTGGTAGCCCACGTAGATGGCCAGGGCGAAGATGATCAGGTTGTAGATGCTGTCAGAAATTTCCATCGTCTTGCTCCCGCTTAACCGTTCTTGCGCACAACGTCGCCGCCGGTGCACATCAGGCACGCCGCGACAATGTCGTCTTCAAGGTTGAGGTGGAACTTGCCTTCGCCGTCGATAACCAGCTTGAGGAAGTCCAGCAGATTGCGTGCGTACAGCGCCGAAGCGTCTGCCGGCACCAGGGCCGCCAGGTTGGTGTGACCGACGATGGTCACGCCGTGCTTGACCACGACCTGATCGGCTTCGGTCAGCGGGCAGTTGCCACCCTGAGCTGCCGCGAGGTCGATGATCACCGAGCCTGGCTTCATTTCTTCCACGGTCGCGGCGTGCAGCAAGGTCGGTGCCTTACGGCCCGGAATCAGCGCGGTGGTGATCACGATGTCGGCCTGCTTGGCGCGTTCGTGCACGGCGCCAGCCTGGCGCTGCATCCACGACGCCGGCATTGGACGGGCATAGCCGCCAACGCCTTGGGCGCACTCGCGCTCTTCATCGGTCTCGAACGGCACGTCGACGAACTTGGCGCCGAGGGATTCGATCTGCTCTTTCACCGCCGGACGTACGTCCGAGGCTTCGATCACCGCACCCAGGCGCTTGGCCGTGGCGATGGCCTGCAGGCCGGCAACACCGGCGCCGAGGACCAGAATGCGCGCAGCTTTTACGGTACCGGCAGCGGTCATCAGCATCGGCATGAAGCGCGGATAGTGATGGGCACCCAGCAGCACGGCCTTGTAGCCGGCAATGTTGGCTTGCGACGACAGCACATCGAGGCTCTGGGCGCGCGAGGTGCGCGGCGCGGCTTCGAGGGCGAAGGCGGTAATGCCGCGGGTGGCCATCTTGGCGATGGTCTCGCTGTCGAACGGGTTGAGCATGCCAACCAGCACGGCGCCGGCTTTCATCTGCGCCAGTTCGGCATCGCTGGGAGCCAGGACCTTGAGCACCAGGTCCGCGCCCAGAGTGGTCGCGGCATCACCGATATCGGCACCGACGATCTCATAGACGTGGTCCGGCAGGCTGGCAGTAATGCCGGCACCGGTCTGGACAGTCACCTGATGGCCGTGGGCAATCAGCTTCTTGATGGTTTCCGGGGTAGCGGCAACCCGCGTTTCGCCGGCATGGGTTTCGAGAGGAACACCGATGTGCACTTCAAATCTCCTGCGTGTGATCGTTAGGAAAACCAGTTCACTACGTTGGCAAGCTGGGGTGGCTGATCAGCACAAAACTCCCTCGGCGCAGGGCTGCAGACCGGCGGGCGCGGCATTCTGCCGGCGAACGGGCAGGGCATCAAGAGCTTCTGCTAGTGAACTGGATAAGTAACTACAAGCCAGCACCTGACCTTGCGGTCACGAAATATGCTGAAAGCCCCGTGGTGAAAGGCTTTCTGGCGTTTTTAGAGGTTTTTAGGCGAGGCCTTGATGGCCGTCATGAATAACCGTTCATCAGGTCGGATTGGGGGTGGTAAACAGGGCTGGAGGCCTGATTATTAGGCCTCTGCATTACCTTTTATTAATGAATCTTATCCTCGGTATTAGCTATTGATTATGCATTTATGTAGCGCTGTTTAATATTCGCTACATAAGGGCTTGTGTTGGTTTGTTATCGCTTACGGTTGCTTGTCCTCGTCCAGCAGGCGTTGCAGTTCGGCACTCAGCGGCTGCCGAGCGAAGGCGCTGATTCGCGCCCGGCCACTGTTGCCGATCGGCACCCACAGCCGCGAGAACAGCAGGGCGGCGATGATCCGCGGCAGTTGCCCGGCCACTTCGCGCCAATCCCGTAGCTGCCAGCCCAAGCGCAGCATGCGCCAATGGCTGTAGGTGTGGAGCACAGGCAGGCGCTGGCTGAGGATGTGCGCGCGTTCGAGGGCGGCAAAGGCCGTCAGCGGATCGTCGGCCGCGCCATCGGCCGCAGCTAGGGCAGCGTGAATGGCGCTGCGCAGGGCGCTACTCATGCCTGTTTCTCCTGACGCAGCAGGCGCAGGCCGTTGGCGACTACCAGCAGGCTGACACCCATGTCGGCGAACACCGCCATCCACAGGGTGGCGTGGCCGGTGAGGGTGATCAGCAGGAACAGCGCCTTTACCCCCAATGCCAGCGCGATGTTCTGCTTGAGGATGGCGGCGGTGCGCCGCGACAGGCGGATAAAGGCTGGGATCTTGCGCAGGTCGTCGTCCATCAGCGCCACGTCGGCAGTCTCGATGGCGCTGTCGCTGCCGGCCGCGCCCATGGCGAAGCCGATGTTGGCCTGGGCCAGGGCTGGCGCATCGTTGATACCGTCGCCGACCATGCCGACGATTTGGTTGCTGCCTTGCAAGGCCTGAATGGCCGCCAGCTTGTGTTCCGGTAGCAGGTTGCCGTGCGCCTCGTCGATGCCGGCTTGCAGGGCGATGGCCGCAGCGGTGTGGGCGTTGTCGCCGGTCAGCATGCAGGTCTTGATCCCGAGTTGCTGCAGCTCGGCGATGGCTTCCTGGCTGGAGGCCTTGAGCGTGTCGGCCACCGCAAACAGCGCCAGCACCTGGCTTGGCGCGCACAGCAGCACCACGCTTTTACCCTGGCGTTCCAGGGGCTCCAGCAGGGCTTCCAGGGCCGGGCTGCACAGACCCAGTTCTTCCACCAGGCGATGGTTGCCGAGCTGGTACAGCTGGCCGTCGAACAGGCCGCAGACCCCCCGACCAGGCAGGGCAGTGAAGTTGATCAGCGGCAGTAGGGTCACGCCCTGCTGCTCGGCGTGGCGGGCGATGGCCTGCGACACCGGATGGTCGGAGCGCTGGGCCAGGCTGGCAGCCAGTTGCGCCGGGTCACAGGCGTCGCTGTGCAGCGCCAGGTAGTCGGTTTGCACCGGGCGGCCGTGGGTCAGGGTGCCGGTTTTATCCAGGGCCAGGGCGCGCAGCTGATGGCCGAGCTCCAGGTATACCCCGCCCTTGATCAGGATGCCGCGCCGGGCGGCTGCAGCCAGGCCGCTGACGATGGTCACCGGGGTGGAGATCACCAGTGCACAGGGGCAGGCGATCACCAGCAGCACCAGGGCGCGGTAGGCCCACTCCAGCCAGGCGCCGCCGAGCAGCAGGGGCGGCAGCAGCGC
>JAIERF010000060.1 GCA_019747075.1 Pseudomonadaceae bacterium
GCCGCCTATGCCCTGCCCGACATAGCCGACGGCATTGGCCGCAGCAGCGTAGCGGGCGCCACCAACAGCAGCGGGCCAACCATCAGTGCGGTGATCCGCTTCCACGATCATGCCGACCACCGCCGCAGCACCATCATCGAAGACGGCGGCATTCCTGGCCTGCTCGCGCCACTGGCCAACGAGCTGCTCAGCACCCTTGGCGTGCTGCCGCAACTTAACCGCTTCGGCCTGCGCAGCCGCCCAGGCCACGACCCGCTGGCGGTTGACCCGCAGCTGATCCAGCGCAGCCTGGCCCTGCTCGGCATGGGCCACGACTCGGCCGCCGGCCAGGCCACCCTCAACGACTCCGGCGCACGCCTGAACTGGAGCTGGCCGGCCCAGGCCGCCGACCCTGCACCGCAGCTGCATCGCCAGCGTATGGCCTGCATCCAGCAGCTCGGCGGCGAGTTCCTGCCCAACCCGGCCTCTGGCGTACTGCCCGACGACATCGCCCAGGTGCTCAGCGGCCCCGCGCCAGAAGCCGGCTGGGTCACCGTGCACCCGCTGGGTGGCTGCCGGATGGCCGATGGGGTGCAAGACGGCGTGGTCAATGCGCGCGGCCAGGTGTTTCGTCAGGACGGCAGCGTGCACGCCAACCTGCAGGTGCTGGACGGCTCGATCATCCCCAGCTCCCTGGGGGTCAACCCGCTGCTGACCATTACCGCCCTGGCCGAACGCGCCTGTCGCCTGACCCTGGCCGAACTGCCCGCGCGCAGCCCCAGCGTAGTCAGCCTGCCGACCTACCCGCAGGTGCCGCCGCCGTTCGAACGCGCCCAGCCGGTCAGCAGCGGCGCAGTTCTCGCCGAGGTGCTGCGCGGCCCGCTGACCTGGCAGGAGCAACCCGGCAGCGCCCCCCAACAGCTGGACGGTGCGCTGTTTCTGCAGATGGACGTACCGGACTGGCAACGCCTGTGGGCCAGCCCCGCGCATCGGGTGGCGGCCATCCCCTTCCGCGCCGACCAGCAGTTGACTGCCTCGCGCCTGGTCATCGATCGCCCCGACCAGGCCGCACTGACCCTGCAGGTGCGCAGTGGCCACGTCGAGCTGTTCCGCGCCCTGGCCGACAGCCCCACGGCGCGCCTCAGCCGCTTTGCCCGCGCCGGCCTGACCTACCTGATCAACCGCTGGTTGCCCGACCGCCACCGGGCCAAGCCGGCCAATGCGCCGGGCCTGTGGCACAACCTGGTGAGCGGGGCACGGCTGCTCTGGCACGCCAGCGCGGCGCGCAGCTTCGACTACCAATTGCAGCTCAGCGACGGCCAGCAGGACTACCAGCTGCGCGGCAGCAAACTGATCCAGCCGGCCGCCGAGTGGGCCGAACTGGGCCGCTGGCTACTGGGTAAATGGCGCCACGGCGGCTGGCCGGTGCTGCCGCGCCGCAGCGTGTGGGCGCAACTGACCGAGCTGGACATTCAGCTCTACCGCCAGGGCGAACCCCAGCCCTTGGCCAACGGCCGCCTGGCCATGGACATACCCGAGATGGTGCGGCGCATCGCCCCGCAACTGCTGGACGGCACCGACACCTTCAACGCCCTGGCGGCCATGGCCAGCTACCCGCTGCTGATCGCCCGCTACCTGATCAGCAGCCGGATGCTCGACTTCCGCCTGCCGGACTACCGCAACGACCTGCCCGCCAGCGACCCAGCCCTGGCCGCCGACACCGGCGTGTTCGAGTTGCAGCAGGATTTCTATCCGTCCCTGCCGCTGGCTGACGGCCGGCAGATCGCCCCGCAACCGCCGGTGTGCCTGCACGTACCGCTGCATGCCGAGCAGCCGGCCGGCGAGCAGATCCGCGTCGGCCTGGTGCGCTATGCCCAGCCCCAGGTCGAGTCCCAGGTGGTCGACGGCCAACGCCGCTACAAGTCGATCATGCTGCTCAACGGTTTTGCCCAGAACACCCTGCCCTTTGTCGCCCCAGAGCTCGGCCCGCGCAGCCTGGCGGCCATGCTCTACGCCCAGGGCTGGGACGTGTGGCTGCTGGAATACCGGGTCAGCCCGTGGCTGCGCGCCTCGGCGCAGTTTTCCAGCATGGACGATATCGCCGCCGGGGAAATCCCTGCCGCCATCGAGCATATCCTCGGCCAGTTGCAGGCCGAACAGGGTGAACAACCGGCCCTGCCCGGCAGTCTGTTCTGCTTCAGCCACTGCGTCGGCTCGGCCTCCCTGGGCATGTCCCTGCTCGGCGGCCATCTGACCCATGCCAATGGCCGCGCCAAGCTGGACGGCGTGCTGTTCTCGCAGTTCCAGCCGTTCGTAATCGGCTCCAGCACCGCGCAAATGCGCCTGCAAGTGGCCGCCCTGCTGGTCAACGGCCTGAACCGCGAGTTGCTGGAGTTCTCCGCCGGCACAGTACAGGCCGATGCCCTGCATGCGCTGATGGACCGCCTGTTCGCCAGCTTTGACTACAGCGCCGACGAGCGCTGCCCAGGCGAGCACGACCTGCGCCATGAGCACCCCGACAGCACCTCGTGCAAACGCATGGCCGGCGCCCTCAGCCGCCTGTTTCGCCACGACCAGTTGCTGCCAGTGACCCACGCCAAGCTCGACCAGTACTTCGGCCGCACCAACCTCGGCGTGTTCATGCACGGGGCCAAGTGCGTGGAGTACGAGCGCCTGGTGAATGCCAACGGGCAGAACGTCTACACCAGCGAAGACAACCTGCGCCGCTACCTGCCGATGCCGCTGATGCTCCTGCACGGCGCCGACAACGTGCTGTTTGACGCCGAATCCTGCAGCGAAAGCTGGCGCCAGCTGAGTCGAGGCTTCAGCCAGGAGCGCCTGGATCAGGGCCACGATCATCAGCTGATTGCCGCCGAACACGCGCACTTCGACTGCACCATTGGCAAGCGCGCGCCGGAAGTGATCTTTAGCGAGGTGGTCGGCTTCTTCAACACCGCCTACGTCAGCCACGCCAGCAGCCAGGCCACGCCCAACCGCCTGCGTGCTCGCTTGCCGCGCACCGGGCCGATTGTTGGTTGGACTCGCCAGAACGGCGAGCACACCCTGCTGCGGGTGTGGATCGAGATCGACAACACCCAGAGCGGCGAAGCCGTGGCCGCCATGACCCTAGTCTGCGCCGGCCCACAGCGTCGCGTGCAGGCCTGGCCGTTGCGCCAGCAGGCGCTGGCCGCGGCCCTGGGCAGCAAAACGGCCCCCGCCGCCGATGCCGGTATCAGCTACGCGCTGGCTGACATTGAGGTGCCCAATGCCTGGCTCGGCAGCCTGAGCATCGCCATGGTCAGCCTGCACCGCTACGCCGCCAACAGCGCCGCAGATGAACGCTGCGCGCATAACTGGCCCAGCGACTGGGGGCAGCCGTTGAGCGTCAGCGAGGCCCTGGCCAGTGGCGGTCGCACCCCGGCACGCAGTGCTACCCCGGTCAGCCTCTGCCCGCTGCCAACCGCCAGCGCCGAAGCCGCCGTCGCGCAGATCAACGCACTGCCCACCGCGCCCATCGATAAGCGCATCGAACCCCTGCCCCTGGCGCTCAACCTGGCGGACGCCCAGGCCCTGCTGCATCCGTTGGCGATCACCCTGCAACAGGGCCGCCAACTGGCCAGTAGCGCCCAGCCCGCCACCCTCTCGCGGCAACGGCGCAGTCTGCGCTGGATGCGCGAATGCGTGGTGCGCCTGCGCGCCGAGCAATGGCAGCCGGGGCCGAGCTTCAGCTTTCTCGCCGCCAGTTGCCGGCACCCAGGGCTGACCGAACTGGAAGCCCAGCGCAGCGACGCCAGCCTGGCCGCCTTGGCCCTGCGCCAGCGCCACCAACCGGCCGCACTGATGCTGATGCTCGGCGACCAGATCTACGCCGACGCCCGCGCCGGCCTGCTCGACAGCAGCTCCTCGCTGGAACGCCTGCTGCCGCGCTACCGCGAGGCCTTTGGCTCGCCGGCCTTCGCCGCCCTGGCGCGTAGCACGCCGCTGCACATGCTGATGGACGATCACGAACTGGTCGACAACTGGAGCCGCGACCTGCTGCTACGCGGCCCCGCCGAGCGCGAGCTGACCACCAATGCCCTGGCCGCCTATCAGGTGTTCCAACGTGCCCACGGCCCCGACGCCCTGGATGCTGACGGCCACGACGCTTGCTTCAGCCTTGGCGCTGCCGGTTTCTACTCCCTCAATACGCGCATCCAGCGCCAGCGTGCGCCGCAACGGCGCCTGCTGACGGACAGTCAGTGGCAAGCGCTGGAAGACTGGCTGCTGGCCGAGCAAGCCCGCGGCCGCCAGCCCAAATTCATCCTCAGCGGCTCGGTGCTGGCGCCGGGCCTGCGCGAGTACGCCGGCCAGCCAGCCCCGCGCGAAGCCGACAGCTGGCAACTGAGCGCGGACGAGCGGGCACGCCTGCTGCGCTTTATCCGCGACCGTGGGATCAGCAACGTGGTGTTTGTGTCGGGCGACTATCACTGCTGCGCCGCCGCGCGCATCCGCTTCCCCGGCAGCGACGTGCAGGCCTACGCCCTGGTGGCGCCACCGCTGCACGCGCCGCTGCGCTTCGCCAACGTGGCGAGCAGCAGCGTATTGACCGATGAAGTGATCGACCTCGGCAACGGTAGTGCGGAGGTCGAGGCCCAGGCCTGGGAAGGCGATGGCTGGCTGGAGTGCCAGCTGCAACCCGAGGACGACGGCTATCGACTACGCACCCTGTTCTGCTGCCTGCCGCTGGACAGCCAGCAGGTGCAGGAGCATCACTGCGACTGGCTACTGCGCTAGCTGGCGCACAAAGGCGCTCAGCTGCGCCTCGGGCAATGGCTTGGCGTACAGGTAGCCCTGGGCTTCCAGGCAGCCCAGTTGCAGCAGGGCCTCGGCGCTGGCTTGGTCCTCCACGCCTTCGGCAATGGTGCTCAGGCCGAGGGAGTGGGCCATCTGCACAATGGCGGTGACGATGGCCCGGCTGTCGGTACTGCTGGTCAGGTCGCGGACGAAGGACTGGTCGATCTTCAGCTTGTCCACCGCCAGGTTGCGCAGGTAGGCGAGGCTGGAGTAACCGGTGCCGAAGTCGTCAATCGACAGCTTCACGCCCATCGCCTTCAGGCGCTTGAGGGTGGCCTGGGCCTGTTCGGGGTTGTCGATCAGGCTTGACTCGGTGATCTCCAGCTCCAGCATGGCCGCCGGCAAGCCGCTGCTGGCCAGGGCCTGGAGCACCTGCTGTTCGATATTGCCGTACTGCAACTGGATCGCCGAGACGTTGACCGCCACCTGCGGCACCCGCACCCCGGCCCGTTGCCAGGCCATCGCTTGCTGGCACGCCTGCTGAATCACCCATTCGCCGATCGGCACGATCAGCCGGCTTTCTTCCGCCGCTGGAATAAAACGCAGCGGCGGCACCAGGCCCCATTGCGGATGTTGCCAGCGAATCAGGGCCTCGACGCCGATCAGGGCACCACTGCGCAGGTCCACTTGCGGCTGGTAATGCAGCAGCAGTTGCCCGGCCGCCACGGCCTGGCGCAGGTCGTTGAGCAGGTTGAGCCGCTCCAGGGCCTCCTCGTTCATGCTGCTGTCGAAGTAGCGCCAGGTCTGCCGGCCGTCCTGCTTGGCCTTGTACATGGCGGTTTCGGCATTGCGCAGCAGGGTCTCGAAGGCACTGCCATCGCCGGGCGCCACCGCCAGGCCGAGGGACAACGAGGTACTGATACTGCGCCCCAGCACGGCCAGCGGCTGACGCAGATGACGCATGATCTTGTCGGCAATCGCGGCCGCATCTTCGGGGCTGTCCAGGTCCGGCAGGAGGATGACGAACTCGTCGCCGCCCGGCCGGCATAGGGTGTCGCTGTCGCGGATCAGGCCGCGCAGCACCTCCGCCAGGGTGCGCAGCAGGGCATCGCCGTAGGAGTGGCCAAGGGAATCGTTGAGGGTCTTGAAACCGTCGACGTCCATGTACAGCAGGGCCACATGCTGCTGGTTACGCAGGCTGGCGGTCAGCGCCTGGTCGGTGCGATCACGCAGCAGCTCGAGGTTGGGCAGGCCTGTGAGGGTGTCGTAAAACGCCAGCACTTCGATCTTCTGCTCCGCCGCCTCGCGCCCACGGATTTCCTTGGCCAAGCGCCAGTAGGGTTCACGCACACTGGAAATAAACACCACGCGGTACAGCAGCAGGTAGGCCAGCGCTTTGTACAGATGGCCAAGCAGGCTGTAGATATCGTGCACATTGCTGTACGCGGTAAAGCACAGCTCGGACAGGATCGATACCGCCACAGCCAGGAACAGGCCATGGGCGTCATAGTTCGTGGCATGCGCGCGGTCCCGCCAGAACCGCCAGGCGGCGACGCACAGCAAGGCAATCACCAACCACTCGATCTGGATCTTCAGCGGCGTCAGGCCCTGCCCTTCGATAAAGGTCGGCGCAAATGCGTTGGGATGCAGCAGCTGCAGATAAAACATCGTCGCGACCAACGCCAGCGCCGCCGTCAGCCAGTACCAGCGCAACCCCGGATTTTCCAAGGGTTGCCACGCGCGCAACGACACTCCCAGCAGGCACAAGGCGGCCGTCAGCCGCGCCGCCAGCCAGAAGTCGATGGCTTTTTCCGCGCTGGCCGGAGTGATGAAATCCGGCATGCCGCGGTAGGACAGCAGGTGGCCGATATCGAGCAAACCTACGGCGAGAAAACCACAGGCCAACAGCAGCAAATTGCCGGCGCTGTCGCGGCGGTAGCTGTGCCAGGTCACGCTGAACAACAGCAGCGCCACGACCATGGCAAACAATTCGGTGATGCTGTGCAGCCAGGTGGGGAACAAGCTGCTGCTCTGCTTCAGCTGCACCGACTCGGGCAGCCCCCAAATCGCCAGCAGCAGCGCGCCCAGCGCCAGCAGCAGGGGCAAGAAGAGCTTGTCCCAGCGACCGGTACGACGGTACAGGGGAGCGGTGCTGCTGTGGTGATCGTCCATGACGCCTCAACCCTTGAGCGAAGAAAAGCGCGCCCGGCACCAGCGCCGGGCCCTGCAATTAGCAGCCAACCATATACCGACCGAGCACGAACGCAATGGCCCCTACGACCAAGGTCGGCACCACGTTTAGCAGGCCGTTAGGTGTTCAGCCCCTCAACCAGCAGGCTGTCGACACGCTGGAAGCCACGCGGCAGTTTGTTGCCACGCCGACCGCGTTCGCCCTTGTAGTGTTCCAGATCATCGGTCTTGAGCGACAGGGTGCGCTTGCCCGCCTGCAGCACCAGAGTAGCGCCGGCTGGCAGTACGGCCAGGTCGGTGAGGTATTCCTCGCGGCTGGCGACGCGCTCACCGGGGATGCCGATGATCTTGTTGCCCTTGCCTTTACCCAGCTGCGGCAGGTCGGCGACCTTGAACACCAGCAGGCGGCCTTCGGTGGTCACCGCCGCCAGCCAGTCCTGCTCGCGGTTGCCGAGCAGTTTCGGCGGCACCACCAGGGCGCCTGCCGGCAGGGTCAGCAGGGCCTTGCCGGCCTTGTTCTTGGCTTGTAGGTCTTCGCCTTTGACCACGAAGCCGTAGCCGGCGTCGGAGGCGATCACGTACAGCGCCTCGTCGTCCGGCAGCAGCACGCACTCGAAGGTGGCGCCCGGCGGCGGCGTCAGGCGGCCGGTCAGCGGCTCACCCTGGCCACGGGCTGACGGCAAGCTGTGGGCCGGCAGTGAATAGCTGCGCCCGGTGTTGTCGATAAACACCGCGAACTGATTGGAGCGCCCCGGTGCGGCGGTCTTGAAGCCATCGCCGGCCTTGTACGACAGGCCGGTGGCGTCGATGTCGTGACCCTTGCCGCAGCGTACCCAGCCTTTTTCCGAGAGCACCACGGTGACCGGTTCGGTCGGCAGCAGCTCGTTCTCCGACAGTGCCTTGGCTTCGCTGCGGGCGACGATCGGTGAACGGCGGGCGTCGCCGTAGGTTTCGGCGTCGGCGAGAATTTCCGTACGCACCAGTTTGCGCAGTTTGCTTTCGCTGCCGAGCAGGGCTTGCAGCTTGGCTTGTTCCTTGGCCAGGGCATCCTGCTCGCCGCGGATCTTCATCTCTTCCAGGCGCGCCAGCTGACGCAGGCGAGTGTCGAGGATGTAGTCGGCCTGGTCGTCGCTGAGGCCGAAACGGGCCATCAGCACCTGCTTGGGTTGCTCCTCGGTGCGGATGATGTGGATCACTTCATCGAGATTGAGGAAGGCGATCAGCAAGCCGTCCAACAGGTGCAGGCGGCGCTCGACCTTATCCAGGCGGTACTGCAAACGACGGCGCACGGTGCCGATACGGAAGGTCAGCCACTCGCTCAGCAGGGTGCGCAGGTTCTTCAGCTGCGGCTTGCCGTCCAGGCCGATGATGTTGATGTTGACCCGGTAGGTGCTTTCCAGCTCGGTGGTGGCGAACAGGTGCTGCATCAGCTCGTCGGCATCCACGCGGTTGGAGCGCGGGATGATGACGATGCGGCACGGGTGCTCGTGGTCCGACTCGTCGCGCAAGTCAGCAACCATCGGCAGCTTCTTGGCCTGCATCTGCGCGGCGATCTGCTCCAGCACCTTGGCCCCGGACACCTGATGCGGCAGCGCGGTGACCACGATGTCGCCGTCCTCGACGCGGTACACGGCGCGCATGCGCACCGAGCCCTTGCCGGTTTCGTAGATTTTCAGCAGGTCGCTGCGCGGGGTGATGACCTCCGCCTCGGTCGGATAATCCGGGCCGAGGACGTGTTCGCACAACTGCTCGACCGTGGCATCCGGCTCATCGAGCAAGCGCACGCAGGCGGTGGCGACTTCGCGCAGGTTGTGCGGCGGTACGTCGGTGGCCATGCCCACGGCGATGCCGGTGGTGCCGTTGAGGAGAATATTGGGTAGGCGCGCCGGCAGTACGGCCGGTTCGTCCAGGGTGCCGTCAAAGTTCGGCACCCAGTCGGCGGTGCCCTGGCCCAGTTCGGTCAGCAGCACCTCCGAGTAACGCGATAGGCGCGCCTCGGTGTAACGCATGGCGGCGAACGACTTGGGATCATCCGGCGCACCCCAGTTACCCTGGCCGTCGACCAGGGTGTAGCGGTAACTGAACGGCTGAGCCATCAGCACCATGGCTTCGTAGCACGCCGAGTCGCCGTGGGGGTGGAACTTACCCAGCACGTCACCGACGGTGCGCGCGGATTTTTTGTGCTTGGAGTCAGCGTCCAGGCCCAGCTCGCTCATGGCATAGACGATGCGCCGCTGCACGGGCTTCAAGCCGTCGCCGATATGCGGCAGGGCGCGGTCCATGATCACGTACATGGAATAGTTGAGGTAGGCCTGCTCGGTAAAGTCGGCCAGGGAGCGCCGCTCGACGCCGTCCAGGCTCAGGTCCAGAGAATCGCTCATGCGTGCCTCATTGCGTAGTGGTCTGGCGCAGCAGCAAGGTGCCGTCGCGCTGGGTAAATTCGAGTTGTTTCAGGGCGCTCATGCCGAGCAGCACTTCTTCGCCGTGCATGCCGGGCGCAATCAGGGCACGCACATCGCTGAGCAGAATGTCGCCCAGTTGCAGGCTGGTCAGACGCGTGCGGTAGCCCGTGCTGGTGCCATTGGCAGTGTGCAGGCTGATCGGCGCACCACGGGGCAGGCCGAGGCGCTGGGCCAGGGCCGCCGGGATGGCCACATCGGTGGCGCCAGTATCGAGGAGAAACTCCACCGCCTCGCCATTGATCAAGCCACTGGCGAGGAAATGCCCCTGGCCATTACTGGCCAAGCGCACCTCGGTATAAGCGCTGCCCACGGCGGACTCAGGCTGCTGATTGGGATTGCGCTGGGTGTCTTGCCACTGGGCAAAAAAGCGCGTGGCGAGCCACAACCCCAGCAGCCAGGCGACGATCCACATAGCCTTGCCGGCCTTGCGGCCTGGCGCCGGCGTACTCATGACGAGGCTCCCCAGCCGCCATCCGGCGCGGCGAAGCGCCAGATGATCGGCCGCTGTTCACCATCCCCGCGGGCAAAATCTTCGCCGCCCATGGCGGCACCGTTGTCGAGGCCGATCCAGGCACCCTCGGCATCCACCGCCAGGGCTTCTGCTACGCCATAGGGCAACGGATAGCGGCGTGCCTCGGTCAGCGCCGTGTCGGCAAACGACCAGCAGCGCTCCACCGCGCCATCCGCCGGATTGCGCCGGCAGACCTGCAATTGCAGCCGCTCCAGAGTGAACAATTTGCCGGCAAAAAACACCAGGTCGGCGAAATCCAGCGGCAGGCGCTCGCCGCCCATCTGCGCCGGCGCACGCTGATAGGCGCTCTCGCTGAGCAGCACGCAGCTCTGCCCACAGGCCCAACCGGAGGTCTGTTGCTGCAGCGCCAGCAGGCCGCGATTCTGCCGTTCGGCGGCCAGCCACAGGCGCGTACCGTCAGGGTTCACCGCCAGGCCCTCGACCAGGCCGTTGAACTGCCAGAACAGGCCACTGACCCGCGCCTGACCGATCAGATTGGCCGGCAGCGGCAACCAGGCAGGTGAACCCTCGACCGGCAGTTTGAGCACGGCCACCTGGGCTTCGCTGACCAGATAGCGGTTGCCGGCGGCATCACAGCTCAGGCCTTCGAAATCCAGCTCGCCGCCACGCACCACGCCCATGCCCCAGTTGCCCACTTGCTGGCCCCAGGACAAACCACTGGGCGGCGCCAGCGGCGCGCTGAACTGTTCGGCCTCGGCCTGCCAGATACCCGCTTTGGCGCGCAGGCGATACAGGCGGCGGTCGTCGCGATCCGACAGTGCCCAGAGCGCGCCCTGGCACCAGGCCAGGCCCGACAGGTTGCCGCCAGTCATGGCCGCCACCGGACGCTCTTCCAGCAACTGCAAGGGTGTGTTCGCAGGCGCGGCCTGCACCACGGCGGCCAAGCAGACGAGCAACAGGCACAGGCCTGCCTTCACAGCAGGACCTCGGCCAGATTGCCTTTGGACTCCAGCCACGTCTTGCGGTCACCGGCGCGCTTCTTGGCCAGCAGCATGTCCATAATTTCTTCGGCGACACTGAAGTCATCCAGGGTCAGCTGCACCAAGCGGCGGGTGTTGGGGTCCATGGTGGTTTCGCGCAGCTGCGGCGGGTTCATTTCACCCAGGCCTTTAAAGCGCGTGACCTGTGGCTTGCCGCGTTTCTTCTCGGCCACCAGGCGATCGAGGATGCCGTCGCGCTCACCCTCATCCAGGGCGTAGTAAATCTCTTTGCCGAGGTCGATGCGATACAGCGGCGGCATGGCCACGTAGACGTGACCGGCATCCACCAGCGGGCGGAAGTGGCGCACGAACAAAGCGCACAGCAGCGTAGCGATGTGCAGGCCGTCGGAGTCGGCGTCGGCAAGGATGCAGATCTTGCCGTAGCGCAACTGGGTCAGGTCGGCAGCACCGGGATCGACCCCGATGGCCACGGCAATGTTGTGCACTTCCTGGCTGGCCAGCACTTCGCCGCCGTCGACTTCCCAGGTATTCAGAATCTTGCCACGCAGCGGCAGGATCGCTTGAAACTCCTTGTCGCGCGCCTGTTTGGCTGAACCGCCGGCGGAATCACCTTCGACCAGAAACAGCTCGGAGCGCATCGGGTCCTGACCCGCGCAGTCGGCCAGCTTGCCCGGCAGCGCAGGGCCCTGGGTGACGCGCTTGCGCTCGACCTTCTTGCCGGCTTTCAAACGCCGACCGGCGTTGTTGATGGCCAGTTCGGCCAGCTGCAAACCCAACTCGGGGTTGGCGTTGAGCCACAGGCTAAAGGCATCTTTGACCACGCCGGAAACAAACGCCGAGGCCTCGCGGGACGACAGGCGCTCCTTGGTCTGCCCGGAGAACTG
>JAIERF010000192.1 GCA_019747075.1 Pseudomonadaceae bacterium
GCAGAATTCGTATGACCCGCTCCCCACTTCGCCGTCTTGTCTTTGGTGCCCTGCATCGCCTGTTGTACCTATGGGTGCGCTCGGAGACCATCAATCAGTCCGCCTTCACCCTCAAGCTCGATCGCAGCCGGCCGGTGTTCTATGTGCTGCAACTGCCCTCGGTCAGTGATCTGGCAGTGGTCGACAGCGAGTGCCGCAAAGCCGGCCTGCCGCGACCGATCCTGCCAGTCAGCGTCGGCCAACTGGATGAGCCCAGTGCGTTTTTCTACCTGACCCCGGAACCCGGTTGGTTTGGTGGCCAGGACAAGCGCGGTGCTTCGCCAACCCTGGTGCGTCTACTCGACGCCCTGGCGGCCGACGCCAGCCTGGACGCGCAAATCGTGCCGGTCAGCGTGTTCTGGGGGCAGACCCCGGCCAGCGAATCCAGCCCGTGGAAGCTGCTGTTCGCCGACAGCTGGGCGGTCACCGGGCGCCTGCGCAAGCTGCTGAGCATCCTGATTCTCGGTCGCAAGACCCGCGTGCAGTTCTCCACACCGATTCAGCTACGCGAGCTGGTGGCCCAGGACAAAGGCCAGGAGCGCACCCGGCGGATGGTCCAACGCCTGTTGCGAGTGCATTTTCGCAACCAGAAAGCCGCCGTCATCGGCCCGGACATTTCCCACCGGCGCAACCTGGTCAAGGGCCTGATCCACGGCCCGCAGGTGCACCAGGCGATTCTCGACGAAATCGAGCGCAGCCAGCTGCCGCTGGAAAAGGTCGAAGCCCAGGCCCTGCGCTACGGCAACGAGATCGCTTCGGACTATGCCTACACCGCCATCCGCTTCCTCGAAGTGGTGCTCAGCTGGTTCTGGAACAAGATCTACGACGGCATCAAGGTCAACCATATCGAGGGCGTACAGGAAGTCGCACACGGTCATGAGGTGATCTATGTGCCCTGTCACCGCAGCCATATCGACTACCTGCTGCTGTCCTATCTGCTGTTCACCAACGGCCTGACCCCACCGCACATCGCCGCCGGCATCAACCTCAATATGCCGGTGGTTGGCAGCCTGCTGCGCCGCGGCGGCGCTTTCTTTATGCGCCGCACCTTCAAGGGCAACCCGCTGTACACCGCGGTGTTCAACGAATACCTGCACACCCTGTTCAGCAAGGGCTTCCCGGTGGAGTACTTCGTCGAGGGCGGACGTTCGCGCACCGGGCGCATGCTGCAACCCAAGACCGGCATGCTGGCCATCACCCTGCGCAGCTTCCTGCGCAGCAACCGCCTGCCGGTGGTGTTCGTACCCGTGTATATCGGCTACGAGCGAGTGCTGGAAGGCCGCACCTACCTGGGTGAGTTGCGTGGTGCGAGCAAGAAGAAGGAGTCGATCTTCGACATCTTCAAGGTTATCGGCGCGCTCAAGCAGCGCTTCGGCAGCGTATGGGTCAACTTCGGCGAGCCGATCAAGCTGGCCGAGTTCCTCGACCAGCAGCAACCAGACTGGCGTAGCCAATCCCTGGCGCCGCAATACCGCCCAACCTGGCTGAATGACGCCACCAACCAGCTGGCCGAACGCATCGCCCGTCACCTCAACGAAGCGGCGGCGATCAACCCGATCAACCTGGTGGCCCTGGCACTGCTCTCCACCAGCAAGCTGGCCCTGGACGACAAGGCCCTGGCGCGGGTCCTGGACCTGTACTTGGCGCTGCTGCGCAGCGTGCCCTACTCGCCGCACACCACCCTGCCAGAAGGCGATGGCCAGGCGCTGATCGACTATGCCAAGGGCATGGACCTGCTGGCCGAGCAGAAGGACGCCCTGGGCAAGATCCACTATCTGGACGAAAACAACGCCGTCCTGATGACCTACTACCGCAACAACGTGCTGCACATCTTCGCCCTGCCGGCCTTGCTGGCGAGTTTCTTCCAGAGCAGCGCGCGGATCAGCCGCGAGCAGATCCTGCGCTACACCCGTGCGCTCTATCCGTACCTGCAGTCGGAGCTGTTTATCCGCTGGAGCCTGGACGAGCTGGATGGGGTGATCGATCAATGGTTGGCGGCATTCGTCGAGCAAGGTCTGCTGCGCGAGGAAGACGGCATGTTCCTGCGCCCGGCGCCCAGCTCACGCCAGTTCGTGCTGCTGACCCTGCTGTCGCGGGCCATCGCCCAGACCCTGCAACGCTTCTACATGGCCATCGCCCTGGTGCTGAATGCCGGGCAGAACGCCTTGAGCGCCGAGGAGCTGGAAGACCTGTGCACGGTCATGGCCCAGCGCCTGTCGATCCTGCATGGCCTGAATGCCCCGGAGTTTTTCGACAAGAGCCTGTTCCGCCACTTTATCCAGACCCTGCTGGACGAGGGCGTGCTGCGCCAGGACGAAGCCGGCAAGCTCAGCCACCATCCGCAGCTCAGCGAGCTGGTGGAAGGCGCAGCCAAGCGCGTGTTGCCGGCGGAGATTCGTCTATCCATCCGCCAGGTGGCGTTGGAGCGTGACGAGGATGCCACTCAGCCGTTGTAACGGCTCGAGTACCGGTAAGGCCGCCAGAACGGTCCTTACCGGTACTGCTCGCCGAGCACCCGCAGACTGCAGCGTATTGATTAAATAGTGTTCAGCGCCGCGGCACAGACCCTGGCACGCCCGGCCTGCTTGGCCGCATACAGTTGCTGATCAGCGGCCTCCACCAACGCTTGCGGCGCGAGATCGCTCCTCGCCACCACGGTCGCCACCCCCAACGAAATCGTCACCACCTGCGCCTCGGGAGAACCTGAATGCTCAAGATTGAGCGCACGTACTCCCGCTTGCATACGTTCGGCGAGTTCGACGGCCTCCGATAGGCCGGTATTGGGCAGTACACCGACGAACTCTTCGCCACCATAACGGGCCAACAGATCGTGTGGCCGCTTGAGCGTACCGTCCAGGACGCGGGCGACAGCCTGCAAAGCCGCATCGCCCGCTTGGTGCCCATAATGATCGTTGTAACGCTTGAAGTGATCGACATCGATCAATATCACCGACAAGGCGGTTTGCTCGCGCTGACTTTGCCGCCAGTCGCGCACTAGCTGCTCATCGAATTTGCGCCGGTTGGGCACCCCGGTAAGACCGTCAAACAGCGCCATGGAGCGCAGGAGGTCGCTCTGCAGTTTCAAGGTCAGGTGAGTCTGTACCCGCGCCCTGACGATGACCGGATTGATCGGTTTGGCAATGAAGTCCACGGCACCAAGTTGCAGACCACGAACCTCATCCGCCTCCCCCCCCTTGGGCAGTGATAAAAATCACCGGGATATTGCGGCTCTCGGCATCAGCCTTGAGTCGCCGGCACACCTCAAACCCATCAATCCCATCCATCTGCACATCCAGCAACACCAGATCCGGCAATTGTGCCCGGCAGATCTGCAGAGCCTGCTCACCGTTGGTGGCCATGAACACTTCGCAGTCATTACGAAACAATTCATTCAACACCAGAATATTGATCCGCTGGTCATCGACGACCAGCAGTTTCGGGCGAACCTTGAAGTGCGCTAACCATGTTTGCATCGTCAACTCCATCAAACCGAATTCAGCAATTCATGTCCCGCCTCCAGAGAGGCCGCAAAGTCCAAGGATTGCACCAGAACGACAAAGCGTTCGAATTGCGGACGCTGATCCGCCGGGACTTGCCCGAGCAGCGCTTCGCTGCGCTCAAGGGCTTGTAAATTGCTAGTTTTCAACAGTGGCAAGATCTCCTGCAACGCTTCGCGCCACTGCACAGAAGGGACATCGTCATCGGACGCCGGGCTGGAGCCCGCATCGCCGTGCGCCGGCAGCGCAAAAACCACCTGCAATTGCTCCACACTCGCAAGCAATAACTGACGCAGTTGTTCGATGCTGACGTGGTCACGCAGAACCTGTGCCTTGCTTGCCTCATCGCCCTGTTTTAACTGCTGCTCAAGCTCGCCCGCCAAACGCGACAGTGCCTGCGCCCCCAGGGTGCCACTGCTGCCTTTGATGGCATGCAGCACCGCTGCCGCTGAGGCCGCATCGCCCCGTTCAAGCGACTCTTGCAGACGCACGAGTTGCTTTTCCTGCTCCGGGGCGAAGCTGCCCAGCACACTGCGAATCACGTCAAGATTGCCACCAAAGCGCCGGCTGATCGAATCTATGGACTCCACGATCGCGTCGAGATCGTTGACCGTCGTTTCCACAGGAGCACTTTCGCGCCCCGTGTGGACCAGCAGGCTATTGACCAGCACGTCCAGATCAATGGGCTTACCGACATGGCCATCCATACCGGCCGCAAAACAGGCCTGCTGATCGACAGAGGAGGCATTAGCGGTCATGGCGACGATCGGCAATGCCGCACACTGCGCACTGGCACGAATCCGCCGAGTGGCCTCCAGGCCATCGATATCCGGCATCTGGATGTCCATCAATACCGCGTCAAAGGTTCCCGGAAATTCGGTAGCCAGACGCACGCCCTCCAAACCGCCTTCAGCCAGGGTGACGTGAGCGCCCTCCCCCTGCAGCAGTTCAAAGGCAACCTGACGGTTAAGCATGTTGTCTTCCACCACCAGCAGCTGCATGCCCGCCAGGCGCTTGGGTTGTTCTGCGCGTGCACTGGGGCTGACGGCTAGAACCGGTCCTACGGCGTCGGTTAATACCCGTTCAACCGTATCGGCCAACTGCTTGAGCGTGACCGGTTTGCTGAGGAATCCCGCAAAAGGCGCGTCACCATCCTGTTGCGCATCAGCCAGAACTTCACGGCCATAGGCTGTAACCATAATGACCGTGGGCGCAGGTCGGCCTGCGCTTTGCTGGTGGATCAGGCGTGCAGCGCTCAAGCCATCCATGACTGGCATACGCCAATCCATCAGGATTACGTCGTAGGGCCTGTTGTTGGACTGTGCCTGCTGCACCCGCTCGACCGCCTGCAGGCCGTTATTAACCAGGTCAGCCTGCCAGCCCAGAGACTGCACGGCGCGCATCAGCAGATCACCGGCGATCTCATTGTCATCGACCACCAGCAGTCGCATGGACCGATCCACGCCAGGACAGGTCGCCCGCAAGGGCAGTGCCTGCGCCACCCCCAGAGTGATAGCAAACCAGAAGCGACTGCCAACACCCGGCTCGCTGGCAACGTGCAACTCCCCGTCCATCAGGCTGACCAGACGCTTGCAGATCACCAGACCAAGTCCCGTGCCACCAAAACGGCGAGTGGTGGAGGCCTCGGCCTGGGTAAAGCCCTGAAAGATGCGCTCCAGCTGCTCGGGGCCGATGCCAATGCCGGTGTCGCTGACCTCGATGCGCAGCTGCACGGTATCGCCCACGCGTTGCACCTGCTCAAGCTTGATCAGCACCTGACCCTGCTGGGTGAACTTGAGGGCATTGCCGGCCAGATTGATCAGTATTTGCTGCAGTCGCAGGCTGTCGCCAAGCAGAGCACTTGGCAGTTGCGGGTCCAGATCGAACATGACTTCGACATCTTTCTGCCCCAGGTTGCCACCCAGCACCACTGCCAGATCGCGCAGCAGTGACTCAAGCTCGAACGCATGGATATCCAGCTGCAGCTTGCCGGCTTCAATCTTGGAGTAGTCGAGAATGTCGTTGAGCAAGCCCAGCAGCGATTTCGCCGCGGTTTCCGCCTTGCTCACGTAGTCCAGCTGACGAGCACTCAATGCGGTGTTCTGCACCAGATGCAGCATGCCCAACACCGCATTCATCGGTGTGCGTATCTCGTGACTCATATTGGCCAAAAAGGACGACTTGGATGCACTCGCCGCATCCGCCTGCTCCTTGGCATCCTGCAGGCGTGACTCTATTTCGCGCTGCACAGTGATATCACGATTGATGCCCGTGACCCGTAGCGCTGCGTCCTTGGCGTCACGCTCGACTTGCGCACCCGCTTGCACGATGCGCACTTGCCCATCGGGACGCACCACGCGAAACACCGCGTCATACACACCCAAGCCTGCCACGGCAGCGCTGAGATTGGCCGCCGCCGCCTCAACATCCTCGGGATGCACGCGCGAATACCAGTGCTCATAGTTCAACCCCGTGTCGCGCAGACTAAGCGGCTGCCCGTAGAGTTCAAACATCCGCTCATTCCACTGCAGGGCGTTATCGGCCAAGTCCCAGGACCAGATCCCCAACTCGGCCACTTCCGCCGCCATCAGCAACTGCTCACGGGCCGCCACTCGCTGTTTTTCAGCGGCTTTGCGGGCGCTCGTGTCCACACCAATACCCAGATAACCACTGAGTGCCCCGAACTCATCGCGCATGGCGGTTACCGCCAGCATGACCGGAAAGCGCGAGCCATCCTTGCGCACGTAGGTCCACTCGCGGGTTTCCGCGCCCTCCCGTTCAGCCATGTGCACGAGCGCGCGGAACCCCTCGATCTCCTGGCCATACTCCGCACTCAACTCGCGACCACGGGCGGCCACTTCCTCACCGAGATGGAAGCAGGCAGGCGTGCTCTGCCCGACCAGTTCATCTGCGCTATAACCCAGCATGCGCTCTGCGCCGGTATTGAATATCTGGATAGTGCCCTCCAGATCAGTGGCAATAATTGCCACCTCGGAGGCGGAGCGCAGCACGCTACCCAACAGCAGATTGAGCTGCCGTAACTCATGGGTACGTTCGGCAACCTGGGCTTCGAGATTGCTGTTGAGTTCGTGAATGCGTGCCTCAGCAGCCAGTTGCGCAGAAATATCGCGCACGGTCTTGGAAACGCCCACGACCTGGCCAACGGCATTACAAATTGGCGACCTGGTGACGGAAACCGCCAGCAACTGCCCATCCTTGCGTAGCCGCTGGGTATTGACGCTTGACACCACCTCACCACGACCAACGCGCGCAAGCAGATCGGCCTCTTCCTCGCGCCGGTCAGGCGGAATCAACAACTCAAGCAGAGGATGGCCCACGGCCTCCTTGGCGCTATAGCCAAAAAGCTGCTCGGCGCCTTTGTTCCAACTGGTGATAATACCGTTGGGGGTCTCGCCAATGATGGCATCCGCCGAACTGTGGACAATGGCGGCCAGTTTTGCCTGTTCAGCAATAACCTGAAACTGACGCCGGCGACTGACGCCGAGTACCCCAACCAAGGCTGCCAGCAACAGTGAAAGGATCCCCCCGCCCGCAAACACCCATTGTGGTGATGGCTGATGCAGTCCGGCAATAAACAGCGGCTGAGCTGCAAACTCGATCTGCCAGCGCCGACCAAACACCTCTCGCTCGGCGCGGTGTACCAGGACCGCCTTAACCGGCGACTGCTCATCACTCTGGAAGAACAGCACACTTTGCCCAGGCACCGTAATGTCATGCAGTCTGAAACGACTCATTTGGTCCTGTAGCTGCAGCCCCCGAAGCACCTCTTCCATCAGTAATGGCGCATAACACCAGCCCAGGATCTCAGCTTCGCGCTGCTCGACCGTTGCCGGGGTGACTGCACCACGATAAATCGGCATCAAGATCAGAAAAGACTGCAGCGGCTTGCCAGTGGCCTGTACCAGGGTAATGGGGCCGGTCAATTGCACGCTGCCTGTCCGCATGGCGGCCTGGGCCGCTTCACGGCGGCTGGTTTCCGACGCAATATCCAAGCCGACGGCAGCCTCATTAGGCGCCACCGGCTCGATGTACTGGATCACATAACGGTCGCCAGCGTGTGCCGCAAGCTGGCGAATATTGAAATTGGCCCAGCCGTCGCGGCGGGCCTGTGCCAGAAACGCAGCCTCGTCCTGAGGGGAGACGCGCCGGATAAAGCCAAAACCACGAGCGCCAGGAAACTCGCTCGCGATATCACGCGTCTGGCTATAGCGGGTGAAGCCGTCACGGCTGACGGCATCCTCTGCCACGCCATTGATTGCACCGCGTGCCCCCCGCAAACCGTATTGGTACAGGTACAGGCGCGCCGCGACTGCATCGGCCATTTTCTCTGCCGCAGCGGCAACGGCCTTCTCGGCATGTTGGCGATTGAGGTGAATGACGCCCCAGGTCACTACGCCACTCAGCAGGAGCCCTGCGCCCAGGGTGATAACGATCCATCGATTAACCGCAGTGGTTTGGATTTTATTTTTAACTTGCATAACACCCCAACGACAGCCTCAAGCGACTATAGAGCCCCATAGCGGGCCAACCCTGCACTAAATACTATCCATCCCCACATCGGTAGTCGGTCTACTGCCCTATCAGCCCCAAGAAACGCCCTGCGCAAAGTTACTCCACAAGCCGAACCTTGCCGTTCTCAGCGCTTAACCGCTCGCACATCTGGGCAAAGGGCAGCGGACGCGAATAGAGATACCCTTGCATGATCTGACAGCCATACGCCAACAAGGCATCGGCCTGTTCGCGGGTTTCCACCCCCTCCGCCACCAGCTCGAGACCCAGCGCCTGTCCAAGTTTGACAATGGCCTCAATAATGGCGGCATCACTCTTATCCACCAGCATGTCGCGGACAAAGCTCTGATCAATTTTCAACACATCGACCGGAAAACGCTTGAGATAGGCCAGGCTCGAATAGCCTGTCCCGAAGTCGTCGATCGCGATACGCACACCCAATTGCCGCAAAGTTGCCAATGCCACTCGGGTGTTGTCCACGTCCCTGGCCAGCACACCTTCGGTAATCTCCAACTCCAGCAAATCCGCTGGCAACTTCGTCTCAAGCAGGATGTCCGCCACCATCGGCAAGAAGGACTCCTCGCGAAACTGCACCGCCGAAATATTTACGCTGACAACAATGCGTAAACCTTGTTGAGTGAGTTTTTGGGCATCCTTGCAGGCCTGCAACAAGACATATTTGCCAATCGGAATGATCAGCCCCGTTTCCTCCGCCAGAGGAATAAACTCAACCGGCGCAATTAACCCCCCATCCTGATTGCGCCAACGCACCAACGCCTCCATCCCGGTGACAGTACCCTCTCTGGCATCTACCTTGGCCTGATAGAAGACCTCGAATACGCCACGCTCCAAGGCGCTGCGCATGTGTTGTTCCAGCAGATGACGGCCACGGGCACTGCGTTCGATATCCTGGGAAAAAAAACGAAAGCGGTTTCGCCCATCGAGTTTGGCCTGATACATGGCCGTGTCAGCATGCCGGTAGAGTGATTCGGCGTCCTCACTGTCATCCGGATACAGGCTGATGCCGATACTGGCAGTCAAGTTATAGCGACTACCGCGCAGAAGAAATGGCCGGCCAATAGTGGCCAGTAATCGGTTAGCAAATTCGCCTACGGCATCGAAACTACCCACTTCGGGCAGCAGAATGATGAACTCATCGCCGCCCTGTCGGCTCACCGTATCCAAGGCCCGCGCCGCCTGCGAAAGACGTAAAGCCGCTTCCTTGAGCATGTCATCGCCAAGCGAATGCCCGACGGAGTCATTGATGCCCTTAAAGTTATCCAGATCGAGCAACAGCATTGCCACCCGGCCACTGCTGCGATACGCCTTCTGTAACGCCTGCTCGGTACGATCTTGCAACAGGCTGCGATTCGGCAGGCCAGTCAGCGCATCGTGATTGGCGAGTTTTTTCGCCTCCTCGCGCAAGGTGATGTGCGCTTTGATATGCGCCCTGGCCACCGGGGCATTGAGCGGCTTTTGAATAAAGTCGATACCGCCATACTCAAGCGCACGCAGCTCGTTGTCCGTTTGCCCATGCGAGGTCACGAAAATAACGGCGGCATCGCACAGCTTAGGGTCTGACTTCAGCGCCTTGCACACGGCAAAGCCATTCATGCCATACATCTCGATATCGAGCAGTACCACATCGGGCTTGCACTGGCGCGCCAGCTCCAGTGCTGACGGACCGTCTGAGGCCATATGAACCTCGCCCAGGTCACGCACCAGTTCGTGCAGCGCCCGGGAATCCGTGAGCTGATCGTCAACGATCAGAATCACTGTTTCTGGGTTGAGCGTCTTGCTGCGCATCCGCACCCCCTTGCAGCTCCATTGCGGCCCATAAGCTGACAGACTAGTCCAGCTTGATGGTCAATGTGAAAGCTGGATTGACGAGAAAACTAGGGAGTCTAGTCGGCCTGTCAATCGCTGCTCGCTGCGCCAGTTTGGCGAGACGGTGACGCTCCGCTAAGCTCGTCCACTCCCAACCGCTCAAGGATCACCCCATGCTCCGCCTCAGCACACTGGCCATTGGCCTGTTTTTCTCGGTCAATGCCTTGGCCTTATCCCTTGCCGACCTCAGCCCGAGCGATGCCAGTGGCGGCCTCAAAGATGCTTTGTCCCAAGGTGCCAAGGTGGCGATCCAACAACTGGGCAAGCCTGGAGGTTTCAGCAATGACCCTGACGTGCGCATTGGCCTACCGGGCAATCTCGGCAAAGCAGCCTCGGCGATGAAAATGATGGGCATGGGCGCTCAGGTCGAACAACTGGAGGCGAGCATGAACAAAGCCGCCGAAATCGCCGTACCGCAGGCTCAGGTCTTGCTGTTGGATGCGGTGAAGAAGATGACCGTAGCCGATGCCAAAAGCATCCTCAACGGCCCGGACGATGCAGCTACAGCGTATCTGAACAAGAGCAGCCGCGAGCAGCTGCGCGCCAAGTTCCTACCAATCGTCAAACAGGCTACGGACCAGGTTGGACTGGCCAAACAGTACAACAGCTTCGCCGGCCAGGCCGCGAGCTTCGGTGCGATCGACGCAAAAAGCGCCAACATCGAAAACTATGTCACCGAAGAAGCGCTGGATGGCCTGTTCACCATCATCGCCGAGCAGGAGGCCTCGATCCGCGACAACCCCGCTGCGGCTGCCACCAGCCTGGCCAAGAAGGTGTTTGGCGCCAACTGAGCCACCCACAAAAGCAAAACGGCCCGTGCAGCGTCTGCTCCACGGGCCGTTTTTTTGGGGTTCACTTAAGCCGCTATAGGCGTAGCCCGGGTTTCATCCGGGCTACAAAAATCTACACAGCGCCGTTTTAACGCGAGGCCTTGGCCTGCTGATACAGCGGCATGACTTTCGGGATGGCGCCCTGCAGGGCCGCAATCCGGCTGCTGGACGACGGGTGAGTGCTCATAAACTCCGGCGGCGCACCGGCACTGTTGCTGCTCATCTTCTGCCACAGGCTGATGGCCGCCTGCGGGTCGTAACCCGCCCGTGCCGACAGCTCCAGACCGATCAGATCGGCCTCGTTCTCGTTATCCCGACTGTTGGGCAACGTCATGCTGTACTGCACCACGCTGTCGGCCAGGGCCATGCCTTCCTGGCCCAAGCCGAGCAAGGCACCGACGCCCTGCTGGGCCATCTGCGTGGCATAGGCCTTGGACATCGCCTCACGGCCGTGTTCGCGCAGGGCGTGGGCAATCTCATGGCCCATCACCGCGGCCAGTTCGTCGTCACTCAGTTTGAGCTGCTCGATCAGGCCGCTGTAGACGATGATCTTGCCGCCAGGACCGCAGTTGGCATTCAACTCTTCACTGTCGATCAGGTTGACCTGCCAATCCCACTGCGACGAGTCCGGACGAAACACCGGGGCCTGAGCGATCAAACGCTGGGCAATAACATTCACGCGCTTGGCATTGCTGCTGTTCTTATCCAGCACGCCCTTGCCCGATGCCTCGCTGAGGGTCTGCTGGTACGACTGCTCATACATCTGGTTGACCTGTTGGGTCGACAGCATGCTGAACATGTACTGCTTGCGCTCCACACCTACGGCCCCGCCGCTGGTGGTATTGACTGCCTGACAACCGGCCAGCCACACCGCCACACTCAACCCCGTCAAACGTGCCAACCTGCCCACTGTGACTCTCCTGCGCAATAAGGCGCCTATGCTACTAGGCTGCCGACTCAATCACAGCAACCATGCACTTGCATGATCGCCGACAACACTCTTTGCTATTAGAAAGCTAATGCTTTTCCACATCACTGCCGATATGCCAAGGACAGGCGTAACCCGTAGACCTTGGAGTTCACATGAAATTCAAATCCATCCAGTTTTCTG
>JAIERF010000209.1 GCA_019747075.1 Pseudomonadaceae bacterium
GCGATCACCAGCAGCACCAGGGCGCGGTAGGCCCACTCCAGCCAGGCGCCGCCGAGCAGCAGGGGCGGCAGCAGCGCCACCGCCACGGCCAGGGCAAACACCGTCGGGGTATAGATGCGCGAGAACTGGTCGACGAAGCGCTGGGTCGGTGCCCGCGTGCCTTGGGCTTGCTCCACTGCATTAATGATGCGCGCCAGGGTGCTGTTATCCGCCGCCGCGCTGACCTGATAGTGCAGCTCGCCACCCTGGTTGATGGTGCCGGCAAACAGCGGGTCGCCGGCGGCCTTGTCCACCGGCAAGCTCTCGCCGGTAATCGGGGCCTGGTTGACCGTGGACTGCCCGGCGCTGACCACGCCGTCCAGGCCAATGCGCTCGCCAGGGCGCACCCGCACCTGGGCGCCAATCGCCACCTGGCTGGTTGGTACGCTCTGCCAGCTGCCGTCGGCCTGTTGCACTGTGGCCTGCTCCGGGGTCAGTGCCAGCAGGCCGTGAATCGCCTGGCGGGCGCGGTCCAGGGACTTGGCCTCGATCAACTCGGCGAGGGCGAACAGCACCATCACCATCGCCGCTTCCGGCCACTGGCCGATCAGCACGGCGCCAGTGACGGCAATGCTCATCAGCGCATTGATATTCAGGTTGCGGTTTTTCAGTGCCACCCAGCCCTTTTTATAGGTGCTGAGGCCAGAAAGCAGAATCGCCAGCAGGGCCACGCCGGCCACGGCCCATTCGGGCGCCAGCGCGCTGAAGTGCAGCAGCTCGGCAGCCAGCGCTGCCACACCGGCGAGGGCCAACGGCCACCAGGGTTTGCTGGCTGGTGAGGTGGCGCTGGCGGGTGGTTGTTCGGCGGCGAGGGGCTGGGCACTAAAGCCCAGCTCGTTGATCGCGGCAATGATCGTCTGTTCGTCAGGCAGTGCATGCCAGACGCCGAGCACCCGGCTCAGCAGGTTGAACTCCAAGCCGCTCACGCCGGCCAGTTTGCCCAGGCGCGTCTCGATCAGGCCCTGCTCGGTGGGGCAGTCCATCTGCTCAATGCGGAAACGGCTCAGGCGGGCACCTGCTGGGTGCGGATTGCTGTCGCCGCTGGGCGCCGGAGTGGTCGGGTTGGGGTGCTGATGATCGCAACAGTGACTCATGGGATGCTCCTCGGTAAGCCGTGTTGCACAGTCAACACCCTGAAGCCACTATAGGGTCAAGCACCCTGTTGGAGGCAATCATGAAGATCGGTGAACTGGCTACCTTGGCCGACTGCCCGGTGCAGACCATCCGCTATTACGAGCGCGAGGGCCTACTGCCGCCGCCGGCCCGCAGTGACGGCAATTACCGGCTGTACAGCCCAGAGCATAGCGAGCGTCTGACCTTTATTCGCAATTGCCGCAGCCTGGACATGACCCTCAACGAAATCCGCGACCTGCTCAACCTGCGCGACCGCCCGCAGGAGGACTGCGCCAGCGTCAACCAACTGATCGACGCGCACATCCAGCACGTGCAGGCGCGAGTCGCCAGCTTGCAGGCCCTGCAGGAGCAATTGTTGGAGTTGCGCCAACGCTGCGCGGCGGCCCAGGAGGTCGAGCACTGCCCGATTTTGCAGCAGTTGAAGGTCAGTGGCGGGGTCGGTGCGCTGGCGGATGACGACTCCCACGTCGGCCGCAGCCATAGCCATTAAGCCCGGCCGGGATGTGGCGGCACTCGCGGTTTGGCAATTTTCCCGGCGCGGCGATTGACCGCCGTGCCGAACTGCGGTTTATAGCGTGCTGCGCCCGAAGAGGCGCGGCCGTCTGTCATTCGTTTTGTCCGGGGCACTACAACAATATGCACGACCCAGCTCAGCCGTCGCCGCGGCGCCTGCCGTTCACCTTTGCCAAGCGCCATGGCGTGCTGTTTGACGGCCTGCGTCTGCAGGCGCGCCGTGGGGCCAGCCTGAATGCCCTGCACGAGGCACAGCGCTTTGTCGGCAGCGGTCTGGCCTGCGATTGGTTGGATGCGCCGGCCTTCGAGCAGGCCCTGAGCGACGCCTACCAGCACGACTCGTCCGCCGCCATGCAGATGGTCGAGGGCCTGGGTGCGGACATGGACCTGGCCAGCCTGGCCGAACAGGTGCAGGAAACCGAAGACCTGCTGGAGCAGGAAGACGACGCGCCGATCATCCGCCTGATCAATGCCATTCTCGGCGAGGCGATCAAAGAGAACGCCTCGGACATTCACGTCGAAACCTTCGAAAAACGCCTGGTGATCCGCTTTCGTATCGACGGCATCCTGCGTGAGATGGTGCAGCCCAAGCGCGAACTGGCGACCCTGCTGGTGTCGCGGATCAAGGTCATGGCCAAGCTGGACATCGCCGAGAAGCGCGTGCCCCAGGACGGGCGCATCTCGCTCAAGGTCGGCGGCCGCGAAGTGGATATACGTGTCTCCACCTTGCCCTCGGCCAATGGCGAGCGGGTGGTGCTGCGTTTGCTGGATAAACAGGCCGGGCGCCTGACCCTGCAACACCTGGGCATGAGCGAGCGCGACCGCAGCCTGATGGAAGCGGCGGTGAAGAAACCCCACGGCATCATTCTGGTGACCGGCCCCACCGGCTCGGGTAAAACCACCACCCTGTACGCCAGCCTGGTCAGCCTGAATGACGGCACGCGCAACATTCTCACCGTCGAAGACCCGATCGAATACCACCTTGAAGGCATCGGCCAGACCCAGGTCAACAGTAAGGTCGAGATGACCTTCGCCCGTGGTCTGCGCGCCATCCTGCGCCAGGACCCGGACGTGGTGATGATCGGCGAAATCCGCGACCAGGAAACCGCCGAGATCGCCGTGCAAGCCTCGCTAACCGGTCACTTGGTGTTGTCCACCTTGCACACCAACACCGCCATCGGCGCCATCACCCGCCTGGTGGACATGGGCATCGAGCCGTTCCTGCTCTCGTCATCGCTGCTTGGTGTGTTGGCCCAGCGTCTGGTGCGGGTGCTGTGCCCGAGCTGCAAGCAGCCTTATTCGGCCGATGCCGCCGAGTGCGCGCTGCTCGGCGCCGACCCGGCCACGCCGCCGACCCTGCACCACGCCGTGGGCTGCGCGGACTGCCGGCAGCTGGGCTATCGCGGGCGGACCGGCATCTATGAACTGGTGATCTTCGACGAACACCTGCGCGGGCAGATCCACAGTTGTGCCGCCGAGCAGGAGATGACCCGCCACGCCCGCAGCCTCGGCCCGAGCATCCGCGACGATGGCATGCGCAAGGTCCGCGAAGGGGTGACCACCCTGGAAGAAGTGCTGCGCGTGACGCGGGAGGAATAGCCAGAATGCCGACCTTTTGCATCCGGGCTACGTTCGCTTCAGGCGAGGGGGCATAAGCCATGGCCGCCTTCGAATACCTCGCCCTCGACGCTCAGGGCCGTCAGCAGAAGGGCAGCCTCGAAGCCGACAGCCCGCGTCAGGCGCGCCAGTTGCTGCGCGAGAAGCAGCTGACGCCGTTGCAGGTCAAGCAGGCCAAGGCCCGTGAGAGCCGCAGCGACAGTCCGCTGAGCTTCGGTCACGGCCTGTCGGCCAGCGACCTGGCGCTGATTACCCGGCAACTGACCACCCTGGTGCAGGCGGCCCTGCCGATTGAGGAAGCGCTGCGCGCCGCCGCCGCACAAACCCGCACACCGAAGATCAAATCCATGCTGCTCGCCGTGCGCGCGCGGGTGCTCGAAGGCCACAGCCTGGCCGCCAGCCTCAAGGAATACCCGGCCGCTTTCCCCGAGCTGTACCGCGCCACCGTGGCCGCCGGCGAACATGCCGGGCACCTCGGCCTGGTGCTCGACCAGTTGGCCGACTACACCGAGCAACGCCAGCAGTCGCGGCAGAAGATCCAGCTGGCGCTGCTCTATCCGCTGATTCTGATGGTCGCCGCGTTGACCATCGTCGGCTTCCTGCTCGGTTATGTGGTGCCGGATGTGGTCAAGGTGTTCGTCAACACCGGCCAGGAGCTGCCGGCCCTGACCCGTGGCCTGATTGCCACCAGCGACGTGGTGAAAAGCTGGGGCTGGCTGATGGTGCTGGCGGGGGGCGGTGCTGTGCTCGGGCTGCGTGTGGCCCTGCGCGACGAGGCCCTGCAGCGGCGCTGGCACGCGTTCATTCTGCGCATCCCGCTGGTCGGCCGACTGGCCCGTGCCACTAACACTGCGCGGTTTGCCTCGACCCTGGCGATCCTCAGTAAAAGCGGCGTGCCGCTGGTGGAGGCCCTGGCGATTGCCGCGGCGGTGATCGCCAACCTGCGCATTCGCGACAAGGTCATCGTTGCCGCGCAAGCGGTGCGCGAAGGCAGTAGCCTGACCCGCGCCTTGGACGCCAGCGGCGAGTTCCCGCCGATGATGCTGCACATGATCGCCAGCGGCGAAAAATCCGGCGAGCTGGACCAGATGCTGGCGCGCACTGCACGTAATCAGGAAAACGATCTGGCCGCCCAGGTGGCCTTGCTGGTCGGGCTGTTCGAGCCCTTTATGCTGGTGTTTATGGGCGCCGTGGTGCTGGTTATCGTGCTGGCCATCCTGCTGCCAATCCTCTCTCTCAACCAACTGGTGGGCTGATTCATGCAACAGCGTCAACGCGGTTTTACCCTGATTGAAATCATGGCGTCGAGGGTTGGTCAGTCGCGTTGCCCAGCCCCTCATTTATCAACCCTGCAGCGGAGCAAAACTGTGCGCGCGAGACAACGGCAATCCGGTTTCACCCTTATCGAAATCATGGTAGTGGTGGTCATTCTCGGCATCCTCGCCGCGCTGGTGGTACCGCAAGTGATGAGCCGTCCGGACCAGGCCAAGGTCACCGTGGCCAAGGGCGACATCAAGGCCGTGGCCGCCGCCCTGGACATGTATAAGCTGGACAACTTCGCCTACCCAAGCACCCAGCAGGGCCTCGAAGCCCTGGTGAAGAAGCCTTCCGGCAACCCGCAGGCGAAGAACTGGAACAAGGACGGCTACCTCAAGCGCCTGCCGGTGGATGCCTGGGGCAATCCCTATCAATACCTGGCGCCGGGCACCAAGGGCCCGTTCGACCTGTACTCCTTCGGTGCCGACGGCAAGGAAGGCGGTACGGACAACGACGCCGATATCGGTAACTGGGACAACTGATGCCTGTCGCCCGTAGCAAGGTTGCCGCTATACCGCGGAGCTACGGGCGTGGGCGCGGTTTTACCCTGATCGAGCTGCTGGTGGTGCTGGTGATTCTCGGCACCCTGGTCAGCCTGGCCGTATTGTCGGTGGGCAATGGCGCGGGCCGGGCGTTGCGCGACGAAGGCGACCGCTTGGCCACGGTGATGGCCCTGTTGCTGGAAGAAGCGACCCTGGATAACCGCGAATACGGTCTGCAACTGCGCAGCGATGGCTACCGGGTGCTGGTCTATGACGATCTCAACAGCCGCTGGCAGCGCCATCCCGACACGGCCGATTACCAGCTGCCCGCGCGCCTGCAACTGAGCCTGGCGCTGGACGGCGCGCCATTGCAATTGGCGGCGGTGCCCGGCGCTGATGACGACGAAGAGCAGCCTGCCGCCAAGGGTGAGGCGCCACCGCAACTGTTGTTGCTCTCCAGTGGTGAGCTGTCGCCGTTTCGTCTGCAACTCAGCGAGCGCGGCAAGGGTGGCGCCGCCTACGAGCTGCACAGCGACGGCTTCAGCCTGCCCCACGCCGCGCCGGTGGCCAGCCGATGAAAGCGCAGCGCGGCTTTACCTTGCTGGAAGTGCTGGTGGCCTTGGCGATTTTCGCCAGCGTCGCCGCCGCCGTGCTCACCGCCAGCGCGCGCAGCCTGCAAAATGCCGCACGCCTGGAAGACAAGACCCTGGCCGGCTGGATCGCCGACAACCAGATGACCGAACTGCAACTGGCCAGCAGCCCGCCAGCGCCGGGTCGTGACACCCGCGAAGTCAGCTATGCCGGGCGCCAGTGGCAGCTTTACAGCGAAACCGTGACCACCAGCGACCCCGGCCTGCGCCGCGTGACCCTATGGGTGGCCAACATGCCCAGCAGTCGCGACACCAGCAGCGTGCAAGAGCGCGCACTACTGTCGCTGGATGGCTTTGTCTGGGTGCGCCAGTGAAACAGTCGGCGCGCGGTTTCACCCTGCTCGAAGTGCTGATCGCCATCGCCATCTTCGCCCTGCTCGGCCTGGGGTCCTACCGCATGCTGCACAGCGTGCTAAGCACCGATGAAGCCACCCGCCGCCATGAGCTGCAGTTGCGTGAAGTGGTGCGTGCCTTCGCCGTGCTGGAACAGGACCTGGCCCAGGCCGGCGCGCGACCGGTGCGCGATGGCTATGCCGACCTGCGTCCGGCGCTGCTCGGCGAGGCCGAACCCGCGACCCTGGAGTTCACCCGCCTGGGTTGGCGCAATCCGCTGGGTAGCCCGCGTTCGGCTTGGCAACGCGTGCGCTGGCAACTCACCGGCAGCACGTTGGAGCGCCAGTACTGGACCGTGCTCGACCAGGCCGTGGACAGCGCGCCGCGCCCGCAACAGGTGCTGACCGAGGTGCGCAACCTGCAACTGCGTTACCTCAATGATGACGGCGCCTGGCTCAGCGACTGGCCGCCGAGCGAGGCCGGCAGCGACCCGCAACAGCGCCTGCAACAGCTGCCGCGCGCCGTTGAAGTCAGCCTCGAACACCCGCGCTATGGCCTGCTGACCCGCGTGCTGCGCCTGCCCGACAATCCACCGAAACAGAGCGCCGCCCAGTCAGCGGCGCCCGAGGGTGATGGGTCCGAGGCCGGAACCCCCGAGGTGCCGGCCTCATGAAGCGTCAGCAGGGCGTGGCCCTGATTACCGTATTGCTGGTGGTGGCCCTCGTCACCGTGGTCAGCGCCGGCATCATCGCCCGCCAGCAATTGAGCATCCGCAGTAGCGCCAACCAGCTCGCCGCGCGCCAGGCCTGGCACTACGCCCTGGGCGGTGAGGCACTGGCCCAGGCCATGTTGCAGCGCGACTTCAAGCAGGCCGGCGGCGCACCTGGCCAGGCGGTGGATCATTGGCGTGAGGCCTGGGCGCGCAAGATCGCCCCTTATGAGGTCGAGCACGGGCGCATCAGTGTCAGCATCGAAGACCTCAGCGGGCGCTTCAATCTGAACAGCCTGGTGGTCAATCAACAGGTCAATCAAACCGCCTTGCAGCGTTTTCGCCGTTTGCTTCTGCGCCTGCAGATCGAGCCGCTGCTGGCCGAGCGCCTGATCGACTGGCTCGACGACAACCAGGACGTGAGTGGCAGCTACGGTGCTGAAGATAACCAGTACCTGCTGCTGGAGCCGCCCTATCGCGCCGCCAACCGACCCCTGCAGGATGTTTCCGAGTTGCGCCTGCTGCTTGAACTCAGCGAGCGCGACTACCGCCGCCTGCTGCCCCACGTCAGCGCCTTGCCGGCGGCGACGGCGTTGAACGTCAACACCGCCAGTGCCTTAGTGCTGTCGACCCTGGCGGACAACCTCAGCCCGCAAGCCGCCCAGCAACTGGTGCAGGCCCGTGGCGCCGAGGGTTACCGGCAACTGTCTGACTTCACCGGTCAACCGGCCTTGGCTGGGCTGGGCGTGCAAGCCAGCGGGCTGACGTTGGGCAGCCAGTACTTTGCCGCGCGCAGCGAAGTGCAGTTGGGCGAGCGCCGGCGCGTCTTAATCAGTGTCTTGCAGCGTGGCCCGGACGGCCGCGTGCACGTGTTACAACGAGACCTCGGTCAGCCCGCCCGTGTGCTGGCGACCGTCAAACCGCTTGAGGAACAACCATGAACGACTGCCTGTTTCTGCCCGCCAACTGCGGTGCCGAGCTGAGCACCACGGCGCCGCTGTACTGGCAGCCGGCCAACAGCCCTGGGCTGGCCCTGAGCTGGGCGGCCTGCGCCAATGAGCTGGCGGGTCGCAGCCTGGCGCTGGTGCTGCCGATGGAAGTGGTCAGCGCTTGCGCGGTGCAACTGCCCACGCAAAAGGCTCGCTGGCTGCGCCAGGCGTTGCCTTACGCGGTGGAAGAGCTGCTCGCCGAAGATGTTGAGCAACTGCACCTGGCCCTTGGCGAACCCTTGGCCGACGGCCGTCACCTGCTGCTGGCGGTTCGCCGCGACCTGCTCAAGGGTTGGTTGGCGCAGCTGAATGCCGAGGGCATCAGCGTCAGCGCCATTTATGTGGATGCCGACCTGCTGCCGCGCGACGGCATTCAGGTGTTGCTGCACGGCGAGCGCGGCTTGCTCGGCGGTGCCAGTGAACTGCGCCTGGCCTTCGCCGCCTGCGACTGGGACAACCTCGCCGGCGCCTGCAGCGAAGAACCACAGCTGACCCTCGACGCCAAACCCTGGCCGCTGCTGGCTGCGGGTCAGGCCCAGGCGATCAACCTGGCGCAGGGCGAGTTTGCCGTGCAGCAGGCCAGTGGCCACAGCCAGGCGTGGCGCAGCGTGCTTGGCCTGGCCGGCTTGTGGCTGGTGCTGCAGATGAGTTTCGACCTGGCCCAGAGCTGGTATCTGCAGCGCGAAGGCGATGCCTATGCGGCCCAGAGCCGGGCGCTGTATCAGGAGTTGTTCCCGGCCGACACGCGCATCGTCAATCTCAAGGCGCAGTTCGCCGAGCACCTGAATGCCGCCGCCAGCAACGGCCAGGGCGCGTTCTTCGGCCTGCTCGAACAGGCCGTTGCGGCCCTGAGCGAAGCCCCACAACTGAGCGTGCAGCAACTGGACTACAGCGGCGACGGCGGCGAACTGGCCCTGCAACTGCGCGCCGACGACTTTGCCAGCCTCGAACAACTGCGCCAGCGCCTGTTGCAAGCCGGCTTGCAGGTGCAACTGGGCTCGGCCAGTCGCGAGGAACAAGGGGTGAGTGCGCGCATGGTGATTGGGGGTGGAGCATGAATGCCATGGTCAGTTTGCGCAGCCAACTGCAACAACGGGTGCACCTGTCGCCCCTCGGTCAGCGCTGGCAACAGCTGCCGCCGCGCGATCGCCTGGCGCTGCTTGGCCTCGGCGCTTTTATGGCCGTGGTGCTGATTTATCTGGCGCTGTGGCTACCGCTGCAGCGCGACCTGCAACAGTCGCGCGCCTGGTACAGCCAGCAGCGCGAGCTGCACGCCTATGTGCTGGCCCATGCCGATCAGGCGCGGCAACTGGCCGGCCAGCCGCAGCAGCAGATCGACGCCGAAGCCTTGCACGGCCTGGTCACCCGCAGCGCCCAGGAGCGCGGCCTGAGCATCGAGCGGGTGGACAGCGACGCCACCGGCGTACAGGTCAACCTGGCCCCCGCGCCGTTCGCCAACCTGCTGGCCTGGTTGCAGCAGTTGCAGGCTGAGGGCGTGCGCTTTGCCGACGTCAGCCTGGAGCGCGGCGACAACGGCCGGGTGCTGGCGCGCCTGAGTCTGGCGGTCAGCGGCTAAGCCCAGGCTGGTATGCTGCTGGGCATCTATCGGCAGCGAGGTAAGGGATGAACTGGTGGTCTGATCTCATCTGGTTGCTCGGCGTGGCGCTCAGCGTGCTGCACCTGCTGGGCATCCTCGCCGCCCTGCATGCGCTGCTGACCGTGCGCACCGCCCAGGGCAGCAGCGCTTGGGTGCTGTCGCTGCTGCTGTTGCCTGAGCTGACCTTGCTGCCGTATCTGGTCTTCGGTCGCAGTCGTTTCGAAGGCTATATCGCCGCCCGCCGCCAGGAAAACCGCCAGATGCAACTCGCCGCCCAGGCTCAGGGCTGGCCATTGGCGAGCCCCGCGGACGACAGTGTGCGCGGCCTGCCGGCCCTGGCTCGGCTCACCGGCATGCACTGCCGCGGCGGCAATCAGGTGCGTTTGCTGATCAATGGTGACGACACCTTTACGGCCATTCTCCAGGCCATCCGCGGCGCCCAGAGCCTGGTTATCGTGCAGTTCTTTATCATCCGCGACGACCACCTCGGTCGCCTGTTGCAGGAGGCTCTGTTGGAACGCGCCGCTGCCGGTGTGCGGGTGTATCTGTTGTACGACGGCGTCGGCAGCCACGACCTGCCACCTGCCTATATCGAGCTCCTGCGGACTGGCGGCGTGCACGCCCGCACCTTCCGTGCGCGCCAGGGCTGGGGCCGGCGCTTCCAGCTGAACTTTCGCAACCACCGCAAAATCGTGGTGGTGGACGGCACCTGCGCCTTCGTCGGCGGCCACAACGTCGGCACCGAATACCTCGGCGAAAAACCACCGTTGGCGCCCTGGCGCGACACCCATGTGGAAGTGCGCGGCCCGGCGGTGGTCGACCTGCAACTGACCTTCAGCGAAGACTGGTACTGGGCCAGCCAACACCTGCCCGAACTGAACCTGCAGCTCCAGCAACAGGCCGGCAGCATGCACTGCCAGGTGATCGCCGGCGGCCCGGCCGACCGCCTGGAAACCACCCAACTGTTCTTCCTCGAAGCCATCGGCCAGGCCCAGCGACGCATCTGGATCACCTCGCCGTACTACGTCCCTGACGAAGCCATCGACGCCGCCCTGCGCCTGGCCGTGCTGCGTGGCGTGGACGTGCGCCTGCTGCTGCCCAGCCGGCCGGACCACCGCGTGGTCTTCGCTGCCAGCTCGCTGTACGCCCTCGGCGCGGTGGCCGCCGGCATCGGCGTGTACCGCTACCAGCCGGGATTTATGCACCAGAAAGTGTTGCTGGTGGACGACGAACTGGCCGCCATCGGCAGCGCCAACCTCGACAACCGCTCGCTGCGCCTGAACTTCGAAGTGATGCTGGTCACCGTCGACCGCCCGTTCGCCAGCAGCGTCGAACACATGCTCAGCGCCGACTTCGCCCAGGCCCAGCGCATGACCCTCGACGACGCCCGCGTCAGTTTTATCCAGCGCCTATGGATGCGCTTGACCCGGCTGTTTGCGCCGATTCTATAAGCGTCAGTTGTTGGCATTACCTGCTCGACCGGTTCGGTATGCTCCTGTATATATCGGCTAAATGCTTCTCGGGTCAGCTGTTTGCGCTGCATCACCTAGCCGAAACGGATACTCTCGGCAACTTGGTAAACGGACTTGGCCAGAGCAACTGCAATTAGCTTTGTCGCGCTTCCCCCTTTGTTCAGTGACCACGGCTCTGGGTATTGAACTCTGGCGCGGGGAGAGTCCATTACAGCATTCAAGCTACTCACTTCGTTCGCTGGGGTGGGCTAAAGCCAGCCCCTTAGCTTAAACGTTATACCAGCCAGAGCTCGAATCGCCATGCCGAAGCATGAAGTAATAGAAGATGCCCTATTGAAGATTTTTGCTGGAATAAAGCAGCTCAAAGAAGCCCTACCCAGCAAAGAGTTCACAATTGATGGCCGACTTGTGGGAGATATCGGCGAGGCCATTGTGCAACGAGACTACGATATGAAACTTTACGAAGGGCTCGCCAAAGACTATGACGGCGAAACGCCCTGCGGGAAGAAAGTTCAAATCAAGGCCACCTTCAAAGATTCACTGACATTCAAGAAAATTTCTGACTACTACATAGGCATTAAAATTTTTGAAAACGGCCTGTACGAAGAGATCTTTAATGGCCCCGGAAGCATCATTGCTGAGCACTATATGCATCGAAAAGGCTTTGGTATCGATCTGCTCTCGTTCCCTAATAAGAAGCTGAAAGAGCTCTCAGCAAAAGTCAGCAGCACAGACCGCATCGGCAAAAAGGTATAACCACTGGTTTAAGTCGTTCGCTGCGCTCCCTTGGGACCGGCCAAAGCCAACCCCTTAATCAAACGCTAGACATTAAAGCCGTGCCAGCCCGTAAATGGAGTTTCAGTCGGTACTCTTCGCGCTTTACACGCTGGGTAAGTAAATATGAATCGCCGTAAAAAAATTAAACAGCTATTAACGGCACACGCCAAAAAAGCCAGTGCCAAATTGGCGCCAAAAAGAAAGTCTACATATATCAGTAAAGCCGACCGCTTAAAGCTGGAGGCGGAAGCCAGTCCAGAGGTCAGTGCTTCTGCTGAGAGCTGATCGCTGTGGCGGGCTTAAGTCCCGACCTCTAACCTCGTGTTAGCCAGAGAAATAGCAATGCCAATTATCCACACTCAAAACCCGAGTTTCATCCTGCGCACGGTCACCCCTGAAGACGCAGCACTGGTGGTCAGCTTTATGCAGAAGCTCGGCACCTTTCAGAAAATGGCCGATAAGATCA
>JAIERF010000128.1 GCA_019747075.1 Pseudomonadaceae bacterium
TTCAGGAGTCTTTGCGTGATGTCTCGTTTACCGGTGATTGTTGGTTTTGGTGGCTATAACGCTGCCGGTCGCAGCTCTGCCCACCACGGTTTCCGCCGCACGGTGATCGAATCGATGAGCGCGGCCGACCGGCAGGAAACCCTCGCCAGCCTGGCCATCCTGATGAAGCTGGTGACCTTCAGCGCCGGCCAGTACCACGACCACGATGGCCAACCGTTGGACCTGGCGGCACTGGAGCAACGCTTCGGCGCGCAGATCCTCGCCTCCACCCTGGTGCGCCGGATCGAGAAAAATCACCTGGATGTGGACGCCGCGCCCTGGCAGAAAAACCTCACGGTCACCGGCCCCGCCGGCAAGCCGCTGAGCTTTATCACCCTGCGCAAGCAACTGCCGGAACCGCTGCCCAGCGACTGGACGGTGGAAGCACTGAACGACAACGACGTGCAGGTCACCCTCTACGACGGCTGCGACATCAAGGTCGACAGCTACCGCAACCTGCCGGTGAAATCCGCCGGCCAGTTGCCGACCGGCTTCGAGCCCGGCGAGCTGTACGCCTCGCGCTTTCACCCGCGCGGCCTGCAGATGACCATCGTCGCGGCCACCGACGCCCTGCGCTCGATCGGCCTGCCGTGGCAGACCATCGTTGACCAGGTAGCTCCCGACGAAATCGCCGTCTACGCCAGCAGCGCCATGAGCCAGCTGGATGAAAATAGCTTCGGCGGCCTGATGCAATCGCGCCTGAAAGGCGGCCGAGTCACCGCCAAACAGTTGGCCTTGGGCCTCAACAGCATGCCGGCGGACTTTATCAACGCCTATGTGTTGGGTAGCGTCGGCAGCACCAGCAGCATCACCGGCGCCTGCGCCAGCTTCCTCTACAACCTGCAGAAAGCCACCGACATGATCAGCGCCGGTAAAGCCCGCGTGGTGATTGTTGGCAACAGCGAAGCCCCGATTACCCAGGAATGCCTCGACGGTTACGGCGCCATGGGCGCCCTGGCCACCGAAGACGGCCTGCGCCAGATTGAAGGCCAGGAGCAGGTCGACTTCCGCCGCGCCAGCCGCCCGTTCGGGCAGAACTGCGGCTTCACCCTGGCCGAGTCCAGCCAGTTCCTGGTGCTGATGGACGACGAACTGGCCCTGCAACTGGGCGCCGACATCCACGGCGCGGTGCCGGATGTGTTTATCAACGCCGACGGCTTCAAGAAATCCATCTCCGCCCCCGGCCCAGGCAATTACCTGTGCATGGCCAAGGCCGTGGCCAGCGCCATGCAGCTGGTGGGTGAAGACGGCGTACGCCTGCGCAGCTTCGTGCATGCCCACGGCTCCAGCACCCCGGCCAACCGCGTCACCGAATCGGAGCTGCTGGACCGCGTGGCCGCCAGCTTCGGCATTGCCGACTGGCCAGTGGCGGCGGTCAAATCCTATGTTGGCCACTCCCTGGCCAGCGCCAGTGCCGACCAGCTGATCTCCGCCCTGGGCAGCTTCAAGTACCAGCTGATTCCGGGGATCAAGACCATCGACGCCGTCGCCGACGACGTGCACCGCCAGCACCTGCGCATCTCCCAGGTTGACGTGCCACGCACCGAGCAGCCCCTGGAAGTGTGCTTTATCAACTCCAAGGGCTTTGGCGGCAACAACGCCAGCGGCGTGGTGTTGGCACCGCAGGTGGTCGAACGCATGCTACGCAAACGCTACGGTGCCGAACGCTTCGCCGCCTATGTCGCACAACGCAAACAGACCCGCGCCGCCGCCCAGGCCTACGACCAGCAGGCGCTGCAAGGCAAGCTGGAGATCATCTACAACTTCGGCCACGACCTGATCGACGACCAAGGCATCGCCATCAACGGCGAGCAGATCCAGGTGCCGGGCTTCAACCAGCCGCTGGTGTTCAACAAGACCTCACGCTTCGCCGACATGCTCGACTGAAAGGCCACCGGGGCTCGCCGCCATGGCGAGTCCCGCAGCCTCCGCTACCCGCTCAGCACCACCCAAGGCAGGCTCAGCAGGCAAGCTCGACTGACGTATTTTCAGTTATATCAATCAAACTCTTTCGTATAAAAAATTATAAATAAAATTGCTATGATCCCGGCCCGCCATCTTATCTAAGCCAGGCCCTGGCCCTTGGGAACGCAATAATGGAAGTCGGTGTACTGGGTTTTATCGTTGCAGGCTTGCTGGTTGGTTTTATCGTCGGCATGACCGGTGTCGGCGGTGGCTCGCTGATGACCCCGATCCTGTTGTGGTTCGGTATCAACCCGGCCACGGCCGTGGGCACCGACCTGCTGTATGCCGCCATCACCAAGTCCGGCGGCATCTTTGTTCATCAGAAGAACAAAAACATCGACTGGTCCATCACCGGCTGGCTGACCCTCGGTAGCGTCCCGGCCGCAGCCCTGACCCTGTGGCTATTAAGCACCCTGCACACCGACACCCAGGCGATGAACGCCATCATCCGTCAGGCACTGGGCTTTGTGCTGTTGCTGACGGCCCTGGCCATTCTGTTCAAACAACAGTTGCTGGCGTTTGCCAGCAAGCATGCCGGCGATCACTACCACCTTAGCGGCCGCAGCCTGAATGTGCTGACCGTGGTCACCGGCATCATGCTCGGCACCATGGTCACCCTGACCTCGATTGGCGCCGGCGCCCTGGGCACCGTGGCGCTGTTTCTGCTCTATCCGTTCCTGGCCACCAAGCGCCTGGTCGGCACCGAGATTGCCCACGCCGTGCCCCTGACCCTGGTGGCCGGCCTCGGCCATGCCGGCATGGGCAATATGGATTGGGCCCTGCTCGGTTACCTGCTGATGGGCTCGCTGCCGGGCATCTACTTCGGCAGCCACCTGTCCGGGCGCATTCCCGACCAGATCCTGCGGCCGTGCCTGGCCACCATGCTGGTGTTTATCGGCTACAAGCTGGCGTTCTGATCGCCCTCAGGCGCCTCGTTGCAACACGTACTGGCCACTGAAACGCACCGCCGTTTCCCCGCCCGCGTTGAGCAACTGCGTCTGTAGCGGCAGGCGAGCGACGCCACGGCGCTGATAGGTGGCGATAAATTTGTCCCAGGCCGTCGCTTCCGGGGCGGCGCAGCAGGCCACGGCGTCGTCGGTGACCGGCAACAGATAGCTGATCTGCGCATCCTTGATCACCACCCCGCCGTCGATACCGGCCTCCTGCAAGCGCAGGTGCAGCCAGCCCCAGCCCGCCAGCACCGCGGCCGAATACAGGCTGCCGCCAAACATGCTGTGATGATGATTGCTGTTGGCCGCCAACGGCAGACGCAGGCGCAGCTCATGGGCCTGCCAGCTGAGCACCTGCAACTGCATGGCGCGGGTCAGCGGAATATCGTGATGGAGAAGCCGTTCTAAGGCCTGGCAGTGATCGGTCATGGCCGCGCTCCTGGGCAACTGCGGGGTAATGCAGAGCAGACGCGAAGGCCCGGCGCACGGTCACGCTCCGGGGCAGGCCCGCCCGGTTCAGTCCAGCGCGCGCGCCAGCTGCACCAGCTCATCACGCCAGGCAGCCGCTTGCGGCAGGGCGAGGAACGATGGGTTGAGGAAGGATTCGCGTGCCTCGTAAGTCAGCGCCAAGCCCTTGAGATCGAGCACCTCGCCCCCCGCACCCTCAAGCACGCCTTGAGCGGCAGCGGTGTCCCATTGCGAAGTGGGCGCCAGGCGCGGGTAGCAATCGGCATTGCCCTCGGCCAGCAGGCAGAACTTCAGCGAACTGCCGACATTGGCCATGTCCAGGTCACCAAACTGCTCGCTCAAACCGGCGAGCAAGCGCTCCTGGACCGGGCTGGAGTGACGCTTGCTGGCTACCACGGTGAAGGCTTCGCTAGGCGCAATGCGCACGCTGATCGGTTGTGCCTCGGCCTCGACTTCGCTGCGCCAGGCGCCCAGGCCGGCGCCACCGAAATAGCAGCGGCCGGTGGTGGGGATGCCGACCACGCCAAACACCACGCGACCTTGCTCAATCAGCGCGACGTTGACGGTGAACTCCTCGGAACCTGCGATAAATTCCTTGGTGCCGTCCAATGGGTCCACTAGCCACCAGCGGGTCCATTGCGCGCGCTCGCCAAGCGAAATATCCGCAGCCTCCTCTGAAAGCACCGGAATCTCCGGCGCCAGAGCGTTCAGGCCGGCCAGCAGCAGATGGTGGGCGGCCAGGTCGGCGGCGGTCACCGGCGAATCATCGAGCTTGGCGGTCACCGCCGTGTCGCAGCGCCAGAACGGCAGGGTGGCAACACCGGCCTGACGCACCAGATCGATGACGGCGGGCAGATAGGGATGGCTCATAGGGTGAATTCTCCTCGCTGGGTCAGCAGGTCGCGGACCAGATAAAGTGCGGCCAGGGCACGGCCCTCGCTGAATTGCGGATGCTCGATCAGCGCCGACAGCTCGCCGAGGTCGACCCGATCAACCCGCAGCGGCTCCGGCTCGTCGCCCGGCAGGCTCTGCGCATACAGATCGCGGGCCAGCACCACCTGAATCTTCTGGCTCATATAACCCGGCGACAGGCTCAGCTCGGCCAGCAACTCAAGGTGATGGGCGCCAAAGCCGGCTTCTTCCATCAGCTCACGATTGGCCGCCACCAACACATCCTCGCCCGGTTCGATCAGCCCCTTGGGCAGAGAAATCTGATAGTCGTCGGTGCCCGCGCAATACTCTTCCACCAGCAGCGCGTGACGCGCGTCGGCCATCGCAACGATCATCACCGCGCCATAACCCGTGCCCTTGCTGGCCAGGCGCTCGTAGGTGCGCTCAACGCCATTGGCGAAGCGCAACTGCAGTTGCTCGACGCGAAACAGACGGCTGCTGGCGACAATCTCGCTGGCGAGGACGGTGGGTTTCTGGCGCATGACGGGGCTCCTTGGCGTGGCGGCGCGTTATCATAGCGCGCTGACGCTACTGCCGCGCTGGCCGTGCGAGCTTTCGCCCCGGCGCCCCGACGAGAACTGCCCATGACCCCGTTGCCCTGGTCCGCCATCGACACCGTGTTGCTCGACATGGACGGCACCCTGCTCGACCTGCATTTCGACAACCACTTCTGGCTCGAACACCTGCCCCAGCGCTACGCCGAGCTGCACGGCATCAGTCGCCAACAGGCCGATGACGAGTTGCTGCCGCTGTTCCACCAGCATGCCGGCCAACTCAACTGGTACTGCACGGATTTCTGGAGCCGCGAGCTCAATCTCTCGGTGCGTGAACTCAAGCGCGAAGTGGCGCACCTGATCGCCCTGCGCCCGGATGCCGACACCTTTCTGGCCGCCATCCGCGCCGCCGGCAAACGGGTGGTGCTGATCACCAATGCCCATCGCGACTCGCTGTCGCTGAAGCTCGAACGCATCGAACTGGCGCCTTACTTCGACCGCCTGATCAGCTCCCACGACTACGGCTTCCCCAAGGAAGACCAGCAGTTCTGGAGCGCCCTGCAAGCCGACTTCGCCTTCGAGCCGGCGCGCGCCCTGTTTATCGACGACAGCCTGCCGATCCTGCGCAGCGCCCGCACCTTCGGCATCGCCCACCTGCTGGCGGTGCGCCAACCGGACAGCCGCCAGCCCGCCAAGGACAGCCAGGAGTTCACCGCCGTGGACGACTACCGCGACCTGCTGCCGTAGCGACCCATAACGACAGAATCGCGACCTGTGGTTGGTGTCGGCACAAGCCTCAGGCGTACACTCTGGCACCTCCTGTTTGCGAGTGACTGAATGCGCGGTTACGGCCTCACCCTTGCCCTGCTGCTGGTCGGCAGCCTGCTCAGCGCCATGAGCCAGGCCGATCAACGCGTGCGAGTCTGTCAGCATGCCGTGCAGAAGTACGCCTACCGCCTGGAGCTGGCGGAACTGATCCTGGCGCGCACCGCCGCCCAGTATGGGGAAACCCATATCCACCCCAGCACCCTGCCCGACCCGGCCCAGGAACGTTGCCTGAACATGCTTCGTGAGGGTCAGGTGGACCTGGCCTTCGTGCCGCCCAGTGCCGAGCGCCTGCGTGACTTCGCGGTGATCCCCTTCGACCTGCACAACGGCATGCTCGGCTACCGCGTGCTGCTGATCCGCAAAACCGACGTCGAGCGCTTTGCCCAGGTCAACACCCTGGCCGACCTGCGCCAACTGCGCGGCGGCTTTGGCAGCCAGTGGAGCGATTTCAGCCTGTTCGCCCGCAACCAGCTGCCGGTAGAAGGCCTGGCGAACCCCGACAACCTGCTGGCGATGCTCGGCAAACGCCGCTTCGACTACTATCACCGCGGCCTGCACGAAGCCTGGCGCGAGCTGGATGAAAACCCCGTCGCCGGCGGCGAACTGCTGGTCGAGCCGCACCTGGCGCTGGTCTATCACCTGCCGGTGTACTTCACCTTCAACCGTCACGAGCAGTTGCTCAAGCAGCGCTTCGAGCAAGGCCTGGCCCTGATCCAGGCCGACGGCAGCCTGCAAGCACTGTTTTCCCGCCACTTCGGCCAACTGGCCAAACAAGCCGGGCTGGAACAGCGCACCCTGATCCCCCTCGACTACCCCAACCCGCCCGGCCTGCCCGCGCCCGACACCCACTTGTGGCTGCAACGCTAGCAGGCCGTTGAAAAATGTAGGCGAGGCAGGCAAGACAAGGCGCTACGTAGTAACAGCCTCCGGCTGGTCAAAACTGCCGAAAAAGCGGAGTTTACGAGTTGTAAATGAGCATTTGATTCGCTTCGCTCCCCCCTTTGGGGCCGTGCTGAAGCACGTTCAGCCTTCGGCTGTGAGGCCGTTTTTAACGCAGTATTGCCAACGCAGGTAGTTTTTCAACGGACGGCTAGAGCGACCGGCGCCACAGCCACGAGTTCCATTCTGCTTGGGGCAAAACAACAGGCCGTGATGGAGCTAACAGGCATAGATCAACGGGCTTGCCGCCAAACCGCACAACCGGCAGCATGCGCGCCTTTCCACCCGCGAGTGTTTTGTCATGAAGTTTGCTTTTCTGCTCCTGCCCCTCACGTTCACCGCCAGCCTGGCCATGGCCGGTAGCAACACCGAAACCGCCATCGGCGGTGCCCTCGGCGGCGTACTGGGGACCGTGGTCGGTGAACAGATCGGTGGCAGCACCGGTGCCACCATTGGTGCCGGCGTCGGCGGCGCAGCCGGCAGTGCCGTCGGTGCCGACAAACGCAATCGCACCGAAGCCGCCATCGGCGGTGGTATTGGCGCGGCCGGCGGCCAGGTGATCGGCAGCAAGGTCGGCGGCTCGACCGGCGGCATGATCGGTGCCGGCGTCGGCGGCGCGGCAGGCGGCGCCCTGGGCAACGAATACGGCGACGACCGTGACGATGACCGCCACCACAACGACGATGACAACTATCGCCACCACCACGACAACGGCAATCACTACGGCCAGAGAAAACACAACAAACACCGCGACTAAGGTGTCCACAGCAGTACTCACAAAGCCCGGCCACTGTGCCGGGCTTTGTGCTTTGCAACACCCGGTTACGCCAGTCCTTGGTCAGGAAATCTGCCGACTGGAGCAGGCCTAAAAACCGCACCGTCTAAGCCCGAAAACGCTATCGCCAATACGTATAACCAAACACGGCAATTCAACCTAAGATCAAGCCATGAGCACTACAGAGGAGGCGTCGTATGCAGGTAGCCGGATCAACCAGCAGCTTGCCGCTCTCGACCCAGATCATCAAAAAAGCCGGGCAAGCGGCGCAGGCACCTGAAGCCCCGGTCAGCCCGGAACAGGTCAACCGCGCCGTCGACCGCGCCAGTGATCGAGTCACGGAGAACCAAGCCAGCCGGGAACAAACCCAGACTGATCGCCGTACGTATGCCACGCAGATCTACAGTGCCAATAGCCAGCAAAAGCAAATCGACACTTACCTGGCTGTTGCCAGCGAAGGCGAGGTTGATAGCACCTCTGGATCTACGTCAACCGCACTGCAACTGCGTGACAGCGCCAACGGTACAGATCTGCCGGACATTCGCGACAACCCAGGCCCGCAACGGCCACCCGCTGAACCGGTTAAACCCGAGCCGTACCTCGACACCCGCGCCTGATCTGCCCTGCAGACACGCACAAAAAACCGCCTTCGGGCGGTTTTCTTATGTTGGCCTGCCGCCAACACCTGCACTGACAGCACCCCGCACACCCATCCACCCAGCGCCATGCAGCCACCACTATTAGCGGTGTCCACGACGGCGCACTCAGGCTAGGCTAGCGCCTGTCCCTTTGTCTTTGAGAGCCCCGCCATGAGCGACCTGCCCGAGTCCCTGCCCAGCCAGAATCCATTGGCTGCCGAGCCGCTGACCAGCATCGAGGCACGCGTACTGGGTTGCCTGATCGAGAAGCAGGCCACCACCCCGGAAACCTATCCTCTGACCCTCAACGCCGTGGTCCTGGCCTGCAACCAGAAGACCAGCCGCGAGCCGGTGCTCAACCTCAACCCTGGCGAAGTCGGCCACACCCTGCGCAGCCTCGAAGGCCGCGGCCTGGCGCGCCTGGTGATGGGCAGCCGCGCCGACCGCTGGGAGCAGCGCACGGAAAAACAGCTGGAGCTGGTGCATGCCCAGGTCATCCTGCTCGGCCTCTTGTTGCTGCGCGGCCCGCAAACCCTCAACGAACTGCTGACCCGCAGCCAGCGCATGCACGATTTCGAGGATGTGGCCGAGTTGCAACATCAACTTGAACGCCTGATCAGCCGCGACCTGGCCTGCCTGCTAGCGCGCCAGGCCGGCCAGCGTGAAGACCGCTATATGCACCTGCTCGGCAGCGCGGATGACCTGCAAGCCGCCCTCAGCGCCCGGCCAGCAGAGCGCCACGACAACCCGCCCCACGACAGCCGCTACGAGCAATTGGAAGCACGCATCACCGCCCTGGAAGAACGCCTGAGCCGCCTCGAAGCGCCAGACGACAACCTCTAGGCTCCGTTGCCAAATAAAAAAGGCGTGCCTCAGGCACGCCTTTTTATTCACCGTGATAGCCCATCGCGCCTTAGCTGGCCAATGAAAAGCGCGCCACCGAGCCGTTCAGGGCGACCGCCATGCGTGACAGCTCCTGCCCGGCGATGTCGGTATGCCGCGCACCATCGAGTACCTGCTGGGACAGGTCGCGAATGCCGATCAGGTTGCGGTCCACCTCACGGGCCACCTGCGCCTGCTGCTCCGAGGCGCTGGCGATCATCAGGTTGCGCTCGTTGATTTGCGAGATCGACTGAGTAATCTCCTCCAGCGCCTCGCCTGCCGAGCGGGCCACGTCGAGTGTCGCACTGGCCAGCGAGTTGCTGCTGTGCATGGCGTTGACCGCCTCATCGGTATCCTGGCGAATGCCGCCGATCATCTGCTCGATCTCGCCGGTGGATTGCTGGGTGCGATGGGCCAACGCCCGCACCTCATCGGCCACCACGGCAAAACCGCGCCCGGCATCACCAGCCCGGGCCGCCTCGATGGCCGCGTTCAGGGCCAGCAGGTTGGTCTGGTCGGCAATCGCGCGGATCACTTCCAGCACCCGACTGATTTCATGCACGCGCCCGGCCAGGTGCTCGATGCATTGCGAGGTGTCGGTGACACCGCTGGCCAGGGCACCGATCGACTCGACGGTTTTCAGTACCTGGGCGCGGCCACGCTGGGCGGCCTGCTCGGACTGGCGCGAGGCCTCGGAGGTGCTCACCGCGTTGCGCGCCACATCGTCTACCGCCGCGGTCATCTGGTTGACCGCGGTGGCGGCCTGTTCGATTTCCTCGTTCTGGCGCTGCAGGTTGGCCGTGGTTTCACTGCTCACCGCGCTCAGCTCTTCCGAGGAGGACGCCACCTGATCGACCGAGTGGGAAATCTGCCGCACGATCTGGCTCAGGCTCTGCTGCATCGCCTGCATATCGACCATCAGGCTCTCGCTATCCCCGGCCTGCACCGGCACCTGGCCGGTCAGGTCGCCCTTGGCGATTTGCCGGACGATTTGCGCCGCCGTCAGTGGCTCGCCGCCCAATGGCCGGGTCACGCTGCGAGTAACGACCAGAGCGGCAGCCACCACCAACGCCAGGCACACCAGGAGAATGCCGAGCATGATGATGCGCACATCGTCGTAAATCGCCACGGCCGCGACACTGCGCTGGGCAAACACCTCCGATTGCAGGGCCATCAGCTTGTTCAGGCTGTCGTAGACCTGCAACTCCGCCGGTATCACTCGGCTATGCAACAGGCTGTTGGCCTGCTCGGTCTGGCCTTGCTGGAGGCGCTCAAGCACCTCGCTAAAGGCCGCCACATAGGCTTCCCGGTTCGCCTTGAGCTGGCCAAACAGCGCCTGGCCCTTAGGCAGATGCAACAGCGGGCCGAGGGTATCCATGGCCTGGGTGATGCGCTGCTTGGTCACCTGCACGGCTGCGCGCGCCTCGGCATTGTCCTTGTTCAACAACAGGTCGCGAGTGTTGCGCGCGTTGTCGCGCACGCCGGTGGCGATCTGCATGATAGGTTCAATCTTCGGCCATTCCTTGCTGACGATGCTGGTCGACTGATCGCGCAGGGTCGCCAGATTGCTCAGGCTATAGAGTGCCAGTAACAACAGCCCCAGCGGTGCGATGCTGAAGCCGAGCAACATGCGTGTCGCCGTTGTTAGTTTGAAGCCCATAGCGATGTTCCTTGAGTGAGCCCGAGCGTTGCTTCAAGGCTAGTCAGATCGGGGCCATTTGTCGTGCCGGCCGACGAACAGCCAGCAAACATGGCCTATCTGACAGTATAAGCCAGGCCCGCAAAGTCCTCTAACCACTAACGGCTAATTGACATCTTGGTTAAGTGGCTTTACCAGTTATCGAGAATGACTTCTAATCCCCACGATAGCCGCCCGCCACCCCACCCATTCACACTCCCAGCCGCCCACAACCTCAGGACGCCCCGATGGCCGCAAGCAGCCTGTTTACCTTGATCGACGATATTGCCAGCGTGCTCGATGATGTGGCCCTGATGAGCAAGGTGGCGGCCAAGAAGACCGCCGGCGTCCTCGGTGATGACCTCGCCCTTAACGCCCAGCAGGTTACCGGGGTGAGTGCCGAGCGTGAGCTACCGGTGGTTTGGGCGGTGGCCAAGGGGTCGCTGCGCAACAAACTAATTCTGGTGCCGGCGGCCCTGTTGATCGGCAGCTTGGCGCCGTGGGCGGTGATTCCGCTGCTGATGCTCGGCGGCGCCTTCCTGTGTTTCGAGGGCTTCGAGAAGCTGGCGCACAAATACCTGCACGACAGCGCGGCCGAGCACGAGGAACTGCGCCATGCCCTCAGCGATCCGCAGATCGACCTGCTGGCCTTCGAGAAGGACAAGATCGGCGGCGCGATCCGCACTGACTTTATCCTCTCGGCGGAAATCATCGTTATCACCCTCGGCACCGTTGCCGGCGAACCCTTTATCAAGCAACTGAGCGTGCTGGCCCTGATCGCGGTGGTGATGACCATCGGCGTCTATGGCCTGGTGGCCGGCATCGTCAAACTCGACGACGCCGGGCTCTATCTCAGCCGCAAGGCTTCCAGCCTGCTCCGTGGCCTCGGCAACCTGCTGCTGAGCGCCGCGCCCTGGCTGATGAAAAGCCTGTCGGTGATCGGCACGGCGGCGATGTTCATGGTCGGCGGCGGCATCCTCACCCACGGCATCCCGGCGGCCCATCACCTGATCGAGCAACTGGCCGCCAGCGCCGCCGGCCTGCCCGCCCTCGGCAGCGTACTGAGCGTACTCACCGCGCCACTGCTCAATGGCCTGGCCGGCATCGTTGCCGGGGCACTGGTGCTGGCCGTAGTCAGTGGCGCTAGCCGTGGCTGGCGGGCACTCAAGGGCGCTTAACCTGGTTGGCAAACAGCAGAAGTGGAGAATCCCCATGCACCCGTTCAATGCCGCACAACCACCGCGTCTGGCCATCCTGCTCGGCTATGCCGGGCTGATTCCGTTTATCAGTGGTGCCATCGGTATCTGGATCACCCCAACCGCCTGGCGGGCGGATGTACTGACGGCACTGCTGCACTACGCCGCCGTGATTCTGGCCTTTATGGGGGCGATTCACTGGGGCCTGGCCATGGCCCGCGAGCGCCAGGACGACGCCGCGCACCGGCAGCTGGGGCTGTCGGTGTTACCGGCCTTGTTGGGGTGGTTGGCGATCAGTAATGGCCTGCCCGCGCTGTTGGCGCTGGCCTTGCTGATCAGCGGCTTTATCGGCCTGTACCTGGCCGATGTGCACGCGGTCAAACTGGAGTTGGCACC
>JAIERF010000116.1 GCA_019747075.1 Pseudomonadaceae bacterium
CGCTGGCCTTCGATCTCCACCGGGCGGCCGGTTTTCAGGTCGATATGGCTGGCCCAGGTGATCTTGTCGACGAAGGGAAAGGCGTTCTGCAGCTTGCCGTTGTTGCGGTCGACCACATAGAAGAAGCCGTTACGGTCGGCGTGGGCGGTGGCTTTGACGGTTTTGCCGTCTTTGGCCTGGTAGTCGAACAGCACCAGTTCGTTGTTGCCGGAGAAGTCCCAGGCATCGTTGGGGGTGTGCTGGTAAAACCATTTCACTTCGCCGGTGGTGGCATCGACGCCGACTTGGCCGGAGGTGTAGAGGCTGTCGTAGTCTTTCGGCTTGCCACCTTCGGCGGTGCGCGCCCAGCCGTTCCAGGGCGCCGGGTTGCCGGCGCCGACGATGATGGTGTTGGTCTCGGCATCGAAGCTGGCGCTCTGCCACGGCGCGCCGCCGCCCTGGCTCCAGGCCGCGACCTTGCCGGTCGGCGAGTTCGGATCGTTGGGCCAGGACGGTGCTTTGACATCGCCGGTCGGGCTGCTGTCTTTGCCGTTCAGGCGGCCCATATGGCCTTCCACGAAGGGGCGCATCCAGACTTCTTCGCCGCTGTCGGGGTCGCGGGCAAACAGCTTGCCGACCACGCCGAACTCATCCCCGGAGCTGCCATGCACCAGCAGGGTTTTGCCGCTGACCTTGTCTTTTACCAACGTCGGTGCGCCGGTCATGGTGTATCCGCTGGCGTGATCGCCGAACTTCTTGTTCCACAGCACCTTGCCGGTGTCTTTGTTGAGGGCCACGACGCGGGCGTCGAGGGTGCCGAAGTAGATTTTGTCGCCATAGATGGCCGCGCCACGGTTCACCACATCGCAGCACGGGCGGATGTTGTCCGGCAGGCGGTGGTTGTAGGTCCACAGGCGTTTGCCGGTTTTGGCGTCGAGGGCGAACACCCGCGAGTAGGAGCCGGTGACGTAGATCACACCGTCATGGACGATGGCCTGGGACTCCTGGCCGCGCTGCTTTTCGTCGCCAAAGGAGTACGACCAGGCCGGGGTCAGCTTGAACACGTTATCGGCATTCACCTGCTGCAGCGGGCTCCAGCGCTGGGCATTGGTGCCCATGCCGTATTGCAGCACGTTGTTGGTGGTTAGGTGGTCGTTGGCGATGTCGTCCCAGGTCACCGGGGTGGCCAGGGCACTGCCGCTCAGGCCAAGGCCGGCGGCCAGCAGCAGGCTATGAATGGCCAGCGCCAGTGGGCGTGGCGAGCTGGGTAAGGTTGTTGTTGTCATGGTCGGTTCCCATCGTGGTTGAGAAGGCTGCCGGTCGCCGTGTGGTTGCTGACCTGGCGAGTCGATAGTGGAACCGCCCCCGCGCGGCGGAAACGGAAAAGCACCCGCCCATGCCGGGAAAAATGCCCAAACCGCGCCTGAATTAGCCTTGCCTCGAAAGCCCTGTTACGCGGCCCCCGCAAGCCTTACTACCAAGGGAGTAGAGGCGAGCCACCAAAGCAGCATTCGTTGCTGCCTAGGGGCTTTCTAAGATGCCTGTAACTGAGCGGCGTAACGACAGCTCTGCGTGCAGATATAAACGAGGTCTTCATCATGACAATCAAAAAGAACGGCTTGGCACTGCTGCTGGTGGCTTTCTCGGCCAACCTCTGGGCTCACGGCGATGTGGTGCCGCAGGCAGTCAAGACCGATGGCCTGGAGCCGGTAGGTAAAGAATGGCTGGAAGAGAACCCCTACCGCGGCAACCCTAGGGCGATTGAAATCGGTGCCTCGGCCTACAACCAGAACTGCGCCGCCTGTCACGGCCTGGAAGCCAAGTCCGGTGGTATCGCCCCGGACCTGCGCCTGCTCGAAGAAGGCATCAGCGGTGACGAGTGGTTCAAGGAACGGGTGATCAACGGTGCGGTGCGCGATGGTCGCGTGTACATGCCGAAGATGGCCGACTACCTGAGCCAGGAAGCACTCTGGGCTGTGCGTAGTTACTTGGAAAGCGTGGCCATTCAGGAGTAACGCGCATGCGCCCGATCCGCCTGCTGCTGTGGCTCTGGCTCGGCGTGCTGGGCCTGTGCGCTGGTCAGGTAATGGCTCAGGCGCCGGTGCGCAGCTATGACTCGATTACTGAGTCTGGCGTGCTCAAGGTCATGCTCTATCAGGGCTTTGCGCCCTACAGCTTCCAGCAGGATGGCCAACCGCGCGGCGTCGATTATGAGGTCGCCAAGGCGCTGGCCAAGGGCTTGGGCCTAACGCTTGAGGTGATCTGGGCTCAGCCCGGGGAAAAGCTCGACGACGACCTGCGTGATTACATCTGGCGCGGTCATTACCTGCGCCCCCACGAGTTGGCCGACGTGATGATGCGGGTGCCGTACGACCGCGAGTTTTCCTACAAGAGCAACGAGTTCGGTGAGCTGATTAACGAGCACGTGGTGATGTTTGGCCCCTATCAGCGCGAGCGCTGGCAGGTGGCCTTCGACCAGCGGCGGCTGGCCAGCGTGCCCAGTGTCGCGGTGTTCCAGCACAACCCGATCGGGGTCGAGGTCGACAGCGTGCCGTCGTTTTACCTGTCGTCGATCTTCGACGGCATGCTCAGCGGCAAACTGCATCACTACGCCACCACCGAGGCAGCCTTTGTCGGGATGAACAACGCCGAAGTGGACGCGGTGATGGCCCTGCGCGGCGAGATCGACTGGCAGCTCAAACAGGCCGCCAACCCGGCGTTCGCCAAAGCGGAAAACGCCTACCCGGACATGGGCAAGCAGGTCTGGGACATCGGCATGGCGGTGCATGAAAGCAACCGGCAACTGGCCTATGCCCTGGAAGAAAAGCTCGAAGAGCTGATCCTCGCAGGCGAGGTGCGCAAGCTGTATGCGCAATACGGCCTGCAGTACGAGTTGCCGGAGTTGTACCAAGACGTTCAATAGCGCGCACACAGAAATGGCCGGAGGTGGGTGATGGAACAGCTGGATTGGCGTTGCTACCTGTTGCTGGCCGTACTGGCCTTGCCCCTGGACGGTTGGGCGGCGCCGGCTGATCCGGTCAGTTCGGTGATGTGGGACTACCACCACGCGCGCCTGCTGCACGGCGAGGCGTTTGTCTTCGACCCGCAGATCAAGCTGCAAGTCCCGCCGTTTGCCGAAGACGCCCGCCAGGTGCCGTTGCAGGTGGATGCCAGTGCCTATGCCGGCGATGTGGTGCGCATGCTGGCCTGGGCCGAGCTGAACCCGATCGCGCAGATCTTCGACTTCCGCCCTGGCCCGTTGCTGCAGCCGACCCTGGCGATCCGCATCCGTATCGAACAGGCCACGCCGATCCGCGTGGCGGTGCAGACCCGCGATGGCCTCTGGCATGTCGGCTCGACCCAGCTCGACGCTGCCGGCGGTGGCTGCACCGCGCCCAGCGTGGTGCGTGCCCAGGCCGGTTGGGAGGAGCGCCTGGGCCAGGTGCAGGGCCAGCGTTTCGCCCAGGCCAATGGCAGCCGCCTGCGCCTGCAGGTGGCTCATCCGATGGACAACGGCCTGGTCGGTGGCATCCCGGAGTTTTTTCTCAATCAGGCCGAACTGCGCGGCGCCGACGGTAGCGTACTGGCCACCCTGGAGCTGTTTCCCGCCGTCAGCGAGAACCCCACCTTGAGCTTCGACGTGCGCGGCAACGCCCCGACTGAAGTGTGGCTGCGCGACAACAATGGCAATGAGTTCAAGGCTGAGCTTTAGGCCGTCGTTGTCGCCTGTTCGCGGTCAAGACCGCTCCCACCTGGACCGCGCCGTGTCACGACCATAACGGCGAAGGTGCTGTTGTGGGAGCGGTCTTGACCGCGAAGTTGTTCCATTACCCTCATCCCAAACCAAGAGGTGCCTATGCGCTGGCTGTTATTGCTAACCCTGAGCTGCGCGTCGCTGGTCCACGCCGAGCTGAACTATGATCTGCAACCCCGGCAGATCGCAGCGGACACCTGGGTGCTGGAGGGGCGCACCGACAATTTTGCCGCGGACAACGGCGGCAATATCGTCAACACGGCGTTTATCGTCACCAACGCGGGGGTGGTTGTGATCGACAGCGGGCCGTCGAAGCGCTACGGCGAGGCCCTACGCCAGGCCATCGCCAAGGTCACCGAGCAGCCGGTGATCAAACTGCTGATTACCCATCACCACCCCGACCATGTGCTGGGCAACCAGGCCTTCAGCGATGTGCCAATTGCCGCCCTGGCTGGCACCACCCAACTGCTGCGCGAGCAGGGCGAGGCCATGGCGGAAAACATGTACCGCCTGGTGGGCGACTGGATGCGCGGCACTGAAGTGCGATTGCCGACCGAAGAGTTGCAAACAGGGTTGCTGACCATTGGCGATCACCCCTTGCGCCTGCTGGCCCTGAGTGGGCATACCGGCGCCGACCTGGCGATTTTCGATGAGCGCAGCGGGGTGCTTTTTGCCGGCGATCTGGTGTTTTACCAGCGCGCCCTGACCACCCCAGGCACGCCGGGGCTGGACGTCTGGCTGGCGGATATCGCCACCTTGCAGGCGCTGCCCTGGAAGCACATCGTGCCCGGCCACGGCCCGCTAGCCAGCAGTGACGCACCCTTTGCGCAGATGACCGATTACCTCGGCTGGCTTGATGGCTTGCTGCGCAAAGGCGCGGCCGAAGGGACGGAGATGAACGCGCTGATCCGTGCGCCGATTCCCGAGCGATTTGCCGCAGTGAACCTGAGCCGTTATGAGCTGATTCGCAGCGTCAGCCACCTGTACCCGCGTTACGAGCAGGCGCGTTTTAAGCGCCTGGATTGAGCGGAGTGGCCTATTGCAAGCTGAGCTGGTCGCCGCGTTCTTGTTGCCAGTCGTCGAGGCTGGGGGCGGCGTTGTCGCCGGCCATCTGGTGGATGATCTCGAAGTAATCCTGTTTGAGCGGGTCCTGCATGATGTGCTGGCGCGAGCGCACGCGTACGGCGTAGATGTTCTGCACATTCTGGTGGTCGAAGGCGCGCCACTGCTGCGGGCCCTTGAGCAGGCTGTAGCGGTGGTCTTCGAGGGCGCCGATCAGCGGTTCGCTGGCCAGGCTGCCGCTGCGCCGCACGGCGTCGGCCCACTGCATGACGATGCTGTACGCCGAGGCGGCGGAGCTGGCCGGGTATTCCTGGTAGTGGCCGATATAGGCCTGCACGAAGGCCTGGCCGCTGGCGCTTTGCTCTTGCGCCGGCACCTGCCAGGTCCAGGCTTCGGTGCCGATCACGCCGGCCATCACCTTGGGGCCGATCTGCTGGACGATGCTCTTGCTCAGGTGCGGCACGATGATCTGCATGCGCGTGTGCAGCTTGAGGTTGTGGGCCAGGCGCAGGGTGCGCTGCAGGTCGTCGCCAAGCAGGGCCAGGACCAGGATGTCGGCATCGCTGGCGGCGGCCTTGCTCAGGGCCGCGAGGTAATCCTTGCGCATCGCGGCATGGGCGGGCAGGGCGCTGCGGCCATGGCGGGCGCGGTCCTGGCTGGCGGTGCTGGTGCGCAACTCGGTTTCGATGCTGCGGCCCCAGGTGTCGTCCACCAGGATGTAGTGATAGCGCTGGCGCGGCATGTTCCAGCCCAGGTATTCACCCAGCACTCGGGCACTCATGCGCGCGCTGTTCGACTCGCGAAACAGGTAGCGGTGGCCGGCACTGCCAGTGACTTCGTCGGCATAGCTCAAGGTGGCGAAATACAGCAGGCCGAGGTCGTGGGCGCGCTGGCCGGCGGCGATCGCCTCCTCGCTGGTGGCGCCGCCGAAGATCATCTGTACACCTTGTGCGGCGAAGGCGTCGACGTTGGCTCGCGCGGTTTCGGCCTTGGAGGCGCTGTCGCGGGCCAGCAGTTGCAGCGGCTGGCCGAGCACACCGCCCTCGCGGTTGATGGCCGCCACGGCCAGCAGGGCGCCGCGATGCAGCTCCAGGCCCTCGGCCTGGTAGTTGCCGCTGTGCGGGTAGTTGAGGCCGATGCGGATCGGTTCGGCCAGCAGGCGCACGCCCAGGCAGTTGAGTAGCAGGCAGCAGAACAGCATGAGGCGGGCCATGGGGCTTTCTCCGGAGCGGGGGCGTCACTGTCCAATGCGGCGGGGGCGCTGGGTATGCTCTTTTCAGGTGGCCGGGCTGGCACTTAAGTCTGTAACCGTGGGATTTTCTGTGGGCGTTGATGGGTATCGCTGCGCTCAACCCATCCTCCGGGTCACCCCAGGGCTGGCATGCCGCAAAGCGAGTACTGCTACCAACGGATGAGGGAAATCGACCCTGCGAGTAATTGTTGGCAAGGGCCTGGCGGCCAAGAATCTGCCCCAGGCCGGGAAAAATTCCCGGTGACAACAATTACCCTGCAGAGGTCGCCGCAATGAAACCTACCGGTCTTCGCCAGCCATTCGTGCTCACCGCACTGTGCGCTGCCATGCTTTTGCCTGCCGTATCCGCCTGGGCTGTTACTGACCAGGAAATTCTCGATGATGTGAAAACCACCGATCAGATCGTCACCAACGGCATGGGCCTGCAGGGCCAGCGCTACAGCCCGCTGACGACCCTCAACACCGACAACATCAAGGACCTGCGTCCGGTCTGGACCCTGTCCTTCGGTGGCGAAAAGCAGCGCGGCCAGCAGGCCCAGCCGCTGATCAAGGACGGCGTGATGTACGTCACTGCCTCCTACTCGCGGGTGTTTGCTGTGGATGCGCGCACCGGCAAGGAACTGTGGCAGTACGATGCGCGCCTGCCGGACGACATTCGTCCGTGCTGTGACGTGATCAACCGCGGCGTGGCCCTGTACGGCGACCTGGTGATTTTCGGCACTCTGGACGCCAAGCTGGTGGCCTTGAACAAAGACACCGGCAAGGTGGTGTGGCGCAAAAGCGTCGCTGACCATAAAGCCGGTTACTCGATCACCGCGGCTCCGCTGGTGGTTAACGGCAAGCTGATCACGGGTGTGTCCGGCGGTGAGTTTGGTGTGGTCGGCAAGATCGAAGCCTACGACCCGAAAAACGGCGCCCTGCTGTGGACCCGCCCAACCGTGGAAGGCCACATGGGCTACGTCTACAAGGACGGCAAGCCGGTTGAGAACGGCATCTCCGGCGGCGAAGCCGGCAAGACCTGGCCGGGCGATCTGTGGAAAACCGGCGGCGCGGCACCGTGGCTGGGCGGCTACTACGATCCGGAAACCAACCTGCTGCTGTTCGGCACCGGTAACCCGGCACCGTGGAACTCGCACCTGCGCCCTGGTGACAACCTGTTCTCGTCCTCGCGTCTGGCCCTCAACCCGGATGACGGCACCATCAAGTGGCACTTCCAGACCACGCCGCACGACGGCTGGGACTTCGACGGGGTGAACGAGCTGGTGTCGTTCAACTATCAGGAAGGCGGCAAGACCATCAAGGCGGCGGCCACCGCCGACCGTAACGGTTTCTTCTACGTCCTGGATCGCACCAACGGCAAGTTCATCCGTGGCTTCCCGTTTGTCGACAAGATCACCTGGGCCAAGGGCCTGGACAAGAACGGTCGGCCGATCTACGACGATAGCAACCGTCCGGGTTCGCCGGCAGCGGCCAACAAGGGCAAGAGCGTGTTCTCTGCACCGGCCTTCCTCGGCGCGAAAAACTGGATGCCGATGGCCTACAGCCAGGACACCGGCCTGTTCTATGTACCGTCCAACGAGTGGGGCATGGACATCTGGAACGAAGACATCGCCTACAAGAAGGGCGCTGCCTACCTGGGTGCCGGCTTCACCATCAAGCCGCTGAACGAGGATTACATCGGCGTGCTGCGCGCCATCGACCCGAAGACCGGCAAGGAAGTCTGGCGCCAGAAGAACTTCGCGCCGCTGTGGGGCGGGGTGATGACCACCAAGGGCAACCTGGTGTTCACCGGCAATCCTGAGGGCTTCCTGCAGGCCTTCAACGCCAAGACTGGCGACAAGGTCTGGGAATTCCAGACCGGCTCCGGCGTACTCGGCTCCCCGGTTACCTGGGAAATGGACGGCGAGCAGTATGTCTCGGTGCTGTCTGGCTGGGGCGGCGCAGTGCCATTGTGGGGCGGCGAAGTGGCCAAGCGGGTGAAGAACTTCAACCAGGGCGGCATGCTCTGGACCTTCAAACTGCCGAAAGAGCTGGTGGCCAAACACTAAGGCTTTAGCGGCAGCGCATCCCCCGCGTTACAACCCAGAAGGTCGGCATTGCCGGCCTTTTGGCGTTTTTGCCGAAGGTAAAAGCGGCAGATATATCGCGCTGCCGCTGAATGCCCACAGATCTAGCAGGCGCCGCGCTTCCCCGGTCCCGTCAGGAGGCCGAGCTCGTAGGATGGGTTGAGCTTGCGCTACCCATCGCATAACCCCGCGGCGCAAATCTCTGATGGGTATCGCTGCGCTCAACACCATCCTACGGTTTTGGGTTGTCGGCACCTGCGACCAAAGCGCCGCCGCTCTACGACCATTGAGTGATAGCCCTATGCCGGGTGACGTTGCTAAATGACCGTTGAGTCAATTTTTCCGTTGTCGAGGTTTGCCATGTCTCCTAGCCGTTTGCCTGCTGCCTGGGTCGCTGTCCTGCAAAGCCTGGGGTTGGCGCTGTTGTTGTGGGCCCTGGCGGGCGGTCAGCTGAGTCTGCTGCTGGCGTTGCTGCCGGCCGCGCTGCTGCTGTGGCTGCCACTGCTGTGGGCCCGCCCGGCGGCGACTGAGTCGGCTGGCGCGGTGGACGCCCTGCAGATCAGCCAGCTCAGCCGCGAGCTATCACAGACCACCACGCAAAATGCCCTGTCGGCCGCCGAGGTGGCTTATGCGGTCAAACAACTGGGCGAGCGTCTGCGCTCGCAGCTGCAGGCCGCCGACAGCATCGTCGGCAATGCGCAAAACATGATCGCCACCGAGGAGCAGACCTCGCTACTCAGCCAGCAGACCGCCGGCGCCGCCTTGCAGGTGCGGCAGAGCAGCGACGAGGGCCTGGCCGTGGTGCAGCAAACCATTGCCCGCATGCACCAGCTCAGCCAGCGCGCCAGTGCCAGCCAGGTGTTGATCGAAACCCTGAGCAAGCGCAGCGAGGACATCCAGCGCGTCACTCAGGTGATCCAGTCGATTGCCAGTCAGACCAACCTGTTGGCCCTGAATGCCGCCATTGAGGCGGCGCGGGCCGGCGAATACGGCCGCGGCTTTGCCGTGGTCGCCGACGAGGTCCGTGGCCTGGCCGGACGCACCGCCAGCGCCACCGAGGAAGTCGGCCAGATGGTCGCCGATATCCAGCAGCAGACGGCGGCCGTGGTCGAGCAGATCCAGCAGTTGGCCAGCGACCTGCACATCAGTGTTGGCGCGGTCGAACAGGCCGGCGGCGGCCTGGAGCAGATCGCCGAGCTGGCCCAGGGCGTGGCGACGCAGATCGGCGAGATTGCCCAGGGTGCACACAACAACCGCGACCAGCTCGGCAGCCTGTTCGGTGCGGTGGAGCAGATGCGCGGCGACCTGGCCCAGAGCGATGCCCATACCCGCCGCCTCGGCGCGGCTGCCGAACGCCTGGAGGGGCAGGCCGAACAGATCAGCGAGCGCCTGGCGGCGGTGGCCCTGGATGACTACCACCAGCGCGTGCTGGACCTAGCCCGCGAAGGCGCCCAGGCGATTGCTGCGCAGTTCGAGGCCGATATCGAGCGCGGTCGCATTCGCCTGGAAGACTTGCTCGATCGCGATTACCAGGCCATCGCCAACACCTGGCCGCAGCAGTACCGCAGTCGCTTTGACGACTACACCGACAAGACCTTGCCGGCCCTGCAGGAGCCGTTGCTGAGTCGCCACGAGGGCCTGGTGTTCGCCATCGCCTGCACCCCGGATGGCTATGTGCCGACCCATAACCAGGCGTTCAGCGCCAAGCCCACCGGCAACCGTGAACATGATGTGATCCATAGCCGCAGCAAACGCCTGTTCAACGACCGCACCGGCGCCCGCTGTGGCAGCCATCAGCAGGCGTTGCTGTTGCAGACCTACACCCGCGACACCGGCGAGCTGATGCACGACCTGTCGGTGCCGATCATGGTCAAGGGCCGCCATTGGGGTGGCCTGCGCCTGGGTTACAAACCCGAGCCAGTGGCGGACACGGCCTCGCGCTCGGTGCGTATGCCGGCGCGACGTTGAACTACGCTGGGGCGTTAGCGCCAGCCGAGCAGGGCGCCAGGCGCAGCCCTGAAAGCAGTTAGCAGGCCGTTGAAAAAACGTAGGCGAGGCAGGCAAGACAAGGCGCTACGTAGTAACAGCCTCCGGCTGGTCAAAGCGCCTAAAAAGCGGAGTTTACGAGTTGTAAATGAGCATTTTTAGGCCGCTTTTAACGCAGGATTGCCAACGCAGGTAGTTTTTCAACGGTCTGCCAGTACCAAAGAACTAAGCCATTTATGCCATGGGCGCATACCGCCGGGGCAGAGCGGCTGCAAAGATCGACCCATCACCTGCCGCGAACCCCGGACAGGTACGACCAGCACAGAGGCCATGATCATGATCTACCCACAACCCGGTTCCGCAGGCTCCATCCTTACCCTCAAGCCGCGCTACGGTAACTACATCAACGGTGCGTTTGTCGCTCCGGTCAACGGCGTGTATTTCAGCAATACCAGCCCGGTGGACGCCTCGCTGATTGGCGAGTTCCCGCGCTCGGACGCCGCCGACATCGAGCTGGCTCTGGACGCCGCCCATGCCGCCGCCGATGCCTGGGGTAAGACCAGCGTGCAGGACCGTGCCCTGGTGCTGCTGAAGATTGCCGACCGCATCGAGGCCAACCTCGAACTGCTGGCCGTGGCGGAAACCTGGGACAACGGCAAGGCCGTGCGCGAAACCCTGAACGCCGACGTGCCGCTGGCCGCCGACCACTTCCGTTACTACGCCGGCTGCATCCGCGCGCAGGAAGGTGGCGCCGCCGAAATCAACGAACACACCGCCGCCTATCACTTCCACGAGCCGCTGGGCGTGGTCGGGCAGATCATTCCGTGGAACTTCCCGCTGCTGATGGGCGCCTGGAAACTGGCTCCGGCCCTGGCCGCCGGCAACTGCATCGTGCTCAAGCCAGCCGAGCAAACCCCGCTGTCGATCACTGTGCTGATGGAAATCATCGGCGACCTGCTGCCGCCGGGCGTGCTCAACGTGGTGCAAGGTTTCGGCCGCGAAGCCGGCGAAGCCCTGGCCACCAGCAAGCGCATCGCCAAGATCGCCTTCACCGGTTCGACCCCGGTCGGTTCGCACATCCTCAAGTGCGCCGCCGAGAACATTATCCCGAGCACCGTGGAGCTGGGCGGCAAGTCGCCGAACATCTTCTTCGAAGACATCATGCAAGCCGAGCCGGCCTTTATCGAGAAGGCCGCCGAAGGCCTGGTGCTGGCCTTCTTCAACCAGGGTGAAGTGTGCACCTGCCCGTCCCGCGCCCTGGTGCAGGAGTCGATCTACGACGCCTTCATGGTCGAGGTAATGAAGAAGATCAAACAGATCAAGCGTGGCAACCCGCTGGACACCGAAACCATGGTTGGCGCCCAGGCGTCGCAACAGCAGTTCGAGAAGATCCTCTCGTACATGGACATCGCCCAGGCTGAGGGCGCGCAGATCCTCACCGGCGGCGCCGTCGAGCGCCTGGAAGGCAACCTGGGCAGCGGTTATTACATCCAGCCGACCCTGATCAAGGGCCACAACAAGATGCGCGTGTTCCAGGAAGAAATCTTTGGCCCGGTGGTCGGCGTGACCACCTTCAAAGACGAAGCCGAAGCGCTGGCGATTGCCAACGACACCGAGTTTGGCCTGGGTGCCGGTCTGTGGACCCGCGACATCAACCGCGCCTACCGCATGGGCCGGGCGATCAAAGCCGGTCGCGTGTGGACCAACTGCTACCACTTGTACCCGGCTCACGCCGCGTTCGGTGGCTACAAGAAATCCGGCGTCGGCCGTGAAACCCACAAGATGATGCTCGACCACTACCAACAGACCAAGAACCTGCTGGTGAGCTATGACATCAATCCGCTGGGCTTTTTCTAAGCGCTGTTCACGTTATGGGATGCAGGCACGATTGATTTTTTGTAGGAGCGGATTTATCCGCGAACTTCGCGGCTGAAGCCGCTCCTACAGCGCGATGGTTTCCTGTACCCGTAACGGGTAATTGTTTGAAGCAAAACGTCCGGCGCGTTCACTCCAGCGCGCCGGCCTGATTATGCGATGCCCTCCGGTGGGGGTTCCGACGTGCCTCAGGCGCTGTCGGCCACCTCGCTCATATCGCAACGCGGCTTCGGCCGCGTTTTTTATTGCGTGCGCCAGGCATGGCGCGTTGCGCGTAAGCGCAACCAGCTTGGCTGTGGTGGCCACGCTGGTGA